>JAPYUH010000049.1 GCA_029936195.1 Alphaproteobacteria bacterium
CAGGGCCGGCGGTCGCATTGGCGGAGGCGCCGGCACCACTGTCGGAATTGGTTTCCGGGTTGGTCTGCTTGTCACCCAGTGGCTACAGCCGCTGGGTGGTCGATTTGTCGTTCACCTGATCAATCCGATCCTGCCGTTTGTGATACTTCTAATTCCTCTTTCGCCGCCGTGGCATCGGCGCCCGCGGCATTATTCACGTGCGCCTCGATGCGTTCAAAAACCGTCAGGCAATGGTTCAGGTCCGCATCGTTGATGCCCGCCAAATTTTCGAGCCTGACTTCAGCCGCGACGCCATCCAGCACTTCGATCATACGCCAGCCTTCAGCCGTTAAATGCACGGTCTTGCCCCGGCGGTCGGAGGGGTCGGGGCGGCGTTCAATCAAAACCTGCTTTTCCAGGTTGTCCAGGATATGCACCAGGGTCGGCCCTTCGATACCGACGAAGTTCGCCAGCGCCTTTTGCTGGAAACCGTCGCCGCCTCGGCGTAAATGCATCATGACGATCCAACGTGCCTGGGTCAGACCATGGGGCCGCATCTTTTCATCAAGACGCGATCGCCAGGATCGGGCCAAACGGCTAAGCCGATAGCCGAATTGATCGCGCGGATCATCATTTTCGCCGTCAATCATCGGGGCATGTCATCTACAATTTTGCTGGCCAACCGGACAAGCGACCATCACATCCAAGACTGTCTACATAAAATTGATTAGCATACTATTAATTAGATGCCAACTTTTTAGGAAGCAACTTATTACGGCCATAGGCATTTCCCCCGCGGATAGCGTAGACTGCCCGCATTCGAATCCTCGAACTCAAGACCCCAATTTAAAGGAATACGCCATGCTTCTCGATGTTCGCACCTACACCTGCCGCCCCGGCACCATCGCCAAACATCTGGATCTTTATGCGGAGAAGGGTTTTGCTCCGCAATCCCGCAACCTTGGGCAGCCACTGGCTTATCTGAAGACGGAGACGGGGAACCCCAATCAATACATGCACATTTGGGTCTACGAGGACGCCGGTGACCGCGAAGCCAAGCGCGCCGCCCTGTGGGCCGATCCGGATTGGCTGGCTTATACCAAGGCCTCCGCCGAATTGGGCGCCCTGGTGGAACAGCAAAATGTGCTAATGAACCCCACCAGTTTCTGCCCCCTGAATAAATAAGCAGCTAATGAAGTAGACAACACACATGACTTTGAACCTCGACAACCGCCTCAAATTCGGCGTCCAGACCATCCATCGGCGGACCGAACCGACGACCGGGTTATGGCTGCCGGACGAGGCGGATGGCCGCGCCATGGTCGAAATGATCGACGGCCTGGGATATGATTCCCTCTGGGTCGGCGATCATCTGTCTTTCGCCATTCCCATCCTCGATCCCTTCATCCAACTGGCCCAGGCGGCGACCTATTCCAGCCGGTTGGAGCTGGGCATCGGCGTCTACCTTCTGCCCTTGCGCCATCCCGGCCCGGTTGCGAAACAGGCCGCGACCCTGGACCATCTGTCAAACGGCAGACTGATCATGGGGGTCGGCGTCGGGGGCGAATTCAAGACCGATTTCCAGGTCGCGGGCGTCGATCCCTCGGAACGGGGCGCGCGTTTGAGCGAGGGCATTGAAGTATTACGCAAATTGTGGACCGGCCTGCCGGTCTCCCACGAAGGCAAGCATTTCGCCTTCCCGGAATTGAGCATGTCACCGCCTGCCCGCCAGACCGGCGGCCCGCCGATCTGGTGCGGCGGCCGCTCGGCGGCGGCATTGCGCAGGGCCGGTGAAATCGCCAACGGCTGGCTCTCATATGTGGTGACGCCGGAGATGTACCAATCTTCCCTGCACCGCATCCAGGACGCCGCGGCGGCACTGCCCGACCGGCCCTTCGGCACCGGCCATTTGCTGTTCGCCACCGTCGACGACACCTATGAGAGCGCCCTGGACAAGGCGACGGAAACTCTGAGCGTCCGCTACGCCATGGATTTTCGCGAGGCCGCCAAGAAATATTGCGCCTTGGGCCCGCCTCGGGATGTGGCGGAACGTCTGTTGGAATTTCACGCCGCCGGGGTGCGCCATGTCATCATGGATTTTGTCGGGCCCTACGAGGACCGGGACCGGCAGATCACACGCTTTGCCGAAGAAGTGCTGCCGTTGATGAAGAATTTGCGTTAAGACGCTTCGGTGCGCTGAATTAGGCCGCTTAATTCCGCCATCAATTCCTGGCCGACCGACCCGCCATCGCCCTTCAAGGATTGCCGCAAGTAGGCGCGGATGGCCGAGATATGGGCCTCGACGACTTTCAGCTGTACCTCTTCTATTTTCTCATGGCGCTCCAGAAAACCGCAAAGAGAGGTAGCGATATCGCTGGCCAGGTCATAATCGAACGAAGCCGCCTGACCACGGATATCGTGGGATATTCGAAACAGGTCGTTTCGATGGTCGCCATTGCCCGGTTCCGCGGACAGGTTCTCAAAGCTTCGCGATAGACCGTCAAGATCGGCGCAAAGCCACTGGGAATAATTCTGGGCGATAAGGGCCATGACCCGATGCGCGTTGGCCATCATTTGCGACACGCTGAGATCGTATATGCGGGCCTTGATGTGCAGCCTGTTGGCGGGCCGGATAATTTTATGTTGGCTAGCAATACTCATACGATTACCTGTTTGGTGTTGCGGGTCCCTAGATCGTGGGGCGACGCTTGTCCCGGCGGCGGCGGTAGGGCCCGGCGAAATTTGCTGCCTCCTTGCGGCGGCGGTCGGGGCCGAAATACTGCTCCGTTTCAATGTAAGGCCGGGGCTGGCGAACGACCGAAGTCAATCGGCCATAGAGAGATTCGGGTGATACCGGCTTGGTTAAAATCTCGTTGACGCCGGCGTCCCGGGCAATGCGTATGCGTTCCATTTCCGTGAAACCGGACAAAAGTATGATTGGCAAATACGGGTCCGGGCTGGTTTTCATGGAGCGCATCTGGCGGGTAAAATCGATGCCGTTCAGTGGTTCCATATGCCAGTCCACAATCGCCAGGTCGACGCTCCTCTCTCGCAAATGGTTCAGGGCTTCCTGGCCATCGCCGGCGAAACGGAAGTCTTCAAACCCGAATGAACGCAACAATCGGGTCAGAATGCGGCACATGTTTTCGCTGTCGTCCAGGACAAGCACACTCATGCCACTAAACAACAAGGCAAGATTTTCTTTCAACTCAGTTACCGGCTAAGTATGGCGCCAGCCCTCATTAGGCTATGAAATCATGCATAGCGTTACCTATTTGTTACATACATGGTGCCAACAGGTTTATTTTTGATTAACAATCAGGGCTTAATTCCGGGCGATCCAGCCGCCGCCCAATACATGATCGCCGTCATATAGAACACAGGCCTGCCCCGGCGCGATAGCTTCGTCGGCGGCGATCAATTCGACGGCCAGGGACGCATCGGCATCCGTTTTGCCCACCCGCAGCTTCGCGTCGGCGCCGCCATGGGTGGAACGGATCCGCGCCTGCACCGAACGACCGCCCGATGGCGCCCGATGATCCAGCCAATTAACCTCCGTCAGATTGACCAAATTCCGTCCCAAGGCCGATTTGGGACCAACCACGACTTCACGCGTCGCGGCATCGAGACGCAGAACATAGAGCGGCTCGGGCCCGGACAGGCCAAGTCCGCGCCGTTGGCCGACAGTAAAATGGATGATGCCGTCATGTTGGCCTAAAACCTGACCGGCCTGATCCACAAGCGCACCGGGCTCCGCCGCTCCGGGCCGCAAACGTTCAATCAGGGCGCCATAGTTTCCATCCGGAACGAAACAGATATCCTGGCTGTCTGGTTTTGCCGCCACGGGCAGGGAGAACGCCTCGGCCAGGGTCCGGGTAGCGGTCTTGTCAGCCAAATCTCCCAAGGGAAACCGCAAATAGTTAAGTTGCGCTTGGGTGGTGGCAAACAAAAAATAGCTTTGGTCCCGTCGCGGATCAGCGGCGGTATGCATTTCAACACCGTTTTGCCCCTCGATCCGGCGCACATAATGCCCGGTGACCAATGCGGCGGCATCAAGGTCACGGGCGGTTTTCAGCAGGTCGGCGAACTTGACTGTTTGGTTGCACCGGATACAGGGAATGGGCGTTGAACCGGCCAAATAATCATCGACAAATTCGTCGATGACCGAGGTGCGGAAGCGGTCCTCGTAATCCAGCACATAATGGGCGATGCCAAGGCCCGCGGCGACCTGCTTGGCATCATAAATATCGGCGCCGGCGCAACAGGCCCCCTTGCGCTGGACAGTCTGGCCGTGGTCGTAAAGCTGCAGCGTAATGCCCACGACTTCATAGCCGGCGCGCTGGCACAGGGCGGCACAAACGGAGGAATCCACGCCCCCCGACATGGCCACGACAACACGCGCGCCCGGCGCCACGCCATCAAGGGGAAGGCCACTTGAAATCATCTCGGCAATTGCGTCGGTTTCCAGCATGGCTGGCAATATAGGCGCCGATCCATGCGCTGCAAGGGATACCTTCCCATGAAGACTTATTTAACCATATACCGCCAATGTTCAGCCGACATGTATATCGACGAGCAAGCAAAACCGGCGCTTTCATCCGATCCTGAATCCTTGTGGCGGCGGGCCAATGAAATGGTCGGTCAGGGCCGCCTGCTGGACGCCGTACCGCTGTATTTGGAACTGTCCGACCTATGGCCGGAACGCGCGCCCGTCTGGTCAAACCTGGGAATTGTCCTGAGCGCCCTCGAGCGCCACGCGGAGGCGCGGGATGCGGCCACCGCGCGGGGCGGCATGAACCAAGGGCCGGGTTTCCATGAAACTGCGGGCTTTCTTTGCCAATCTCTCGGCGGCTTGGCGGGCCGCCATGCCGATGAAAGCGTAGTCGACGGGCAAGGCTTGTAGATTAAAAACATCGACGTTGTCGCCGCCCGCCTTGATCTAGGCAATTTGTTGGCGGCAGATTTCCTCATAATTGTCCCAATCGCACATGCTCATCTTCAGATCGACGATGCGAAGCATGGCTTCCCGTTCAATGGGCCAAAGTTCCAATATCCGTTCGAAAACACCTATGGCCCGCGCAGCCTGCTTGGTCTTTTCAAATAATCTGGCGACGAAGTACAACAGAACCGTGTCCTCGGTATCCGAGGACAAGGTCCTGATCGGCATTCAGGCCCAATTGCACATCCACGTTGGCCAGGCCGAAACCCGTCCAGCCATTTTGAACTTGGCCAAATCCACGAACGCCTTGCCAACCTCGACGCGGCTGGGCGGCGGGTCCATTCACGTCGATCTGCGCTATGTCGCCGACCGGGATGTGATCGCGGCGGAAGCCTTGGCGAAATATTTCGAGGTTGCCGCGCAAGAGCCCTGCGAAACCTTGGAAGCCTATGCGGACATGGTCCTAAACGATCTGAATAATGAACTGGTGCCCCGCTGGATCTGGCTGCGCCTGCGCAGCGGCGGCCATCAGGTGATCCAACAGGATCAACAACCCAGCTGGGACAATCATGGACTGCTGAACAGCGTCAATTTTTCCTAAAGTATTTCCAGTTTGACTGGCCTCGCCGAACGGGCGGCTCGGAACAAACTTGTATAGCTTTAAAGACCGGGCGTCCGCTGCAACGGCTCCAGATCAAAGGCCAGACGCCCCCAATTTTCCCGCAAGCGATCGCCATCCATCAGATAATGGGTGCGCAGGGCATGGATGTCCCGAAAACAGCGCTGCATGGCCTCGCCATCATTCATGGCCGAGGAGCCGCCGGCAACGAAAAGCCTGTCCACCACCTTGGCCGACATCTCCACGCAATGCTGCAATTGCAGCTGCATGTGGGCGCGTTCCTCCAGGCTCACGGTGTCGCCCAGCGGCACCCGCGCCGCCGTCAGATCCATGTAGGCCCGCGCCTGTTGCATCAGCATGGCCTCCGCCGTATCCAGTTCAGCCGTCGCGGCGGCCAGGCGCCGCTGAGTGGCGGGGTATTCAAACAGTTTGACGCCGGGCTGGAAGGCGTTTGTTTTGGTCGCGGCCCGTTCCCTGAACGCATCGATGGCGCCCCGCGCGATCCCCACCGCCACCGCCGCGATCTCGGCATAGAACACCGGCGACGCCGGGCCGCCGTAAAAGGGATTTTCGTGCAGAACCCGTCCCGGTGCAGGCGCCCCATCAAGGGTGTAAAGCGACAATGCCCGACGCTTGGGAACAAACACCGATTTCACGACGGCCTGCTTGCTGCCCGTGCCGCGCAATCCCATGACATGCCAGTTGTCGACGATCTCATAATCGCTGTCGCGGATGATGCAAACAACCAAATCCGCCGGCGCCTTGCCCCCCTCATCGTCCAGAACAATGGCGTTTAAGGCCAGCCAGTTACTCAGTTCGCAGCCGGAGGCATAGTTCCAGGTCCCGCTCAATTCGTAGCCGCCCGCCACCGGAACGGCCCTGCCCGTCGGCGCAAATATTAGAGGGAAGCGCAAATCACCATGGTCGGCGAACAATTCCTCCTGCCCCTCGGGCTCGTACTGTGCCGCCCACCAGGTATGGGCGGAGGTCAGGCTCAACACCCAGCCGCTGCTGCCGCAGCCACGGGATACTTGGATCATGCAACGGACCAGAGTGGGCAGATCATATTCATAACCACCAAACCGGCGAGGTTGAACAATGCGGAAAAATCCGGCATCGAGAAAGTCCTGGACCGTGGCATCGGGAAGCCGGCGCAATGCTTCACACTCGTTGGCCCGCGCCCGCAGTGTTGGGATCATATCCCGTGCCTTTTGGACCATGTCGTCCGGCGTTGCCTGTTCGTCAACGCCGTGGATGTGGCCCATCAATCAGGCTCCTGCCACTTTGGCGGACGTTTTTCCATAAAAGCGGCCAGGCCTTCCCGGGAATCCTCCGTGGCGACGACGTTGCACATGGTCTCGGCCACGTTCTCGATGCCGCGGCGATAGTCCGTGTCGATGGCGCGCATATAGGCATCCCGGCCCAGCTTCATCACCACGGGGGATTTGCCGGCCAGCTTTCGGGCCAGTTCCATGGCCTTGTCCATGACCTGGCCGTCGGGGACCACATGATTGACAAGCCCGAGATCCTGGGCCGTGGCGGCATCGAAATCATCGCCGGTGAAGAGATACTCAAAGGCCCGGTGGCGGCCGGCCATACGGGGCAGGTGGACAAAATGCAAGGCGGGGATCAGGCCCACATTGATTTCCGGATAGCCGAACGTAGCGCTCTCGCCGGCGATGATGATGTTGCAGGAAACGGTTATGGTCATGCCGCCGGCGCGCGCGGCGCCCTGGACGGCGGCGATGGAGGGTTTGCCCAGGCGGTATTGCACATCGTTCAATTCCAGATACAGGCGTTCGAGAAAGCCGCGCATGCCCTGGCTGTCCACGCCCTTGACCACCGCCAGATCAAGGCCAGCGCAGAAGACCGCGTCCAGAGAGGATTTGATGACCACCACGCGCACATTGTCGTCTGCGCCGGCCTGGCGCAGTGCGGCGATGACTTCGTTGACGAATGCCAAACTCAAGGCATTCACGGGGGGTCGGTTCAGGCCGATCACCGCGATGCGCTCGCCAACTTGATAGTCGATGTTTTCGAAGCTCATGACCGGATCTAACTCCGCCGGGGCAGGATGCCCATTTCCTTGGAGACGATCTGCAACATGACCTCGCTGGCGCCGCCGCCGATGCTGACCAGGCGCATGTCGCGAAACACCCTGGAAATGCGGGTTTCCGCCATGAAGCCCTGGCCGCCCCAGAACTGCAGCAGTTGTCCGGGCATTTCGGCGGCCAAAACCCCGGCCAGGTATTTCGCCATGGAGGCCAGCTTGGTCACTTCGCCGCCCGCAACGTACAAATCCGTGGCGCGGTACAGCAGGGATCGGATCGCCTCCAGCTGCGATTGCATTTCGGCCATTTTGTAATGCATCACCTGATTGTCCAGGATCGGCCGGCCGAACGCGACCCGCTGGCGGGCATATTCAATGGTCTCCTCAAGCGCATCCTCGAGAAAGATTACCGTGCGCGCCACCGCGTACAGGCGTTCTTCCTGGAACTGTTCCATCTGATATTTGAAGCCCATGCCCTCTTCGCCGATGCGGTAGCGTTGGGGGACGCGGACCTCGTCAAAATTGATGTTGCCCGTATCGGAGCAGAGCAGGCCGAGTTTTTTCAACTTTTGCTTCGAGATGCCCTTGGCCTTCATGGGCACCATGATCAGGGTCTTGTTGCGGTGGGGGCCATTGTCTTCGTCGGTGTTGCACAACATGCACATCCAATCGGCCTGAATGGAATTGGAGATGAACATCTTGTTGCCGGAAATTACGTAATCGTCGCCGTCGTTGCGGGCGAAAGAGCGGACCGAGGACACATCCGAGCCCGAACCCTGTTCCGTCACCCCGATGCAGCCGACCATGTCGCCGGCGATGGCGGGGGCCAGGAACTCCTGGCGCAACTCGTCACTGCCATGGGCCGCCAGGGCTGGGGTCGCCATATTGGTCTGCACCCCAATGGCGGTCGAGGGGCCTTGCGCCTTGATGTGGCCCATCTCCTCGGCGAAGGCAATTTCGAAGGAATAATCCAGATCCATGCCGCCGAATTCCGCCGGCTTGGAAATTCCCAAGACCCCCGCCTGGCCCAATTTCTTGCAGATATCGTGCAGCGGCATTATTTCCGCCGCCTCCCATTCATCTACGAAGGGGTTGATATCGTTGGCGACAATATTGGCGACGGTGCGCCGCAATTCAGTATGTTCGGGGGTTTCCTGCATCTTCAACTCCTACAAGATCATGTGGTCATTCAAATTGGCGCATCGCCGGAGATAATGGTGCGCCACATGGTTCGGCGCGTACCCGGTGCCAAATCCAGCACCGTTGCCCGATGCATGGTCACTGCGTTGTCCCAGGCCAAAAGGTCGCCCTTTTGCCATTGATAGCGATAGCAAAAGCGATCCTCAAGACAATGGGCGAACAGCTCCCCGAGCAGCGCCGTGCTCGCGTCCTCGGCCAGACCGTCAATGCGGACGGTAAAGCCTGGATTGACGAAGATCGAGCGGCGCCCGGTTTCCGGCTGGGTGCGGACGACGGGGTGCAGGACCTCCGGCGTCTGGTCCTTTTGCGCGGTGGTCAATTCGCCGCGGATACCCTTTGTGCTGGCCTGAAGCTCGCGCTGATCATAATTGTGGGCCGCCTTCAGCCCTTCCAACCGCGTCTTCATCTCGTCCGACAGGGCATCATAGGCGGCGGCAGTGTCACAAAACAGCGTATCGCCGCCCGCTTCCGGAACCTCGACGCCGTACAGGGTGGAGGCCCGGGAGGGCTCCGCCTTGTAGGACACGTCCGAATGCCAATAACTTCCCGCATCGGCCAGGCCAATGGGTTTGTCGTCCTCCACCACGGTGGAGATCATGAGGATTTCCGGATAGGCATTGTGGTGAAAATTTTCCAGCACGTGCTTTTCCAAGGGCCCGAAATGGCTGGATATGGCCATCAGCTGCGGTTCAGTCAATGTCTGATCGGAAAATGCCAGGACGCGGTTTTCAAACCAAGCCTTGTCAAGGGCGGCATACGTCTCATTGTCCAGTGGCTGGGACAAATCCAAATCATGAACCCGCGCCACAAAAGTTTCGCCCAACCGTTCTATCCGCATATTCTCATTCCCTATCTGCCTCTTCCCTACCCAATACCAACCTGCGCCGATAGATACCCATGGAGACGCCTTTCGGGTGCTTTCGGGCAGGAGCGTGCGCCGACGCGATATGGGGTATCGTTAGGCGCGCGCGACGCCATCCGAAAGCGCCAGAAAGGCGCCCTCCGGGTCGTCTCAGCGCCCCCTCGGATGGCGTCGAGGGGGCTTGACGATATCCCGTATCGCCTGCACCCTCTCTCCTACCCGAGGGAGCGCGGAGGCGATCAGCATGGGTATCTATCGGCGCAGGTTGGTATAGCCCATTGGGCGCATCATAGGCTAGTGTTCTCCTTCAGCATTTGGAGCCGCTTGATGAATATCCCGACCGCGCCGCTTGGCGACAACAAACCCTCTTCCATGTTTTTCTGGCCGACGCCGGAGCGGCCCATGGTGGACCGGGGCGAGGGCATCTATCTGTGGGACCGGGACGGCAAGCGCTATATCGATGCCTGCTCCGGGCCCCAGACCGCCAATATCGGCCATGGCAACAAACGTGTTCGCGAGGCCATGATGGAACAGGCGGAAAAGGTCTCATACGCGTTCCGCTCACACTTTTTGAACGAACCGGCCGAACGGCTGGCCCGCGAGATTGCCGCGCAGGCCCCGGATGGCCTGGACCAGGTGTTTTTCGGCTCCGGCGGCTCGGAGGCGGTGGAGGCCTGCATCAAGCTGGCCCGGCAATACGCCATCGCCACCGGCCAGGCGACCCGCTACAAGGTGATCTCCCGCCTGCCCTCCTACCATGGCACCACCTTGGGCGCGCTGTCGTTGACCGGCGACCCGGCGGGCTTTTCCATGTTTGCGCCCATGATGGTCAACCACCCCAAGATCCCCGCGCCGTTCTGCCGCTATCGCCCGGCCGGGCAGGCGGAGGACGAAGCCGCCCTGGCCTACGCCAATGCCCTGGAGACCGAGATCATCAACCAGGGCGTGGAAACCGTGCTGGCCTTTATCATGGAGCCCATTGGCGGCGCCGCCACCGCCGCCCTGACGGCGCCGGATATTTATTACAGCCGCGTGCGGGAGGTTTGTGATCAATATGGCGTGCTGTTGATCTTCGATGAAGTAATGAGCGGGGCCGGGCGCAGCGGCAAGTACCTCTCGGCCGAACATTGGGACGTCACGCCGGATCTGGTCGCCCTGGCCAAGGGCTTGGCGTCGGGCTACGTCCCCCTGGGCGCCTGCCTCACCTCCAGCCACATCGTCGGCACGGTGGATGACGCGGGCGGCTTCATGCATGGGCATACCTATTCCGCCTCCCCCATTGCCTGCGCGGTGGGCCGGGCCGTGCTGGCGGAACATCTGGAGCACGATCTGATCGGCAACGCCGCCCGCATGGGCGCGGTGCTGAAAGGCCGCCTGGAGGGTCTGCTCGACGAATTCGAATTCATCGGCGAAATTCGCGGCCGGGGCCTGTTGCTGGGTTTCGACATCATCGCCGACCGCGAAACCGGCCGCGCCCTGCCCCCCGAACTGGATGCCTATGCCCATTTGAGCCAGGAGGCTTATGACCGGGGCCTGATCATCTATTCCCGGCGTACCCTGGGCGGGGCACGGGGCGACAATTTCCTGGTCTCCCCGCCCCTGATCGTCACCGAGGACCAGATCGACGAGATCATGGAACTGCTGGTGGATGCCCTGCGGGCCTTTGCCCCCACCGCGCGGGCGGCTATTAACGCCAGTTAGAAACCCAAGAACCGGAAACCAGGAGTACGCCATCATGATCGCCGCCATCGCCACCCTGCGGGCCAAAGAGGGCTCCGAGGCTGATTTTCTCGCCGTCGCCAAGGAAATGGCCGCCGCCGTCAACGCCAATGAAGAAGGCTGTCTGTCCTACGAAATCTTTCAGGGCGAAAACCCCCAGACCTTCATCTTCATCGAGCGCTACAGGGACGAAGCCGCCACGGAAGCCCACCGCAATTCCGAGCATTTCAAAACCATCGGCGCCCGCATGGGCCCCTTCATGGCCGCCCGCCCCGACGTCCAACGTTTGTCGGAAGCGTAATATTTAATACAGTGACTTATTAATATGGTGACGTAATGCTTTTATCCAAAAATTTCTCCAACACACGGCTTAATATAGGTGTTTTTAATAGGCATTACGTCACAGCTTTAATATCAGCCGCTCGCGGTTTACGGCCCGGCTTGCGCCTGCCCAGTTTACGGCCGGTACGGCCCTCCAGGGCCTCGATGAAATAGGGGGAGCCCACGGGGCGGCCCGTGCGTTCGCCGCCGCGCAGGCGGTCGGCCTCGTCGTCCTGCAAGCCAAGGCCCAGGAAGGCGCGCCAATCGGACACCATTTCGCCTAAACGCCCGGCGCGCATGACGCCATCGTCCTCGCCGGCCAAATGACCCCGCGCCGATGACCATTGCCAGTCCTCGGCGCGGTCCACCAGCTTGGCCCGCACGGGGTTCAATTCCACATAACGGGCGGCCATCAGGGTATGGGCCTCGTCCATGGCGCAGGAGGCAAACCGGCCCTGCCACAGATGCCCGGTCCAGTCGTGCTGCAGATTGACGTAACGCGTGTAGCGGCGATGGGCCTCCTGCAGGGCGCCCTGCAGGCCGTTCTCGTCATCGGGCACCAGCATCAGGTGGACATGGTTGGGCATCAGGCAGTAGGCCCAGATCTCGGTCCCCACTTCGCCGGCCTGTTCCACCAACAGCTCCAGATAGCGCTGATAATCGTCATCGGAGAAAAACACCGCCTGTTTGCGGTTGCCCCGCTGGGTCACATGATGGGGAATGCCGGGAATAACGATGCGCGCCAATCTAGCCATGTCTGTAGCCTAAACCATTTGGTTGCCCGAGGGAATTTTTTAATGGTGACGTTATACCCATTAAACACGATATATATCAATAAGATAACAGAGAGTTTACGTATATACATATTACGTCACCGTATTATGAGGCTTTGAAGGCGTCGAGGATTTCGCTGCCCGTGGCGGACCACACGCCGCTCCGGCCCGCGATGTAGCTCAACGCCTCTTCCAACGCCTTGATGCGGTAGGCTTGCCCGGTAACCCAGGGGTTGAGGTTGATCGCCATGATGCGGCCGCCGCGCTGTTCGGCCTCCGCATACAGGCAGTCGAATTGATCCTTGAGCTGATCCACGTATTCCTGTTCCGTATGGCGCAGGTTGATGAGGATCTGCTGGTCGTCAAGCTCCATAGCATGGGGCATGTTGTGGATGGTGCCCGACGCCGTCTCGAAGCCGTAAGGCATATCGTCATTGGCCCAATCGCAGAGATAGTCGATGCCCTGGGCGGCAACCAGGTCGGGGGTATGCTTCGATTCCGAACGGATCGGTGACAGCCAGCCGCGCACCGCCTGACCGGACATGCCGCGCAGGGTTTCCAACACCTCCTTGATCCGGGCCGCCTCCTCCCCCCTGTCCATGCCGCCATAATGGGGATGGCCCATGTCCAGGCCATTGGCGATCAATTCGTAGCCGCGCTGGTTCACCTGGTCCACCAGATAGGGATACATCTCCGCCAATGCGGAATTCATGGCAACGGACGTCCTGATGCCAAGTTTGTCCAACACCTTGAAGATCCGGTAGACGCCAATGCGGTTGCCGTAATCGCGCAGGGTGTAGTCCCAATAGTCGGGATAGGGCCGCGCCATGCCCGCTGGCACGGGAACGCCCGGCTTCATGTCAAGGGGGAACCATTGCAGTTGCGTCACCACCCACAACGCCACGCGGGCGCCGTTGGGCCAGGTGATGGCTGGACGCTCGTGCAGCTGCGACCAGGCATAGCGGTCGTGGTCCATGCCGTGGCCTCGCTTGGGGTAATTGGTGGCGTAATCGTTGGGCAGGCTCATCTCAGGCATCCCTTTTCTTGGCCGAATTTCCAGCGAGCGCGGCGACCACGTTGTCGTAATGGTGTTCGTAATAATGCGCCGCGATCTCCCGGCCGGTGGTGACCCAGACCTTGTCGTGGGAGGTGATGTAGTCCAGCACCTCGGCAAAGGCGCCGATGCGGTGGGGCTGGCCAATCAGGAAGGGATGCAGGGGAATGCACATGACCTGGCCGTTGTCCGCGCCCTCCGCGTATAGCTGATCGAAGTTGGTCTTCAGGATATCGGCATAGTGGCGCATGCTTTTGCCCAGCATGGTGAGGACAACGGTATCATTCATCTCCAACGAATAGGGCACAGAAATAAGCTTGCCGCTGTTCACCTTCACCGGCTGGGGCTGGTCGTCATGGAACAGATCGCAGGTATATTTGACACCGTACTCGGCCAGCAATTCGAAGGTGTTCGTGGTGTAGGACAACGCGGGCGCCAGCCAGCCGTCGGTATTCTGGCCGGTGCAGTCCTTGATGGTCTTAATGACATCAACCATCATGGCCCGCTCCATCTCCTCCTCCATCTGGTAGGTGTAGCGGGTGTTGTATATGCCGTGGGAAAAGAACTCCCAATCCAGTTCCTTGCAAGCTTCGATAATTTCCGGGTGATGCTGGCAGACGGCCACGTTCAACGAGACCGAGCCGCGCACGCCGTATTTGGCCATGGCCTCCATCATGCGGTAGAAGCCGGCCCGGTTGCCGTAATCCCGGTGCGAATATGGGATCACGTCCGGATGGGGTTTGGGCCAGGGCCGCCGGCCCGGACTTTGTGGCGGGTCGTATTCGTAATACTCGATATTCGGCGCCACCCAAAAGGCCACCCTGGCACCGTTGGGCCAGGTTATCTTCGGCCGGTCGATGCTGGGTGAATAATCGTATAGCCCCGGGGCCCGCGGCATCTCATCTTTGTTCATGTCATATTCAATCGTTCAGGATTTGATAATTTTCCAGGTAGTCGACCACATCGGCCGCCGGCACCACGTCGGCATACTTGATGGCCATGTCGTAGAGGTTGGCGAAATGCGGGCTTTCATGCTTATCGGCCACGCATTCCTCCGGAACGATGGTACGGAAGCTGCGCGAGAGGCTGTCCACCACCGTGGCCCGGACGCAGCCGGAGGTGGAACCACCGGTGACGATGACGGTGTCAATGCCGTGAAAATTCAACACCGAGGGCAAATTGGTCTCGTGAAAGGCCGAGGCCATGCGCTTGTTGATGATGACATCTTTCTTGTGGTCAATATTCAAGCGGTCGTCGAACTCGGAGCGGCGGGAGCCGACCTTGATGTTTTGCAGGCTGTCGGGCGTATCCGTACGGGTGCCCCAGATGCCGCAATCCTCGCCGGAGTCCATATAGGCCACATAGGTCCAGACCACGGGCAGATTCTTGGACCGCGCCAGGTCGGAGATCTGGTTCACATAGTCCATTTGCTTTGGGTCGGTCTCGTACGAGGTGACAAACTCACCCACCGTGGTATAGGCCTTTTGCAGATCCACGTTTATCACCGCCGCCTTGCGGCCAAAGCCAAAACGCGGCCGGGTCGGATTGGATTTGATTTCTTCATAAAGTTGCCGGGCGCTCTTGTCCGAGGTTTCCATTTCTTATGTCTCCCTAATTTTCTAACAGTATCATTTGTTACCCGTATTATGGGGTCACGTAACAAGTACATGTCCCCGCAATCCGCCGCCGGTCGGGGTGAATGTGGGGACATGTACTTGTTACGTGACCCTTCATTCATTCAAGCTCCACCCGGCCGCCGAACAACATCACTTAGGGCTGAAATCCAACCGCCCCGTCATATTTGTCCGCTTCCTCTTCGGGCAGGAACAATTCTTCCAATTCGCGGATTTCCGGAAACCCGACGAAGCCGTGAAAATCCGCCAGGGGGTGGGATTGGTTGGCGGTCTTCAAGCGCTCTTCCAGTCCGTTGTCCTCATCCGCGAAGGCCGCGTAATAATCCCACATGGCATTGGCCGCCGCGCGCATGGCACCGCCTGGATTAATGACAATATCAACGCCGAGTTTCTGCAAAACGTCGGCATGCAGATTTGGCGAAACACCGGTGCGGTTATAAAGTACGGCACCGCCCACCGCATCGCAGACCTGGGCAATTTCGTCCGCCGAAAGCAGCCCCTCGGGGAAGCAGACGTCGGCGCCGGCATCTCGGTAAGCCTGGCAACGGGTAATGGCGTCTTCCAGGCTGCCGCCCGCCACGCCGCGGGCATCACAGCGGGCGATCAAGACGAAATCCGGGTCCATCTCGTCCCGCACCCGTGCCGCCGCGCGGATCTTGCCGGCCGCCTCGTCCATGGCAATGACCTGCTTGCCCGCCACGTGGCCACAGCGTTTAGGCGCCACCTGATCCTCGAGATGAATGGCGGAGACACCGGATTTGATGAATTCCTCCACCGTGCGCATGACGTTGATGGCATTGCCGTAGCCCGTATCGGCATCGCAGATCACCGGCACCTTGACCGAACTGGCCACCTTGGAGGCAACGTCCGTCATCTCGGACAACGTCGCCAACCCCACGTCGGGCTGGCCGATGTGATTGACCGAGACGCCGTAGCCCGAGATATAAACGGTGGAAAATCCCGTCCTCTCGATCATCCGCGCGCCCATGGCGTTGTAGCAGCCCGGCGCGACAATAATTTGGTCTCCGGCCAGTTGTTCCCGCAATCTCCTTGCGGCACCTCGAGAACTCGACATGATTGATACCTCCCATTCTGTTTTTTTTAGAATAGCAGATGCATCTCGTCGCACAAAACAAATGGGCCGCCCCGAGGGACGGCCCATTCAATCAAAAGCTGCGACTGTGCGATCAGACGCTGTAGTACATCTCGAACTCGACCGGATGGGGCGTGTGCTCCATGCGGTAGATTTCTTCCCACTTCAGCTCCATGTAACCATCGATCTGGTCGTCGGTGAAGACACCGCCCTTTTTCAGGAAATCGCGGTCCGCATCCAGGCTTTCCATGGCCTCGCGCAGGGAGCCGCAGACGGTAGGTACGTCGGCCAGTTCCTCGGGCGGCAGATCGTAGAGATCCTTGTCCATGGGGTCGCCGGGGTGGATCTTGTTCTCGATGCCGTCCAGGCCGGCCATTAGCATGGAGGTGAAGGCCAGATAGGGATTGGCGCCCGGGTCGGGGAAGCGGATTTCGATGCGCTTGCCACTGGGGCTGGGCGAGAACGGAATACGGCAGGAGGCGGAACGGTTGCGCGCCGAATATGCCAGCAGCACGGGCGCCTCGAAGCCGGGGATCAACCGCTTGTAGCTGTTGGTCAGCGGGTTGGTGAAGGCGTTCAGGGCCTTGGCGTGCTTCATGATACCGCCAATGTAATAGAGGCAATCTTCCGACAAATCCGCATAACCCGAACCGGCGAACAGCGGCTTGCCGTCCTTCCAGATCGATTGATGCACATGCATGCCGGAGCCGTTGTCGTCGATAACGGGTTTGGGCATGAAAGTCGCCGTCTTGCCGTACGAGTGCGCCACGTTGTGCACCACGTATTTGTAGATCTGCAATTGGTCCGCGCAGGACGTCAGCGGCGCGAACTTCATGCCCAGTTCATGCTGGCTGGGGGCCACTTCGTGATGGTGCTTTTCCGTGTCGATGCCCATTTCGCGCATCACGGTCAGCATCTCGCTGCGCAGATCGGCCGCCGAGTCCACCGGGGGCACGGGGAAGTAGCCGCCCTTGGCCGCCGGACGATGGCCGATGTTGCCGCCATCGAAGTCGCGGCCGGAATTGTAGGGGCCTTCGCCTTCATCCAGGGCGTAGAACGTCTCATTCTGGGAGACGTTGAAGCGCACATCGTCAAACACAAAAAATTCCGCTTCCGGGCCGAAGTAGGCGACATCACCCACGCCGGAAGATTGCAGATAAGCCTCGCCCCGGCGCGCGGTCGAGCGGGGGTCGCGGCCATAGGCTTCATGGGTGGCCGGCTCCACCACATCGCAGAACAGCGCCAGGGTGGGTTGGGCCATGAAGGGGTCCATCACGGCCGTCTCGGCATCGGGCATCAGGGCCATGTCGCTATCGTTAATGGCCTTCCAACCGGCGATGGAGGAGCCGTCGAACATGATGCCCTCGGCAAACAGGTCGGCGTCCACGAAGTTGGCGTCCATGGTTAGATGCTGCCACTTGCCCCGCGGATCGGTAAAGCGGAAGTCGACAAAGGGAATTTCTTCGTCCTTGATTTTTTTCAGGACGCTTTCGGCGTTGGACATGGCTTTCGGTTCCTTCCTGTGTCCCTGGTTAACTCTTGCGGTTAGATAAAATTTCTGTTTCGTAAATCGTTAAATGGCATCGTTGCCGGTCTCGCCGGTACGAATTCGAATGGCCTGTTCCACGGTGGTGATGAAGATCTTGCCATCACCGATACGGCCCGTATGGGCGGCAGATTGAATGGCTTCCACGGCGCGCTCCACCAGGCTGTCCTCCAGCACCACTTCCAGCTTCACCTTGGGCAGGAAATCCACCACATATTCGGCGCCGCGGTACAGTTCCGTATGGCCCTTTTGCCGGCCGAACCCCTTGGCCTCGATCACCGTGATGCCTTGCAGGCCGATTTCGTGCAGGGCTTCCTTCACTTCATCCAGCTTGAAGGGTTTGATGATCGCTTCAATTTTTTTCATGCTGTTCTATCTCTTTCAGATCTTCGCCGGCCGCGCGAAACGCCGCACCATGGGGGATGAATAGCATAAATCGTGCCAACTTCGAGAATTTTTAAGACTTTGATTTCAAACAAGAAAAATCAGCCTTCCCAGAGTTCGCCCGGGCATTTGCCTATTCTTTCGGCAAACTGCCCAACAATTGTGCGGCCCATGCCTTACTGGGCAGCCAACAAATCGCGAATGCGCTGCATCGCCTCCCGAATATTTTCGGTGGAGTTGGCGTAGGAGAACCGCAGATACCCTTCGCCAAAGGCCCCGAACGAGGTGCCGGAAATAGCGGCCACGCCGGCCTCGTTCAACAGCCTTTCCTGCAACACGGACGAGGTCATGCCCGTACCCTCGATATTGGGAAAGGCATAGAACGCCCCGCCCGGCACCACGCAGCGGAAACCGGGAATGGCATTCAATTCATCGACGATCACCGAACGCCGGGCATCAAACGCCGCGACCATTTCGTCCGCCGCATCCTGGGGGCCGCGCAGGGCTTCCACGCCGGCCCATTGGGTCGCCGCGTTGACACAGGAATGATCGTTGACGCACAACCGCGTGGCCTGTTCGGCGCATGCTTCGGGCCAGATGGCATAGCCCAGGCGCCAGCCCGTCATGGCATAGGTCTTGGACCAGCCGTCCAGCAGGATCAGCCGGTCGCGGATTTCCGGATAGCCCAGCATGGAAACATGGGGTTGGTTGTCATAGACCATGCGGCTGTAGATCTCGTCGGACATGATGACGACTTCCGGGTGCCGTTCCAGGCCCGCCACCAGCTTGTCCAGCTCGTCTTTTTGCACCACGCCGCCGGTGGGATTGGCCGGCGAGTTGATGATGATCAGGCGGGTGCGTTCGTTGATTTTCTCCAGCACCTCGTCGGCGGAAAAGCTGAAACCCGTATCTTCGTGCAATTCGATGGGCACGGGCGTGGCGCCGGAAAAGCGGATGGCGCTTTCATAGATCGGAAAGCCCGGGTTGGGATACATGATCTCAGCCCCCGCCTCGCCGAACATCAGGCAGGCATAGAACATGGTCGGCTTGCCGCCCGGCTGGATCACGATGTGTTCGGGATCGACGGCCACGCCGCGATATTTCTGAATATCATCCACCACCGCCTGGCGCAGTTCCGGGATGCCGTTGGCGGGGGTGTAGCCGTGATGGCCGTCGGCCAGCGCTTTTCGCCCCGCCTCGACAATATTTCCGGGCGTCTGGAAATCGGGCTGACCGATCCCAAGGTTAATGATATCGCGGCCCTGGGCGGCCAGCGCGTTGGCCCGGGCCAAAACCTCAAACGCGGTTTCCGTGCCCAGGTGGTTCATGCGATTGGCTAATTTCATAAGCGGGGTTATGCCACGACGGCGCGGTGGACGCCACCGGGTGGGACTGTATATTTCTACCTTGATAGTTGTACCTTGCATGGGGTTTTTTGAAGGGGGCCGCGCCATGAAGCCAGCCAACTCAATACTCGCCAGCTTCGGCACCACGGTGTTCGAGGTGATGACCCGTCTGGCCATGGAGCACCAGACCATCAATCTGGGTCAGGGCTTCCCCGACCAGGATGGCCCCGACAGTATCAAGGCCATGGTGGACCGGGCCACCAAGGAGGGCCCGAACCAATACCCGCCCATGCTGGGCATCTCCGAATTGCGCCAGGCCGTGGCGGCGCATGGCAAACGGTTTTATGACCTGGATGTGGATTGGCAGACCCAGGTCATGGTCACCTCCGGCGCGACGGAGGCCTTGGCCGCATCCATCCTGGCGCTAATCGAACCCGGCGACGAGGCGGTGGTGTTCGAGCCGCTGTATGACAGCTATGTCCCCATGCTCCGCCGCGCCGGCGCGGAGGTGAAGCTGGTGCGCCTGCAACCACCCCGTTGGGAGTTGCCGCGCGACGAACTGGCCGCCGCCTTTTCGGATAAAACCAAACTGATCCTGATCAACACGCCCATGAACCCCACGAGCAAGGTATTCGACGGGGAGGAATTGAGCTTCATCGCCGGCCTGATCCGGCAATACGACACCTATGCCATTTGCGACGAGGTTTACGAGCATCTTATATTCGACGGCGTCAAGCACCTGCCCCTGATCACCCTGCCCGGCATGGCGGACCGCGCCATCCGCATCGGTTCCGCCGGCAAGACTTTTTCCATGACCTCGTGGAAGGTGGGCTATCTGACCGCCGCCCCGAACCTCATGAGCCTGATCGCCAAGGCGCACCAGTTCCTGGTTTTCACCACGCCGTCAAACCTGCAGCGGGCCGTGGCCCACGGCCTGGACAACGAACAGGCCTGGTACACCAATCTGGCCGTGGAACTACAGGCCAAGCGGGACATGCTGCGGAACGCCCTGACAGAAATTGGTTTCGAGGTGATGCCGTGCGGCGCCACCTATTTCATGAACGCCGACTACCGCCCCCTGGGTTTCGCGGGCGGGGACGTTGATTTCTGCCGCCATGTGACGGTGGAGGCGGGCGTCACCGTGCTGCCCGTTTCGGCCCTGTACGCGACACCGGACGTGGATCATCTGGTCCGGTTTTGTTTCTGCAAAAAGGACGAGGTTTTGGAAGGCGCGCTGGATCGATTGCGAAAGTTCTTTGGTGCCTAGACGCACCGCTTGACGGCGGCGGTCGGGGGGGTTATCTCAGCATTCCCAACCTGTGGCGGGTGTAGCTCAGTCGGTTAGAGCGCTAGATTGTGGATCTAGAGGTCGGGGGTTCAATTCCCCTCACTCGCCCCATTTTCCCTTT
>JAPYUH010000050.1 GCA_029936195.1 Alphaproteobacteria bacterium
ATTTGGGTGTGCATCATGGTTTCGCCTTTCCAACCCGCTGGTGCTACGACCAGCCGGCGGCGGAGCGGCATTGGGAGCGGTTGTTCGCCCTTTATGGCAGGTTATAGCTAGGTCAACTTGACTCCGGGCCGCTCTAGCCCCAATGATCCGCAAAAATGCGGCTAAGAGTAGGTGGGAAATGTCAGAAGTGAATGCGGGCGCGGCCCATGCAGGTGCCCAATCCGAATCGAACCTTGATCTGATCATCGTCGGGGCCGGTTTTGCCGGCATGTACATGCTGCACCGGGCCCGCGGACTTGGCCTCGCGGCGCGGGTGTTCGAGGCGGGCAGCGGCGTCGGCGGAACCTGGTATTGGAACCGCTATCCCGGCGCCCGTTGTGATGTGGAAAGCATGCAGTATTCCTATCAGTTCTCCGACGAGCTGGCCGCCGAGTGGGAATGGTCCGAACGCTATTCGCCGCAGCCGGAAATTCTAGAATACGCCAACCACGTGGCCGACCGTTTCGATCTGCGCGGCGACATGCAGTTCGACACCCGGGTCGAGAGGGCGCATTTTGACGAGGCTTCCGGGCGATGGAACGTGACCACCTCCGACGGCGGGCAATGGTCGGCGCAGTTCGTGGTCATGGCGACGGGTTGTCTGTCTTCCGCCAACAAGCCAAAAATCGACGGCCTGGAAAGTTTTCGGGGCGATACCTACCACACCGGGCAATGGCCTCATGAAGGCGTGGATTTTACCGGCAAGCGGGTCGGCGTGATCGGCACCGGGTCATCGGCCATTCAATCGATCCCCATCATGGCCGCGCAGGCGGACCATTTGACGGTCTTCCAACGCACGCCAAACTATATGGTGCCGGCCCATAATGGAGCCTTGGATCAGGGCTATGCGGCCGAGGTGAAGGCGGATTACGGCGCCCTGCGCGATCGGGCGCGGACCCGGCCCGGCGGCATTGATATCGAGATTAATATGGCCCCGGCGATGGAAGCCGGCGATGCGGCCCGGCGCGAGGTTTACGAGTCGAAATGGGCGCGGGGCGGTTTCGGCTTCATGGGGGCCTACGGTGATCTGATGCTGGATCAGGCGGCCAATGATACGGCGGCGGAATTTGTCCGGGGAAAGATCCGCGATGTGGTGGACGATCCCGACGTCGCGGATCTGTTGTCGCCTCATAATATTTTTGGTTGCAAGCGCCTGTGCGTCGATACGAACTATTGGCAGACGTATAACCGATCCAACGTCAAATTAATTGATGTCTCGGAAGAGCCGATCGAACGGCTGACGCCTGGGGGCCTGCGGGCCCGGGGCGAGGATTTCGAATTTGATGCCATTGTATTTGCCACCGGTTTCGACGCCATGACCGGGGCCTTGCTGCGGATCGATATTCAGGGCGTGGGCGGCGAGAAACTGGTGGACAAATGGGCCGAGGGCCCCAAATCCTACCTGGGCCTGTCCGTCGCCGGCTTCCCCAATTTGTTCACGGTTACCGGGCCTGGCAGCCCATCGGTTCTGACCAATATGCTGCCCTCCATTGAACAGCATGTGAATTGGATCAGCGATTGCCTGGACTACATACGGCAACACGGCCATGCCCAAATCAATCCCGAAGCGGTGGCGGAAGAAGATTGGGTGGCCCACGTACGGGAAACCGCCGGTTTGTCCCTGCGGGCCACCTGCAGTTCCTGGTACGTGGGCGCGAATATTCCCGGCAAACCACGGGTTTTCATGCCCTACATGGGCGGCTACCCGGCATATCTGGAAAAATGTGCGGAAGTTGTGGAAAACGGCTACCAGGGATTTGCCCTGACATAATTGGCTCCATATAAATGTCCAAAAT
Source organism: Alphaproteobacteria bacterium (assembly GCA_029936195.1). GTDB lineage: Bacteria > Pseudomonadota > Alphaproteobacteria. The sequence continues at coordinate 1,836 of JAPYUH010000050.1, forward strand.
GGCTCTTTTCGTCCGGCCAATTTAGGGGCATATTTTGGCCTCGACCTAAATTTGGATAGGAGTCCCGTCATGGCCGAGCAACTGGCGAGCGTTTGCCCCCTAGATTGCCCCGATACCTGTTCCCTGAGCGTCACGGTTGATGCGGGGAAGATCACCAAGGTGCGTGGCTCCGACGCCAATCCGCTGACAAAAAGTGCCATTTGCACCAAGGTTTCCCAGCTTTACCCCGATTTCGTGCATGGCGAGAACCGCCTGACCCGGCCCCTGCGACGGGTCGGCCCCAAGGGCGCGGGCGAATTCGAGGCGATTTCCTGGGATCAGGCACTGGATTTGATCCATGACGGCTTTCAGGCGGCTATGTCCAAGCATGGCCCGCAATGCATCATGCCCCTGAACTACGCCGGGCCCCACGGCATGCTGGCGGGCGGCTCCATGGATCTGCGTTTCTTCCACAAACTGGGTGCGACCGTGCTGTCCCGCCGTCCTCTTTGCGGCGGCATCAAGTCAGAGGCCTGGGCCGGGACATTCGGCGCCATCGCCGGGGTGCAGATGACCGATTTAGAGCAATCGGACATGATCGTGGTCTGGGGCAACAACGTCACCTATTCCAACCTGCATCTGGCCCCCGTCCTGCAGCGCCTGCGGGACCGTGGCGGCAAGGTGGTGGTAGTGGATCCCAAGCGGATCAAGGTCGCGGAACAGGCCGACCTGCATCTGGCCTTGCGTCCCGGCACCGATATCGTCCTGGCCTTTGCCTTGGCGGCGGAATTGGAGCGGCGGGGCGCGTTCGACGATGACTTCATTGCCGAAATGGTGGAGGGGGCAGATGAATTCATGGCACAGGCCCGCTCCTTCACTATCGAACGGGCGGCCGAGATCACCGGCTTGACGGCCGATGACATCCTGCAACTGGCCAGCTGGTACGCGGAGGCCGAGGCCGCCGCATTGGCGGTGGGAAATGGGCTTGAGCGCAACCGCAACGGCGGGGCGGGTATCCGGGCCATTTTTGCCCTGCCTGCCCTGACTGGCAAGTTCCGCCATCCCGCCGCCGGTCTGGTGGGCGGCTCGGGCAATCTGTTTCCCAAGACCATGGGCAAACTGGCCCGCCCCGATCTGATCCCCGAGGGTACGCGGACCCTAAACATTATCGATATCGGCCGGCATCTGGCGGAGGACGATATCGACCCGCCCCTGCGCGGCCTGGTGGTCTATAATCACAATCCGCTGATCGTGCATCCCGACCAGAATATGATGCGCCGTGGTTTGGCGCGCGAGGATGTTTTCACGGTGGTGGTGGACATCGCCATGACCGATACGGCGGCCTATGCCGACGTGGTCCTGCCCGCCGCCAGCCATTTCGAGCACGAGGATATTTTTTGCGCCTATGGCCAGCAGTTCCTGCAACGGGCGGAGCGGGTTATCGAGCCCGTGGGCGAGGCCTTGCCAAATACGGAAATCTTCCGCCGCCTGGCGCAACGTTTCGGTTTCGACGACGCGATCTTCCAGGCAACGGATAGTCAACTGATCGACGATGCCATCAACGCGGACGACCCGCGCCTTGGCGGCACGCCCGCCAGCGCGCTGCCCACGGGGACGGCTTTGGAAATGGGCCAGGCTACTGACCGCATCGGGTTCGAACGCATCCCCACGACAAAAAGCGGCCGCATCGAGTTGAAGTCCGCATACCTGACGGACAAGTTCGCCGCGCCGATCCCCTTGTATGTGCCCCTGGCCGAAGACCAACTGGCGGAACCCGCCCATCCCTTTGCCTTGATCACGCCATCATCCAACTGGCGCACCAATTCCACTTTTGGCGGCCTGGCAAAATCCGACGACGCCCCGCCCCTGGAAATGCATCCCGACGACGCCGCCGCCCGGAACCTCTCGGATGGCCAGCAGGTCCGCGTCTACAACGATCTGGGCGAGGTTTTTCTGCCCCTGCGCATCACCGACAGCGTCGCCCCCGGCGTTCTGTTGTCGTACAAGGGCGCCTGGATGAAGACCACGGCAAACGGCCAGACGGTTTCCGCGCTTGCACCGACCACCAAGGCGGATTTGTCAGAGGGCGCCTGCTACAACGACACTCGCGTGGCGGTGGCGGCGGCCTAGTTTGGTTTGAGTCATTGGCGGATGTTTTGATCAATGCTCAGCTTTCGATACGCTACGCATGACGACGTTTCGTTCATTGTCGGAACACAACGGCAACCGGACGTTGCCGCATTTGTCGGATTTGCCGACGATGAGGAAATCTCGGCGAGCATTGTTGACGCGGAACAAGCCTACTTGATCGCTTTGGACGATTGCCAAATTCCGGTGGGATTTGCATATCTTCGACAATTAGGGCGACCGGAGAGATCAATCGAGCTCCACCGACTGGCAATCGCTAATCGGAACAAGGGCTATGGCAGCGAATTCCTGAAACTGATCCTCGTGGAAGCATTTGGCCCACTGAATGCAAATCGGTTGTGGCTTGACGTGTTTCCTGAAAATGTCAGGGCCCGAAATATTTACCAGCGGCTTGGGTTCGCTGAAGAAGGCACCTTGCGCGAAGTCTATTTCCAGAATGGCGAATTTCGCTCCACTATTATCATGTCTATTCTGGCCAGGGAGTACCAACCTCACCTCGCCGAAAACTAGGCAGTTCCGCAAATCACCGTCTGGTCTTCGCCATCTCTCCTGTGCCAAGATCACAAATTTGAAATCCACTTGAGGGAGAGCGACCGTGACTGCCAGCAGCAATAATAATTCCCGCACCACCAAGGGAGGCGGCCAACTTTACGACAGCGTTCTGGAGACCATTGGCGATACGCCGTGTATTCGCATCAACCGTTTGGCACCCGATAATGTGACCATGTACGTGAAGGCGGAATTCTTTAATCCCGCTGCCTCCGTGAAAGACCGGCTGGCTATCTCCATCATTGAACAGGCCGAGGCGCGCGGCGATCTGGAGCCGGGGCAGATGGTGGTTGAAGCCACGTCGGGCAATACGGGCATTGGCCTGGCCATGGTTTGCGCGGCCAAGGGCTATCCTCTGGTGGTAACCATGGCGGACAGTTTCTCGGTCGAGCGGCGGCGTCTGATGCGATTTCTGGGCGCCAAGGTGGTGCTGACGCCGCGGGCCGAAAAGGGCTTTGGCATGTATCAAAAGGCCAAGGAACTGGCGGCGGCCAACGGCGGCTTCCTGGCCCGGCAATTCGAAACCGATGATAATGCGGATATCCATGAAAACACTACGGCACGGGAAATCATCGCGGATTTCGACGGCGGCCGTCTAGACTACGTGATCACCGGTTATGGCACGGGCGGTACCGCCACGGGCCTGGGCCGGGTGCTGCGCAAGGAGCGCCCCGATACCAAGATTATTCTATCCGAACCCGCCAACGCCCAGCTCGTCGGCAGCGGCACTGCCCAGGAACGCACCGATGACGGCGAACCGGCGGTCAGCCATTCCGCGTTCGAGCCCCATCCGATCCAGGGCTGGACACCGGATTTCATTCCCCTGGTGCTGCAGGAAGCCATCGATAACAATTACTATGACGAACTGATCCCCGTGCCCGGTCCGGTGGGCATCGAATGGGCCTCCAAGTTGGCGGCGCAAGAGGGCATCATGACCGGTGTCTCGGGCGGCGCCACCTTTGCCATAGCCATGCAGGTGGCGGAAAAAGCAGCACCCGGTTCGGTCATTTTAGCCATGCTGCCCGATACCTCGGAACGCTATCTTTCCTCGCCTCTGTTCGAAGCCGTTGAGGAAGTCATGACGGAGGAGGAGATCGCCCTCATGCGCTCCACGCCGGGCTATCATATGCCCGAGGGGTGAGCTCATGACCCGCATGAAGGACAAGGTTGTCGTGGTTACCGGCGCGGCCCATGGGCTGGGCCGCGCCACGGCGCTGCGTTTGGCGGCGGAAGGTGCCAAGCTGGTACTGGGCGATATCGAGGGCGAGGCGTTGGCCCGCACTACTGCCGATGTCGTCGCCCTTGATTGCGTGGCACAAACCGTTGTCGGCGACCTGACCGAAGAGTCCGTCGCCGGGCAGTTGATTGATGCCGCCATTTCGGCCTTTGGCCAGATTGATGGTCTGGTCAACAATCTGGGTGGGAGCCGAAACGCCAGGATTTGGGAAATGTCGGTGGAGGACTGGGACTACACCCTGCGCCTGAACCTGCGCGGCACATTTCTTTGTACCCGCTTCGCGGCGCCGCACATGATGGCCCGGCGCCAGGGGCGGATTGTCTGCCTGTCGTCCGGCTCCCGCGAGGGCACGCCCTGGACCGCGTTGAGCACGGGCGGGGCGGCTTATTCGGTGTCCAAGGCGGGGGTGCATGGCTTCATCCGGGACGTGGCCATCGAACTGGCTGACTACAACATCACCGTCAATGCCGTGGCGCCTGGCCCCATCGATACGGACCGCGTGGGCCCCGGCCTGCGCAAACTGGAAGAAACCATGACCCTCGGCCCCATGACCGTCACGCCTCTGGGCCGCCTGGGCCTGCCGGAAGAGGTGGCGAATGCCATCCTGTTCCTGCTCAGTGACGAGGCCAGTTATATCTCCGGCCACACCCTGGCGGTGTCGGGCGGACGTTAATTCAGTAAGGAAATAACATGACCAGATTATCGAAACTCAGCCGCTCCATCGCCGGCAAAGTCGCCATTGTCACCGGTGCCGCCAGCGGCATGGGCCGCGCCACGGCGCATTTGTTCGCGGACGAGGGCGCCCATGTGGCGGTCACCGATATCAATGGCGAGGGTGTCGAGGCGGTGGTGGCGGAGATCACGGGCGCCGGCGGCAGCGCCAGGGGCTGGACCTTGGACCTGGCCGACCCGGATCGTATCAGGTTGGTGGTGGGGGAGGTTGCCGCGCAATTCGGCGGCATCGACATCCTGGTCAACAATGCGGGCATCTCCCAGCACACCTTGATTGACGATGACGACTACGAGGAAATTTGGGACCGCATTCAGGATATTCTGCTGCGCGCCCACACCCGCACCATCCGGGCCGCGCTGCCCCATTTGCGGGCCAGCGACGGCGGCCGCATCGTCAATATCGCCTCCACCGAAGGCCTGGGCGCAACGCCCGAGACCTCTCCCTATACGGCGGCCAAGCATGGTGTGATCGGCCTGACCAGATCGATGGCGGTGGAACTGGGCCGCGAAGGCATCACGGTCAACTGCATCTGCCCCGGTGCCATCCGCACCGGCATGACGAAGAATATCAAGGAAGAACACAAAACCATCTTCGCCAAGCGCCGGATACCCCTGCGCCGCTATGCCGACCCGGAGGAGGTCGCCCACGGCACCCTGAATTTCGTGCTGCCCGCGTCCAGCTACATGAACGGTGCCGTGCTGCCCGTGGATGGCGGCCTGACCATCAAGAATGCCTGAAGCTTTTCAAGCTTGATCCGCGCCACCCACTCCCCCACCCGGCCACCCAATGAGTATGATCCAGTGGGTGGGGGAGTGGGCGGCGCGGCGATTTCAATCAAACTTGAAACGCTCTAATCGGCAAACGCGGGCATGATTTCTTCGCCGAAACGGCGCATGGAGGCCAGATTGCGGTCATGGCTCATGTCGCCGAAACCGGTCTGGCAGAGCAGGTGCCGCACGCCAACGTCCCGTAATTCGGCGACCTGTTCCTTGACCCGGGCGGGGGAGCCGTACAGGCAACCGCTTTCCAGGGTAAAAGGCAGGGCCACGGCATCGCTAACGCTTGGATCGGTCCAGGCGTTCAGCATGTTTGGGTCGATTTTGAAATCTTTGGGGTTATGAGCCGCGCGCACATGCATCATGTGGGCCCGGGTATCGAGGAGCAGTTGGCTCAGCTCATCCTCAGCTTGGGCATCGCTGTCCGACACATAGACATTGCGCCATAGGGCGATCTGATCCATCAAGCGGCGGCATGTGGCCTCATCGTGGCCGCCGGCCCGCAAACCTGCTTCATAGGTTTTCCAGCGTTCCTTGATCTTGTCCACGCCCAGGCGGGCGGTCAGAATGGGAATACCCAGGCGGCCGCATTCCTCAAAGGAGCCCGGCGATATGACGCTGCGCCACAGGGGCGGGCCCGGCTGCTGCACGGGGCGGGGGCGCAATTCGGGTATTTCAATTTGGTGGAACTTGCCGTCGAATTTCAACGGCGCCTCGGACCAGGCCCGCTGCAAAATTTCCACGGCCTCGTCCATGCGTTCCCGGCTGTCATCGCTGCGCAGGCCATGGCCGACAAACTCATATTCATTGTAGACGGTGCCCTTGCCCACGCCGACGTCGATACGGCCCTTGGAGAGATTGTCCAACAGCGCCAGTTGCGTGGCCAGCCGCACGGGGTGGTGAAACGGCATCTGCACGACGGCAAAGCCAATGCGGATACGCTCCGTGCGCATGGCCAGGGCGGCCGCGAAAACCACCGCATCGTTGTATACGCTCTCGCCGGTAAAATAATGTTCGGTCAGCCAGACGTCGGAAAAGCCAAGTTCCTCGGCATAACAAACCTGCTCGATCTGCTGATCAATGCGCATGGCGTCTTCGTCGCCGGAAGGGGAGAGGGATAGGGTAAGCCAGCCGAACTGCATGAATGTCTCCGGGAAAGGGGTGTCATCGCCTGATGATATTGTGCTCCGGCCCAAAGGGGAAGGTTGAGAAGTTCTCTGGCCCGTCCGCGCCGATAATCAAGATATCATCTTACCGGTAGCTGCCCGCGCCGGGCGGTCAGTCGGTGATCGGTTTGCTGCCGACCCTTGGGTGGGGCCTGCCACCGTCCGCCACGCCCATGCAGAGGACGATTTCGTCAGGCCGCGGTGCATCGCCGATCATCACCGTGATGGTATCGAAATGATCGAAGGACCAGGCCTGATCCTTGTGACCAAGGGGCAGGTCGATCGGCGTGCCGGCGGCGGCAACCTTGGCATTGGAAGGTATCAAGGCCTCGCCCCCGCCTACCGCCGCGCGCATGGGCTTGCCCAGCTTGGGATGGATCATGGCGCCGCCATGTTCCAGATCGCCGGCGACGCCGACAATGGCCGCCTTGCCGTAACTGACCGGCGGTCCGTTCAGCATGGCAACCGCATCGTCCATTAGGCGGGCGCCGAGATCACCGCTCACATCAAACAGCGGCGATAGATCCTCCACATATTGGCCGGCGAAGGGGTTTTGCACCACGGCCATGGCGACCACCCTGACGATGGGATCGCAGGCCCTGCCCATGCCGTCGGTTTCGATAACTTCCCTGATTGTCATGGTCTTGCGAAGTTTCATGGCCCCCTCCCACCGAATTGTCATTGCCGGATCAGGGTAGCACACCCAGCAGCTCGGTGCCGCCCACGGCCAGGAAAAGCGACCATTGGAATTGCTTGTAGACGGCGCCGGACAACTTCGATGTGGTGACCAGGAACAGATGCAGCGCACCATAGGCCAGAAACTGTATGCCCGCATAAACCGCCAGCGGTTCCAGGACGGCCGGTTCCAGGTACCCCAACCCACCGTACAGGAGCGCCAGGGCCGCGACGGCCAAGGTAATGGTCGACATATGCCAGACAAAAGCCATGATCCGTTTTGACGTGGGGTCGAAGTCCGCCGCGAGCATGGGCAGAAAAAATTGACTTCTTCCCAAGGTGCGTGGCCAACAACCATGAACGCTGCCAGCGCGCCCGAGACAATCAGCAATGTGTTCACAACACTAGGCCGCCGTCTCGGCCGCTAGCCGCATGCGGTTGGCGTTGGGTCCGCCACCGGAGAATTCGCCCACCTTGCCGGCAAATGTCTTAAAAAATGCCTGCGACTGCAAATGTGCCAATGTCTCTTCACTGTCCCATTGACCCACATGCACCCGGCCAACGCCGTCGGCGGCCACATTCACGCGGTAACCAAATTTTCCCCGCAATGCAGGGTCCGCATCGATCGCCGCGACGAATTCCTCCACCGCCGCCAGCCACGCCCCCTCGTCACCGTCGTAGTCGTATTGAATGAGAATGCCGTGCATGATTTCATACCTCCAATGGTTCGCTGGACTGTTGTTATAGGAAGATGGGCGGTCGAGCATCATTGATGAAATTTATTATTGATATATCTTTGTATTGATTTTATGAATTCTATATGGACCTCAATCTTTTTGCTGTTTTCGAAGCAATCATGCGCCATGGTTCCGTATCGCAAGCGGCACAAAGCCTTGGCCTCACCCAGCCGGCGGCCTCCAACGCCCTGACCAGGCTGCGCGGTCAGTTGGGCGACCAGCTTTTTGTGCGATCCAAGAACGGCATGTTGCCGACCAGGTTTGCAACGCAGATGGCGCCGGTGATCGCACGGGCCCTGTCGGGCCTGGCGGAAGTTGCCTCTCAGAGTGCCTCGCCAAGTATTGCCCTGGCCGACTTGAAGCGCAATTTTACCTTTGTCATGTCGGATTTGGAGGAAGCCTTGTTCATCACCGAGCTGATCGGCGGCCTGGCCAAGGCGGCGCCCGGCATCTCGGTCGAGGTGCGGCCTTTTCGTAGCGATATTCTCCAGGATGCCCTGGAACTGGAGCGGGTTGATTTCGTCATGGCCCATTTGGAACCATCGATCCGCAACTTGAAGAACCTCGTAACACGGAATATCGCGACGCTGGATTTTGTTTGCGTGATGGCCCGGGCACAGGCCTTGGCCGACCGCCCGGTTATTCAATTGGAAGAATACCTGGAACGGGGTCACATCCTGGTGGCACCGGACCGGCGCGGGCGGCGCGGTGTGATCGACGCCCACCTGCGCACCATGGGCCGCCAGCGCGCGGTCGTCTGTTCCATTCCCCACTTCCTCTCCGCCTGCCTGTTGGTGTCGGAGACCGACCATCTGGTCACCCTGCCCCGTCAGTTGGCGGAACGGGCGGCGCGGCATTTCCCCTTGCGGATCATGGAACTGCCAATTCCCGTGGAAGGTTTTTCAATAGGATTGCACTGGCGATCGACCCGCGACAAAGACCCTGAACATGCCAGCCTGCGCGACTTTATCCTGGCCACATTGTCGCCTGACTAAACACAAGATCACCATCCAATTTTACCTATTCACCAACTTTCGCGGTGCCGGGTAAATCTATTGCGCGACCAATATTGGTATCATCAAAATTGCCAGGAATCTTATGATATAGGTTATGACTGCATTACGTAGCGGAACGAAATGTCTCAAAATAAACCGGTATCACCCATCTATTCGAGATTTATTCGTCTCGCCTTGACTTGCACCGGGGTGGGCACCTAAAGTTTTGCCGAACCGTGCAATCCACACATAGAGCGAAATGATTTCTGCGTACAACCTTGGCGCCCTGTTTGATCCTGAATTGGGCGGCGATAATCCGGCTCTGATCGATTGCCTTGATTGGGATGCCCCGCGCTACTACAGCCACCGGGAAATTGACGACGCCGCCAATGCCTGCGCCCGTGGGCTGTTGCGCCGGGGCCTGGTCAGGGGCGATGGCGTGGCGATCCTTTCCGCCAACCGGGCGGAGTATCTGATCGCCTATCTTGGCATCCTGCGCGCCGGGATGAGCGCGGTCTTGATCAGCTACAAATTTCCCGGCGCCTTGATCGACTATGTCCTGGAAGACAGCGCGTCGAAATATCTGCTATGCGATGGCCCGCGCCGCGACGTCTTCAGCACGGATATTCCGGTTACCGATTTTGATGGTACGGGCGACGAAGGCTTCGCGGCCCTGATGGATCCCGGTCCGTTCGAGGCTATTCGCCCCGACGATGATGATGTCGCCATGGTGCTCTACACCTCAGGCTCCACCGGCCGGCCCAAGGGTGTGCCCCTGACGCAAAACGGCCATCTCTGGGCCATGCGCGGGCGCATGGGGAAATGGCCCTATAACCACCATCGTCTGTTGGTCGCGGCGCCGCTGTATCACATGAATGCGCTCTTAACCTTGCTGTTCGGTCACGCCGCATCCACCCTGACGGTGTTGCTGCCGGAGTTCGATGCGCAAACTTATCTGCAGGCTATTGAGCGTTTCAAATGCACCTGGATCACCTCCGTGCCGACCATGCTGGCCATGTCTTTCATGGAAGAGGAGCTGCTACAAAGCCTTGATCTGTCCTCCGTCTCCATCGTCCGCATGGGGTCGGCGCCGGTTTCGCCCAAGCTGTGGGCCAGGGTGGGCGAGGTCTTTCCCGGCGCCGATATCATGAACGGCTATGGTACGACGGAGGCCGGTCCCATGGTACTGGGCCCCTTGCCGGGCAGGGCCGTGCCGCCCATGTCAGCCGGATTTCAGGTCGCTGGGGTTGATCTGAAACTGATCGATGGCAATGGCGAAGAGGCCGACGAGGGCGTGCTGTGGCAGCGCACGCCGGCCAATACCATCGGCTATCTGAACCTGCCGGAAAAGACGGCCGAGGTGATCACGCCGGACGGTTGGTACAATTCGGGCGATGTGTTTCGCCGCGAGGCGGACGGGGCCTATTATTTTGTCGGCCGGGATGACGATATGTTCGTCTGTGGCGGCGAGAATATTTATCCGGGCCAGGTGGAAAGCATCCTGGTAGGCCATGCCGGCGTGGAACAAAGCTGCGTCGTCCCGGTGCCCGACGAAATCAAGGGTGAAAAGCCCATCGCCTTCGTGGTACGCACGCCGGGCGCCCGCGTCAGCGCGGACGAGGTCAAACAACACGCCCTGGCAAATGCACCCGCCTATCAGCATCCCCGCATGGTCATCTTCCTGGACGAACTGCCCCTGGTGGGTCCGGGCAAGGTCGACCGCAAGGGCCTGGAAGCGCGCGGCAGACAAATCTGGCAAGATGAGGAGCGATAAGTGAAAGCGGCAGTCATAGATCAACACGGCGGTCCCGGCAGTATCCGGATCGACAACAATTTTCCCGATCCCGAACCGGGCGCCGGGGACGTCATCGTCAAGGTGGGCGCGACGTCCCTGAACTATCACGATATTTTCACCCGCAAGGGCATGCCCGGCATTAAGGTGCCCATGCCCGCCATCATGGGCCTGGATTTCGCCGGCGAGATTGTCGCGGTCGGATCGGAGGTCTCGGATTGGCGGGCCGGCGACCGTGTCCTGATCGACCCGGTGGACCGGGTCGGACCGGGAGGTCTGATCGGCGAGATGTGGCACGGCGGCCTGGCGGAATTGTGCCGGGTTCCTAGCCATCATCTGGTCAGCCTGCCCGACAATGTCCCCTACCAGCACGCTTCGTGTCTGGCCACGGCCTATGGCACGGCGCTGCGCATGATGTACACCATCGGCGATGTGCAAAAGGGCGAAAAGGTGCTGATCCTCGGCGCCTCGGGCGGGGTCGGCACCTGTGCCGTGCAATTGGCCAAGCGGGTGGGCTGCGAGGTCATCGCGTGCGCCTCGAACCAGTCGAAACTGGACCGTCTGGCCGAGATTGGCGCCGATCACCTGATCAACTATGTCGAAGAAGATTTTATGAAGGCCGTCTGGACCAAGTTCGGCAAACCGCACCGCCGCCGCTATGACGACGGCGTCGACGTGGTGGTCAATTTCACCGGCGGCGATACCTGGGTGCCGGGCCTGCGCGTGCTGCATCGCGGCGGCAGGGTTCTGACCTGTGGCGCCACGGCCGGCTACGACCCGGCGGAGGATCTGCGCTTTATCTGGTCCTATGAATTGAAGGTGCTGGGCGCCAACGGCTGGATGCGCGAGGATCTGACCACCTTGATCGAGATGCTGGGCGACGGCTCCCTGAAACCCATTATTGATACCACCCTGCCATTGGAGGAGGTCAACGAGGCCTTCCGCTTGCTGGAAGACCGCGTGGTCTTCGGCAAGGTCGTGCTGACGCCCTGAGGACAGACAATGAACGATAAACCGGACCGCCTGAGCCTGGAGCAGATCCAGGCCAACTTCGACAAATCGCCCGCCATATCAACCTTGGGACTGCAGGTGCTGTCCCTGGATTACGAGGCCTCGGAAATCGCGGTCAAAATGCCCATGAATCCAAGTCTGGAGCGGGTCGCGGGCACCAAGCAGTTTCATGGCGGCCCCATTGCCTCGTTCGTGGACACAGTGGGGGATTATGCCATCGGCATGTTGCTGGGCGGCGGCGTGCCGACCATCAATATCCGCATTGATTACCTGAAGCCGGCGGTGGGGGATTCCTTGACGGCGGTGGCCCGGGTGCGGCGCACGGGGCGGACGGTGACAGTTGTGGATATTGACGTGATGAATGAACAGGATCAATTGGTCGCCATGGGCCGGGGCACATACGCTACGCTGGTGGGATAGAAACAGGTGGGATGGGAGAAAACGAATGGCGGAACAGGCGCAACTGGACCACACGGTCATCAATGTGCAGTTCGACATGGACCGGGCCGAGGGCCTGTTTCGTGACCTGGGCTTTACCATGACACCACGGGGTTATCATTCCCTGGGCTCGATCAATCATCTGATGATGTTCGGCACCGACTATATGGAATTAATCGGTCTGCCGCCCGGCGTGGAAAACCCGCGCAAGGATATTGCCGAGGCGCCCCTGGGCATCAACGGCCTGGTCTTCAAAACGCCGAACGTGGATGAAACCTTCGCCCATTTGCAGGGCCTCGCCATGGCGGGCGATCCGCCCAAAGCCTTTACCCGGCCGGTGGTACTGCCCGAAGGCGAAAAGGATGCATCGTTCCGCACCGTCGCCGTTCGCGACGGTGTTTTCCCCGGCGGCAGGGTATATTTTTGCGAACACCACACACCGGAACTGGTCTGGCGCCCGGAATGGCAAAGCCACGGCAATGGCGGCCAGGCCATGCCGGATTTCGTCATCGCCTCGACCAACCACCAGGAAGAGGCTGAGGCGTTTGCCAAATTACTGCGTTCGAACGTGTCCGGTGATGGCGACAGCCTCGGCGTCGGCTTCAAGGGCGGCCAGCTGACCATCATGTCGCCCGCCGCCTATGGCGAACGCTATGGCGCGTCGGCCTCGCCCATGGCCGGGCGCGCCTCGATCTTTGGCGCCTTGGTCATTCGCACGGACAGTCTGGACAAGATCCGGGCCATTGCGTCCCCCGCCATCGACGAGGCTGAGCGTGTCGTCGTGCGCGAGGGCAGCTTCGATGCTGTGCTTGAATTCGTGAACCGGTGATGGCCATGCGCAGCAATCCCATGAAGGCCAAGCTTGCCGCCGGCGAGACCGTTTACGGCACCATGATCTTTGAATTCCTCAGCCCCGGCCTGCCGCGCATCGTGGCCAATTCAGGCGCGGAGTTCATTCTCTACGACCTGGAACACAGCGGTTTCACCATCAATGACATGAAGACCCAATTCGCGCTTTGCACCGGGGTCGGCCTGGTTCCCCTGGCCCGTCCGCCCGGCAAGGCCTACCACATCACGGCCCGCATGCTGGACGTGGGCGGCTTCGGCCTGATGTACCAGATGGTGGGCAGCGCGGCGGAGGCGCGCGAGCTTGTCAGTTGGACCCGCTACCCGCCCGCCGGCGTGCGCGGCGCCATCTTCGGCGGTGCCCATGATGACTATACAGGCGGCGATGTCGCGGACAAGGCCGCCGCCGCCATGGACCGAACCCTGGTTTGCGCCCTGATCGAAACCAGGGAGGGGCTGGAGAATATTGACGAAATCATGGCCGTCGACGGCATCGACGTCGCCCATTTGGGCCATATGGATTTATCCCTGTCATTGGGCATTCCCGGCCAGTACGACCATCCGGACCTGCAGCGCGCCATCGACAAACTGGTCGAGGCGTCCGAAAAAAACGGTAAATCAGCGGGCGCCATGATGCCTAGTCTGGAATGGGGCCTGGATCTGAAAAACCGCGGCTACCGGATGATCTCCTGCAACCACGACATGGGACTTCTGAGCGAAGCCCTGAGTACAGGTCTCGCCGCACTCAAAGGTAACAATTAGCCGCTATTGCAGTCCCAACCACTGTTCGCCCGAGGCTTTTTCGGCCCGCAGGAATGCTGAACGCAACGTGGCGACGGCATCGTCGGGCAGGGGGCCCTTGGCGGCGGCGGCAAGGTTGGCCGCCACATTGCCCGCTTTCGTGGTGCCGACGATGGCACAGCTCAAACCCGTCTGGAACAGGGTAAAGCGCAGGGCGATTTCCGGCCAGTCATCGGCGCCGGAAAAGCCCAAATCTTCCGGCATGACCCCCATGGCCGCCAGTCGCTGGGCGTAATTCTCGGCATAGTTCACGTACATGCCTTGTTGGTTTGAAGCCCCTTTCCAGGCGGCGTTGGCGATGGAGCGTTTGGACAGCACGCCCACATTGTTCTGTTGGCACAGGGCTAGTACCCCTCCGATATTGGCCTGATCGCAAATACTGATGGAGGTTTCGATCACCGCCACATCGTCCAACCCGGCCGCATATGCGGCCGCCTCGTTATCGCCGGCGTAACCTAGAAAGCGGATCTTGCCCGCATCCCGTGCCTTGACCAGGGCGCCCACGGCCTCGCCCCCTTTCAGGGTGTCCAGATCGCAGGAGTGCAGCAACATCACGTCCAGATAATCCGTTTGCAGCCGCGCCAGGGCCTGGTCCAGAGTATTCAGGACATTGGCTTCCGACCAGGCCGCGCCCTCGATCCCGTCCATCTCGCGGCCGCATTTGGAGACCAGGATATAGTCTTCCCGCCGGTGGCCAATGGTCTTGCCGATCATCTGTTCCGAGCCGCTGTAGCCGGCGGCGGTGTCGATCAGGTTGACGCCCTGATCAAGCAGGTTGTTCAGGATCGCCGCAACTTCCCGCTGTTCCGTCTCCAGAAAACCGACGGGCGCGCCGCCGAAACCCAGAATGGATACTTCCAGGCCGGTCTTGCCAAACGTACGTCTTTGCATTCTTCTCTCCCTCTTTGATGGAAATATTATCGTAAGTTGGAACAGCATGGAAATTGTTACCGCCCACGTGCCGGGGCGCCCGCGCATCGCCTACGACCTGATCGGCTCCGGACCGCCGGTTCTTTTCCTGCATGGTATTGGCGGCAACCGCACCAATTGGACGGAGCAGCTGTTGGCCTGTGCCCCAAGTTTCATGGCCATGGCCTGGGATGCCCGTGGCTATGGCCAATCCGATGACTATGACGGCGACTTGAACTTCGCCGACTTCGCCGATGACGTCCTGCGCCTGCTGGACCATCTGAATATTGCGAAAATCCACCTGGTCGGCCTGTCCATGGGCGGGCGGATCAGCCAGGATTTGTATTTCCGCTATCCCGGACGGGTGGCCACCCTGACCCTGTGCGACAGCTTTCCCGGCACCACGCCGACCATGTCGCCGGAGAAGATGGACGAATTCATCAACCTGCGCAAAGGGCCCCTGGTGGCCGGCAAGAGCCTGCAGGAAATGGCCGAACCATTGGCCAAAACCCTGGTCAGCCAAAATGCCTCTGCCGAACATTTCCAGCGCCTCGTGGCCAGCATCGAAGCCTTGCACAAGGACAGCTATATCAAGACCATTGAGGCATCGACCCGTTACAACCGGCCCGTCGACATCGCCACCATAAGGGTGCCGGTGCAACTGATCTATGGCGCCGACGACCGTTTGACGACGCCCGAGACCGGCGCCGGGATGCAGCGGCAAATCCCAGGCGCCTGCCTGGCGGTGATCGAAGGCGCCGGGCATCTGGTCAATATAGAGCGCGGCGCGGAATTCAATGACGTCCTGCTGGATTTTCTCATTCAGAACAGACAGATTGCAACCGACGCCGACTGACCGCACTATTGCGGCGGAACACAATTACAGAACAGGCAGAACCATGGCACGGCACATCGTATGTTTGACCTTTGATTTCGACGTCATGTCGGGACATATCGCCCGGGGCATGACCACCCCGACACCCATTTCGCGCGGCGAGTTCGGCATTGTCGGCGCCGGCCGCCTTCTGCCCCTGTTGAAGGCCCAGGAAATACCCACCACCTGGTTCATCCCCGGCTTTACCATCGAAACCTATCCCGAAGCCTGCGCCGATGTGGTCCAGGGCGGCCACGAAATCGGCCATCACGGCTGGACCCACGTGCAGCCGGCCTTGCTGGAGCGGGAAGTGGAAGAGGCGGAGATGATCCGCGCCAACGAAACCATCGAACGCCTGTGCGGCCAGAAGGCGCGCGGCTATCGCTCCCCCGCCTGGGATTTGAGCCCCCATACCTTGGAATTATTACTCAAGCACGGCTTCTATTACGAAAGCTCCATGATGGGGCACGACTATTCCCCCTACCGGGCGCGCCAGGGCGATGTCATCGATTTGCAGAAACCCATGGAATTCGGCGCCGATACGCCGCTGATCGAAATGCCCATAAGCTGGTCACAGGACGACCACCCGCATTTCGAAATGGCCGGCACCCGGCCCGGTCACCGCAACGCCAACAGCGTGCTGGAAAACTGGGTCGATGATTTCATCTATATGACCCGGATCACGGACTGGGGCATCCTCACCTACACCTGCCACCCGTATGTCATTGGCCGGGGCCACCGCATGCTGATGCTGGAACGGCTGATCGACAGGCTGCGTGACCTGGGCGCCGAATTCATGACCATGGAAGCCGCCGCCCGCCTGTATGACGAGCGGGCGCCGCTTACGTAACTTTCTCCAGCTTCTTCAAAGTATGCAGCACCTCCGGCCGGGGTTGATCGCCGAACGAGGCCGGCCAGTTGGTGTAGCTAACCTCGCCTACATAGATATCGCCGCGGGAATCCACAGCCAGGCCGTGCGGCGCCATGAATTTGTTCGGCTCGTTGACCAATCCGTCCTCGCCGCCCAGGCGGGCGATCAACTTGCCTTCGTTGGTGACGATGCTCAGGCGGGGGCCCAGGTTGGGGGCGTGGCGGTTGACCGGCATGCCGGGCCCCAGTTCGCCGATGAAACAATGGGGGCAGTCGCCGCGCGGCATGAACAGACCGCACGGGCGATGCAGGTTGTTCCACTGGGTTTCGTATTTGCCGTTGGTATCGAACACCTGCACCCGGTGGTTCTCCCGGTCCGCCACGTAGATCCAGCCGTCGTCGTCGGCCACGATGTTGTGGACGATATTGAATTGTCCCGGTTCGGTACCGGATTCACCCCAGGACATGACCAATTTGCCATCGGGCGAATATTTGTGAACCCGCGCATTGCCATAGCCGTCCGAGACGAAAATATGATTGTCCGGCGACAGCGCCGTATGGGTGCAGCGGTGAAACGGCTCGCCGCTCATATACGGCACCGGCTTGCCCGGCACGCCGATTTCCAGCAATACCTTGCCATCCAGGGTACACTTGCGCACAGTGTGGTCGCCATCATCAGTGCAATACAGCGCATCGTCCGGGCCGATGTGCAGGCCATGGGCGCGCTCGAACAGGCCTTCGCCCCAGGCGCGGAGGAAGTTGCCCTCCCGGTCGAACACCATCATGGGGTGTTCGCCCCGGTTGAAGACATAGACATTATCCTTGCTGTCCACCGCCACGCCGGCGACGTCGCGAAACTCCCAACCGTCGGGCAGTTTGGCCCAGTCCTCCCTGACCCGGTATTGATAATCGCCCGTGCCCAATGTCAGCGTCATGTTGTTTCCTCTCCTTTTGTGTTTGATTTATTTTCGCCCATCGCGAAGCTTCTGTGAAGCATCTCTTGGCCTAGGGGCCTGTCCGGGTCAAAATGGCGGCTGCAAGAACAACAAACGACCGGGGACACCATGAGTATCGATAATGCCATCAACTACGACGATCTGCGCAAGTTGGCGAAACTGCGTCTGCCCAAAATCGCTTTTGACTTTATCGAGGGCGGGGCGGATGACGAGGTTGGCCTGGACCGCAACCAGCAGGCCTTTCGCGACACCCCCCTGGTGCCCCGCTACATGCGCAATATCAATGGCGTCAACCAAAAGACCGAATTGTTCGGCCGTACCTATGACCACCCCTTCGGCATTTCCCCCACGGGGCTGATCGGCTTGTTCCGTCACGGCGGTGATCTGATGCTGGCGGCCGCCGCCCGCGATGCCAATATCCCCTTCGTGATGTCGGGCTCGGCCAATTGCACGGTGGAGGAACTGGGCAAGACGGCGCCGGAGCATGGCTGGTTCCAGCTTTATGCGGCCCGGGACGAAAAGATATCGGAAGACATGATCCGCCGGGCGGATGCGGCCGGTCTATCGACCCTGGTGGTGACCGTCGATGTTCCGGTGCATTCAAACCGCGAACGCAACACCCGCAACGGCTTCACCCGGCCCTTGAAGATGACCCTGGAAACCAGACTGGATGCCCTGGGCCATCCCGGTTGGCTGGCCGAATATCTGCGCCACGGCATGCCGGTGATCTCCAACTGGCTGCCCTATGCCAAGGCGGGCGCCAGCGCCGATGACGTGGGCAACCTAGTCAGCGAACAGGTCACAGCCCCCCTGACCTGGGACAACGTGGCGCGGTACCGGGAAATCTGGCCGCGCAATTTGGTCATCAAGGGCATCATGCACGTGGAAGACGCCATCAAGGCGGCGGAACTTGGCGTCGACGGTATCGTCGTCTCCAACCACGGCGCCCGCCAACTGGACCGCTCGCCGGCTTCGATCGAAGTGTTGCCGGGCATTGTCGCGGCGGTGGGCGACCGCATGACCATCATGCTGGACAGCGGCATCCAGCGTGGCTCCGACATCGTCACGGCATTGTGTCTGGGCGCCGATTTCGTCTTCACCGGCCGCTTTACCCTCTACGGCGTCTCCGCCGCCGCTAAGCCCGGCGCCGTCAAGGCCATCGACATCATCGATCGCGAGGTCGGCCTCGTCATGGCCCAACTCGGCGCCCCGGACATCGCCGCCTTGGGCGAGGAATTTCTCTACAAACCCATGCCACGGAACTATTAGGACGGCGGAAACAGATGGCGGCGGAGCAAACAAAATTCGTAACGGAAGTTCT
>JAPYUH010000316.1 GCA_029936195.1 Alphaproteobacteria bacterium
GGGTACCATTAATGGGTGGACGGACAGGGGGAGCGGGCGGGTAGTTCAATCTCGAATATGGGCTAGCGGCAAACCATTGGTCTTTCCCCATATCCTCCCGTTTATCCGGATGATGTGGTGAGCGGCCCGCGGCAAAGGTTGGGGCCAAGCACAACAGTTTGGGCTTATTTTGCGATTTGTGAGAAGTTACCCACAAGATATTGCGCTTTTCGGCCCATATCATCTTGGGTCGGGGAGCTGAATCGGTTATGATCCGGGGATGAGCCAGACCGATACCCCGAACCCGCAGACCGTCGAGGCTGCCGTTGAAGCCTTCGAAGGGCCGCCGCCGCGGGCGGAACATGCGGCCGGGCAGGGGGACGGTTTTCAGGTGGCGCTGGATGGCTATGAAGGGCCGTTGGATGTGTTGCTGACCCTGGCGCGGCAACAGAAGCTGGATTTGACCGGCATTTCAATTTTGGCCCTGGCGGAACAATATCTGGCCTTTATTGCCCAGGCCAAGCGCATGCGCTTGGAAGTGGCCGCCGATTATCTGGTCATGGCGGCCTGGCTGGCCTATTTGAAATCGCGGCTGTTGCTGCCCGCCCTGCCTGGCGACGACGAACCTACCGGCGCCGAACTGGTGGCCCGCCTGCAGCATCAATTGCAGCGCCTTGAGGCCATGCGCGAGGCGGCGGATATCCTGATGGCGCGGGAGCGGCTGGGCGTGGATGTGTTTCCCCGTGGCGAGCCCGAGGGCATCACCGTCATCCGCAAGTCCCGTTATGAATGCAGCCTGTATGATCTGCTGATGGCCTATGTAGGGCAAGTAGACCGCGCGGTGGTCACCTCCTTCACGCCCCGGCCACCGGCCATACTGTCGGTTGAGGAGGCCCTGCGGCGGCTCACCGCGATTTTGGGTAAGATGCCAGACTGGGCCAGCCTGGAGGCCTTCCTACCAAGGGAATTGGGCCCGGGCATGGCCCTGCGTTCGGCCTTGGCCTCGACCTTCACGGCATCGTTGGAGTTGGCCAAGCAAGGGCGGCTGAATATCCGCCAGGGCCAGACCTTCGGACCATTGTACCTCAAGGAGCATATCAGGGAGGCCGAGGGCCATGACGGCTGAGACTGCATCCAACGGAGAGCCGACCGTGGAAAAGGTCACCGCGGAAGAGGCATCTGGCTATCTGCGCATGGCCGAGGCCTTGCTGTTCGCGGCAACGGAACCGTTGGACGAGGCCAGCCTGTCGGCCCGTCTGCCCGACGGCGCCGACGTGCCGGTGTTGTTGGCGGAGCTGGTGGCGGTCTACGAAAATCGGGGCGTCAACCTGGTGCGGGTGGCGGGGAAATGGGCCCTGCGCACGGCACCGGACCTACATTTTTTGTTGCAGGAGCATCGCCAACAGACCCGCAAATTATCCCGCGCCGCCCTGGAAATCCTGGCCATCACCGCCTATCATCAGCCGGTCACCCGGGCCGAGATCGAAGATGTGCGCGGCGTCAGCCTGTCCAAGGGCACCTTGGATCTGCTCATTGAACTGGGCTGGGTCCGCATTCGGGGCCGCCGACGCACGCCGGGCCGCCCCGTCACATATGGCACCACGGAAGGGTTTTTGGAGCATTTTGGATTTCAATCGGCCAAGGATTTGCCGGGCCTGGATGAGTTGAAGGCCTCGGGTCTGCTGGAAGGTCAGGCGCGCACGGATCTTTTGCCCCTGTCGCACCGGGAGCCCGAAGACCCGCTGGAAGAGGGCGACGACGGCAGCATGGCCATTTTACCCGAACACGATGATGCAGTTGACGACGATCGCAACGAGCCCCAAACGGCCGAAATTATTGATCTTCAAAGCTAGCGTTTCAGGCCGCGTTCCCTATATTTGTGCTACGTTGCGTCCCGGCGAGGGTTCTGCCATATTGCCGGCCAATTTGGCGGGCAATCGCAGTATCCCGCAACCTTGCAATACGACCCTGCATATGGAGTTGATCTCATGGGTTTGAGTTTTTGGCAGATCGCCATCGTCGTCCTTTTGGTCGTGCTGTTATTCGGCCGCGGCAAACTCTCGGCCCTGATGGGCGACATGGCCAAGGGCATCAAAAGCTTCAAGGCCGGCATGGCGGAAGACGTGGCCGTTGCGGATAAATCCACCGATGCCATGCCGGGCGACGACGCCAAGCCGGTCCAGGCCAGCGTCGCCAAGGACGATACGGCGGACGAAACGGCCAAGAGTTAGGTCTGTTCGCTAGGTCTCCGTGGCTTCGGTTCCGGACGTCTGCGCGACACGGGACGAACCGGGACGAAGCGGGATAGGGCGCCATGTTGGATATTGGTTGGAGCGAAATGTTGATGATCGCCGTCGTGGCGATCGTGGTGATCGGGCCAAAAGAGTTGCCCCGCGCATTGCGTACCGTTGGACAATGGGTGTCCAAGGCCCGGGCCATGACCCGGGAATTGCAAACCAGCGTCAACGACATGATTGCCGAGACGGAGTTGGACGATTTGCGCAAATCCGCCAATAGCATCAGTAATTTTAGCGACGATTTCAGCGGCGCCAGTACCGTTATGCCGCCGCCGCCGCCAACGCCCATGAAATTGCCCCCCGACGAGGACGCCGCCAGTATCGAGCCGCCGGATCTGGAGCCCGACGATGATGACGACTTCGATGCCTCGGATGAAGAGCTGGCGGAGTGGGAGGCTGACAACCCCGTGCATCGTTCCTCCGACCAGGACGAGACGCCAACGGCTGAGGCGGACGTGGAAGAGCGGGCCGACAAAAAAAATTCGGACGCCTGAGCCATGTCCCAGGAACAAATTGAACTAAATTCCGAGGCGGAAGACGAGAGCAAGACTGCGGCCGATGACGAGGTCGAGTCTGAGAAAATGCCGCTGATCCAGCATCTGGTGGAATTGCGCAACCGCTTGCTGTGGTCCATTGGTGCCTTGGTCATCGGTTTCGTGCTGTGCTATTTGGTGGCGGAGGAGATCTATACCTTTCTGGTCCAGCCCCTGGCCGATTTGATGGAGGGCCAACCGGGCCGCCGGCTGATCTATACGGGCCTGCATGAAGCCTTTTTCACCTATTTGAAAGTCGCCTTTTTCGGTTCCGTCTGCCTGACCTTTCCCATTGTCGCGGGACAGCTCTGGGCCTTTGTCGCGCCGGGCCTATACAAACATGAGCGGCGCGCCTTTCTGCCGTTCCTGATGGCCACGCCGGTGTTGTTTTTGATGGGCGCGTCCCTGGTCTATTATCTGATTTTCCCCCTGGCCTGGAAATTCTTCATCAGCTTCGAACAGGCGGGCGGCGCCGGCACCCTGGCCATCGTGATGGAGCCCAAGGTCAACGAATATCTCTCCCTGGTGATGAAATTGATCTTCGCCTTCGGGCTGTCATTCCAGTTGCCCGTGGTCTTGATGCTCATGGCGCGGGCCGGCATGGTCTCGTCCAAGGGATTGGCGGCGAAACGCAAATACGCCGTCGTCGTTACTTTCGCCGCCGCCGCCCTGTTGACGCCGCCCGACGTGATCAGCCAGATCGGTCTGGGCATTCCCATCTTGCTGCTCTATGAAATTTCCATTCTGGGCACAAAAATCGTGGAGAAAAAACGCGCCGAGCGTGAAGCGGCCGAGGACTAGGACGAAACGGTTTAACCC
>JAPYUH010000051.1:0-11091 GCA_029936195.1 Alphaproteobacteria bacterium
AGAAACTGACCATCCAAAACCGCCGCTTGAACCATCAACGACAAGCGGCATAACAGCAAACCTAGATGAGCCAGATCCTCCCATCGAAAACAGCATCACATGTCCCAAATGATTTGATGACGGACACAATTGCATTGAACGGGACCGCCAATGGATCGCGGAAAATGACCGCCGCGCCGGGGAAGGTTTCGGACCATAATCCCTATCGCTGTTGACGAATAACAAGCTCCACTTCCGCCTGCAACCGTAATAACAACGGCTCCGGCTGACCGCCCATGGCGCGGATAGCGGCAATGGTGCCCGCCAGATAGCCACGAGAGGTGCCCTTGCCGCCCGCGCCCTGGGCCACCATGCGAGCACTTTTCGCCAGGTTTTGCTTGCCGATATAGCGGCCATGGCGGGGATCGGCGGCAAAGGTCAGGGCCGATATTTCGCCCCGGGGCGTGACGGCGGTTACCTGGATGTGGCGATAAGCAGCTTCGCGCTTGCGCAAGTAACTCCGCGTCCGCCACCAATGGCCCGGTGCGACGCGAAATGCCGTGCCAAGACAGTCCCCGCCGCCCGCCAGTGTAAGGATCAGGCCCGGCTTTTCGGGCGAGCCCCAGGACATGGTGCTGCATAGAGCATGGACCCGGTGCCAGCCCCGCACCAGGGCCGGCCGCCGCTCGACATAAGGGAAATCCGGCTGCCACATGAGGGAGCCGTAACCGAACACCCAGTGTTGCGCCGCCATGCTTATACCACCTTGCAATGATAGGAACCCATAGAGATCGCCTCAGCGGCCCCTCGGGTAGGAGCGAGGGTGCAGGCGATACGGGATATCGTCAAGCCTTCACGACGCCATCCGAGGGGCCGCTGAGGCGACCCGAAGGGCGTATATTGGGCGCTTTCGGACGACGTCGCGCACCCCTAACGATACCCCGTATCGCATCGGCGCACGCTCCTACCCGAAAACGCCCAATATACGTCTCTATGGGTTCCTATCATTGCAAGGTGGTATTATTTCGGCTTCATGAAGGGGGCCAGCATTCGGTTCGGCTCGTCCGTTTTGTAGGCATCGCTGAAGGTATCGATACCGGCCTGGATGGACGCCGCCAGGCCCAGCTCCTCCCATTGCCCGATCAAGGCTTTTTGCGCTCGTACCGCCACGGGACCCGCTTCCAGGATACGGCCCAGCCAAACTTCGACCCAGTTGTCCAGCTCCGACCCCGGCACCAGCTTTTCCACGAAGTGCATGGCCAGGGCTTCGTCTGCATCATAGTTGACGCCGGTCAACAACATCTCCCGCGTCCGGCCCCAGCCTATCAGGCGCGGCAACAAAGCAGCCTCGATGACCGACGGCAGACCCACCTTGACCTCCGGCATACCCATGACAAAGGTATCATCCGCCACCCGGAAATCGCAGGCCGCCGCCAGTTCCAATCCCGCGCCGAAGCAGAAGCCCTGCAAGCGACCGATAACCGGCACCGGCAGGGCGCGGATAGCGGCGGCGGCATGGTGCAATTGGGTGATGAATTTCCGGCCGCTGTCCGGGTCCAGCCCGGCCAGATCGTTCAGATCCGCACCGGCCATGAAGGCCCGGTCCCCCGCCCCGGTCAAGACCACGGCCCGCAATCCATCGTCCCCGGCCAGTTTCTCAAAGGCGGTTTTCAATTGATCCACCAGTTCCAGGGAACCGGCGTTCAGACGGCTCTGATTATCCATGCGGACCCAGGCGATCCGTCCGGTGCCCCGGTCATCCAACTGCACGTCGACATTCGTCATTTCATTATCCCGTTGCGAAAAATTCGGGCGTTAATATCACAGGCCGATTGGCAAGGCATGCTAAGTTCCGAATATGTTGGAAGACGAAAAACATATTACCGCCGCGTTGGTGGTCGCGGCTGGGCGCGGGGCACGCGCCGGGGGGGCGGTGGCCAAGCAATATCAAAGCCTGGCCGGCATTCCCGTGCTGCGCCATGTTCTGCTGGCCTTTTGCCATCATCCCGCCATTACCGCCGTGGCAGCCGTGATTGGGGCGGAAGACCAGGCGCACTACGCGGCGGCCGCCCAGGGGCTTGATCTTTTACCACCGATCATCGGCGGTGACAGCCGGCAACAGTCGGTTCTGCATGGTTTGCGTGGATTGGCGGACCTGGGCCCCGATCGCGTCCTGATCCACGACGGCGCCCGACCGTTTGTTTCGGGGCTGGTCATCGACAATGTACTTGCCGGTCTGGCGGGACACGAAGGCGCCGTCGCCGCCGTACCCGTGGTTGACAGTTTGAAACGCGGGGCGGATGGCTTGATCACGGACGAAGTCTCCCGCGACGGCATTTGGCAGGCCCAAACGCCCCAGGGGTTCACCTATGGCGCCATCCTGGCCGCGCATGAAAGCGCGGGGACCGGGCATACGGATGACACCTCAATTGCGCGCACCGCCGGGATGGACGTCAAAATCGTGGCGGGATCGCCGGACAACGGCAAGATCACCACGGCGGATGATCTGGCCCGCGCCGATGCCGCCCATGCCGCCCGGTTGTTCGACGTTCGGGTTGGCCAGGGGTTTGACGTGCATCGGTTCGAACCGGGCGACCAGGTCCGCCTGTGCGGCGTCGACATTCCCCATAACGCCCGATTAGCGGGGCACAGCGACGCGGATGTGGCCTTGCATGCGGTCACCGACGCCATTCTGGGTGCCATCGGCGACGGCGACATCGGCCGCCATTTTCCACCCAGCGACGGTCAATGGGCGGATTCGGACTCGGCCCGTTTTGTCGCCTTCGCCGTCGCCCGGTTGCATGACCTGGGCGGCCGGCTGGCGCATCTGGACCTGACCATCATCTGCGAGCGGCCGAAAATCAGCCCCCACCACCAGGTCATGGCGGCTCGTCTCGCAGACATCGCCGGGCTGGAGCAATCACGGGTCAGCATCAAGGCGACCACCACGGAACGCCTGGGCTTTACTGGCCGCAACGAAGGCATTGCGGCGCAAGCCACCGCCACCGTTCGCCTGCCCTTCTGAATGTCCATGGCTTGAATGTCCAGATCCGCACTTCCCTTGACCCACCCGGCCTGCCTGTTGGCGACATGGTTCGGCGCCGGACTGTTGCGGCCCGCGCCCGGCACCTGGGGCTCGTTGGCCGCCCTGCCCTGTGCCTGGGTCATTGTCCATTTCAGCGGCACCATTGCGCTTGCCACGGCGACCTTGGTGGTTTTCGCCTTGGGATGCTGGGCCGGCGGAGTCTATGAACGAGCGGGCGATGGTAGCGATCCCGGTGCCGTGGTGATTGACGAGGTTGCGGGCCAATGGCTGGTGCTGATCGCCGCACCGCTGGAGCCGTTATATTATCTGGCGGCTTTCTTGTTGTTCCGACTGTGCGATATTACGAAGCCCTGGCCCGCCAGTTGGGCCGATGCCAAGGTTCATGGCGGTCTAGGCATCATGCTGGATGACATTCTGGCCGCCCTGTATCCCCTGGCGGCCATCGCGGCGTTTCGCCATTGGTACTGACAAAGAGGAAGCAAAGATGAAATTCGGCGGCATGGTCGTGACCAAGATTGATGATTGGCAGATATTTCCTTACCTGGAGGATCTGGGTTACGACGCCGGCTGGGTGCCCGACAGCCAGATGATCTGGTCCGATTGCTACGCCACCATGGCCCTGGCGGCGCAGAATACCACCAAGCTGCGCCTGGGCACGGGCGTGGCCATTGCCGGCACGCGCCTGGCACCGGTGACGGCCCATTCCATCGCCTCCATCAACAAACTGGCGCCGGGCCGGGTTTTCCTAGGGATTGGGACGGGACATACGGCCATGCGGGTGATGGGCCAGAATCCCATGCAGCCCACGGCCTTTCGAAATTATCTGCGCGTGGTGCGCGGCCTGCTGGCGGGCGAGGAAGTGGAATATCAGGGCAAGCCGATCAAATTCCTGGACCGGGAGCTGGACTGCATCAATACCGAACAGGCGGTGCCCATCTATGTCGCCGCCAACGGCCCCAAGGCGCTGGCCGCCGCGGGCGCTTACGGCGACGGCCGCATCGGGGCGGGCAACGAACCCTATGGTTTGCTGACCAAGAACCTGGAACGCATGCATCGGGGCGCGGCGGACGCCGGGCGCACCTTGGACGATGATTTTCATACCGCCGTCCTCACCTTTGCCTGCGTCCTAAAACCAGGCGAAGATCTGACTTCGGAGCGGGTGATTGACGAAACCGGCGCCGAGGTCGCCGCCTCGCTGCATTTCTGGTACGAAATTTATCTGCAACGAGGCGACGACGACTTCATCCTCGGATCCGTGCGCGACGTCTGGGAGCAATATAAATCCTATGTCGAGACCGAGATGGAGAAGGCGCGGCGGCATCAGATATTGCATACGGGCCATTGCGCTTTTCTGCCCGACCGGGAGCGGCGGTTTATCACACCGGAGATGATCAAGGCCTCGGGCGGCCTGGTGGGCGAGCCCGACGAAATTATCGAGCGCCTGCGCAAGTTGGAGGCGGGCGGCCTGAAAGAGGTGTCCTTGTTGCCGCCCGTGGCCGTGGCGCGACGGAATTTCAAGGACTTCGCCGACCACGTTATGGCCAAATACTGATGTTCGGGCCGGATCTAGAGGGTCAGGCAACGGCGTTGCTGCAGGCCTGCCGCGAGGCAAAGTTCATGGTGGCGACGGCGGAATCCTGTACCGGCGGCCTGATTGCCGGCTGTTTGACCGAAATTGCCGGTTCCTCCGACGTGGTTGATCGCGGCTTCGTCACCTATTCCAACCAAGCCAAGAACACCATGCTGGACGTACCGATGACACTGATTGACCGCCACGGCGCGGTGTCCGAGCCCGTGGCCAGGGCCATGGCGGAAGGCGCCATCGCCCATTCCGACGCGGATCTTGCCGTTGCCGTTACCGGCGTGGCGGGCCCCGGCGGGGGGACGGAGGATAAACCCGTCGGCCTGGTGCATCTGGCCTGCGCCCGGCGCGGCGGCGAAACCCTGCACGTTGAACAACACTATGGCGATCTGGGCCGCGGCGGTATTCGGGAGGCGACGGTGCGGACGGCATTTGAAATGCTGGCTCGGCAATTGGAATAAATCATGCCGCCTAGTCTGGATACACGGGACATGCGCCTGGCCGTCGTCGGCGCCATTGTCATACAGGTCGGCGTCGCCCTGATGAGCCGCCGGGTGCTCGGTCCGATGGAGCAGATCGGGCCGGCGGAACTGATGCTGGGCTTTGTCGTGCTGCCCAGTCTGGCCGCCATTATCTGGATCTGGTTTGCCACGGTCTGGCGGGAGGCGCACGGCTGGGCCGGCCTGGGATTTTCCTGGACCTCTCGGCAGTGGCTGTTGCGGGCCGTTGGCCTGGGCGTTTTGTCCGTGCCGGCAACCATGCTGATCACCGCCCTGACCCGGCCCCTGCTGGGCCCGGCGACAGGCCCCGCCCTGCCCCTTTCGCCGGAGCAAGCCTTGGGCCAGCCGGTCTATTTCCTGACCATGGTCCTGGGCATCGCCGTGCTGTCGCCCTTGATGGAGGAAATAGTCTTTCGCGGCCTGCTGTTCGGCTGGCTGCGCCGCCGTTTCAGCCTTTGGAACGCCGCCGGCCTGGCCGCCGTGGCACACGGGATCATGCATTTTGACCTGGGCGCCATGCCGGGCCTGTTTGCCCTGTTCCTGTTTTTAGCCTGGATATACGAATATTCCGAAAGCCTGTGGGTCCCCAGCATCATCCACGGCATCCACAATCTCGTGGTTCTGCAGATGGCTTAAATCGGCTCTGATAGGCCGGCCGCGGGCGGGTTTGTGGCATATTTCACTTCGGCCCGGGCTTCGAACGCGCCGACCATGCGGCGCACGGCTTCGTTGAATATGGGCGTCGCCACGGCCTGCAGCAGGCGGGAGCGGAATTCGAAATCGATGAAGAAATCGATCTCCGTCCCGGCTCCGCCAGGAACGGCATTGAACTTCCAATGATTGTTCAGGTAGCGGAACGGCCCATTGATGTATTCCACGTCAATGGCATCGGGGGGATGCAGGGTCACTTTCGATGTAAAAGTCTCGCGGAAGACCTTGAAGCCGACCATCAGGTCGCCCCAGATCACCGGGCCGTCCGTCTTGGTAATGCGGCAGGCCACGCACCAGGGCAAGAATTCAGGATAATGTTCGATATCGGCGACCAGATCGAACATCTGTTCCTGGCTATAGGGCAGGATTTTTCGCTCCCCATGGGTTGGCATGAAATCAGGCCAGCTCCGCCCGGCGCCGCAGGCGATTTTCACGCAGGGCGGCGAAATCCCGGTCGGCATGATACGATGACCGGGTCAAGGGGCTTGCCGCGACCATGAGAAAGCCCTTGCCGCGGGCGGCCTGTTCAAAGGCCGCGAATTGCTCCGGCGTGATAAAATCGACAACCGGGTGATGTTTGGGCGTGGGTTGGAGATATTGCCCGATGGTCAAAAAATCCACATCCGCGGCGCGCAGATCATCCATCACCTGATGCACCGCCTGCCTCTCCTCGCCCAGGCCAACCATGATGCCGGACTTGGTGAAGATATCGTTGTTCAGTTCCTTGGCCTTGGCCAAAAGCTGCAACGAGGCGAAATACCGCGCGCCGGGCCGAACCGTGGGATAGAGCCCTGGGACTGTCTCCAGATTATGATTGAAGACATCCGGCCGCGCCGCCACCACAACCTCCAAGGCGCCGTCCTTGCCCAGGAAATCCGGCGTCAGGACTTCGATAGTGGTGTTAGGCGCCAATTCCCTGGTGCGTGTGATAACTTCGGCGAAATGAGCCGCCCCGCCATCAGCCAGGTCATCCCGATCCACCGAAGTGATCACGATATGGCGCAAGCCAAGGGTTTTTACCGCCCTGGCCACGTTCTCGGGCTCATCGGCGTCCAAGGCGTTGGGCAACCCGGTTTTGACGTTGCAAAAGGCGCAAGCGCGGGTGCAGGTATCGCCCATGATCATCATGGTGGCGTGTTTCCGGCTCCAGCATTCACCGATGTTGGGACAGGCCGCTTCCTCGCACACGGTGTTCAGGTTATGGCTGCGCATGAGATTTCGGGTTTCGAAGTAGGTCGGCGAATTGGGCGCCTTGACCCTGATCCAGGGCGGCTTGCGGCGCGTCGGACTATCCGGCCGGTTACGCTTTTCCGGGTGGCGCCATTGGCGCGCTGCTACATCGCTGTCGGCCATGTTGTCGGCTCGTATCCAATTACCTAGGTCTTAGAAATGGATGACCCGGTCCATGGCGTCAAGGACCGATTCATGCATGGCTTCCGACAGGGTCGGATGGGGGAACACCGTGTGCAGCAATTCCGCCTCGGTAGTTTCCATTGTGCGGGCCACGGTATAGCCCTGGATCAGTTCCGTTACCTCCGGCCCGATCATATGCGCGCCCAGCAATTCGCCCGTCGCCTTGTCAAAAATGGTCTTTATCATGCCTTCCGGATCGCCAAGCGCGATGGCCTTGCCGTTGCCAATGAACGGAAAACGCCCGACGCGGACATCTTGCCCCGCAGCCTTCGCCGCCGCTTCCGTCAGACCGACGGAAGCCACCTGCGGCTGGCAATAGGTACAACCGGGAATATTCATGGCATTGAGAGGATGCACATCCGCCACGCCGGCAATCTTTTCGACGCAGATGACCCCTTCGTGGGAGGCCTTGTGCGCCAACCAGGGCGGGGCGGCCAGATCGCCAATGGCGTAGACGCCGGGCTCGCTTGTGGCCAGCCACGGGTCTACGTCCACATGG
Organism: Alphaproteobacteria bacterium; assembly: GCA_029936195.1. Classification (GTDB taxonomy): domain Bacteria; phylum Pseudomonadota; class Alphaproteobacteria. The sequence continues at coordinate 7,731 of JAPYUH010000051.1, forward strand.
CTGCGATCCACATGCACCAAGGTGTTCTCCAGGCCAAGGTCTTCCACATTGCCGACGATGCCAACGGCCATGATGACCCGGTCGGCGACGATGGCCTCGGTCTTGCCACCCGCAGTTTCAATGGTCGCGGTGACACCATCGGCGGCCTTTTTCAAGCCCTTGACCTGAACGCCGGTCAGGATGCGCATGCCCTGTTTTTCAAAGGCCTTGTGCGCCATGGCCGAGATTTCCGCGTCCTCCACCGGCAGCACCCGGTCCAACACCTCAACCACCGTGGTTTCGGACCCCAGGGTGTTGAAAAAACTGGCAAACTCGATCCCGATGGCGCCAGAACCCACAACCAACAGCCGCTTGGGCACGCGATCGGCGACCAGGGCATGGCGATAGTTCCAGATCTGTTTGCCGTCCGCCTCCATGCCCGGCAGGTCCCGGGCACGGGCGCCGGTGGCCAGGATGATATGCTTGCCGCTGACCTCCATGACCGCCGTGCCGTCGACTTCAATGGCGATGCGGCCCTTGCCCAGCAGACGGCCATGGCCGTTCAGCACCTCGACCTTGTTTTTCTTCAACAAATGGCCAACGCCGCCGTTCAACTGCTTGGCGATGCCGCGGCTGCGTTTGACGATGGCATCGATATCAATCTCGATATCCTTGATCGTGAAACCATAGTCGGCGGACGTCTTGGCCAGATGATAGACCTCGGCCGAGCGCAACAGCGCCTTGGTGGGGATGCAGCCCCAGTTCAGACAGATGCCGCCCAAGTTTTCCCGCTCCACCACCGCCACGGACAGACCCAGTTGCGCCGCGCGGATGGCCGCCACATAGCCCCCCGGCCCGGTGCCGATGACGACCAGATCGAACGCTTGTCCCGCCATTGTTTCCGCTCCCTATAACAGCATGGTCACAGTAACATTGTCATTGGATCCTGGATCAGCCCCTTGAAGGCCGCCAGGAATCGCGCGCCGACCGCGCCATCAACCGCGCGGTGATCCACCGATACGGTAACCGACATCACCGTGGCGATGGCCAGGGCGCCGTCCTTGACCACGGGCCGTTGCTCGCCGGCGCCAACCGCCAGGATGCAGCCCTGGGGCATGTTGATTACCGCATCGAACTGCTTGATGCCGAACATGCCTAGATTGGAGATGGAGAAGCTGCCGCCCTGATACTCTTCAGGTGTCAGCTTGCCATCATTGGCCTTTTGCGCCAGCTCCCGCATCTCTTTCGAGATCGCTTCCAGCCCCTTGCCGTTGGCATTGCGAATAATAGGCGTAATCAAACCTTTTTCGGAAGCCACGGCGACGGAGATATCGGCGTTGCGGTAACGCCGCAGGCCCTCTTCGGAATAGCCCACGTTGGCGTCGGGCACCTTCATCAGGGCCACGGCGGCGGCCTTGATCACCAGATCGTTGACCGACAGCTTGTAGGCGCCGTCGGCCTTGTCATTCAGTTGCTTGCGCAGGGCCAGCAGCGCATCGATTTCGCAATCCACGGTGAGATAGAAATGCGGCGCCTGCTGTTTCGACTCGGTCATCCGCCGGGCAATGATCTTGCGCATGGAGGACAGCTTCTCCAGCTCGAAATCATCGCCAGGCGCCGCCGGCACCGCCGCCGATGCGGGAATCGAGGAAGGCGCAGGGGCGGCGGGCGCGGGCGCCACGGCCGCGACACCACCGGCGACCGCCGCTTCAATGTCCGCCTTGACAATTCGGCCGCGTGGGCCGCTGCCCGAAACCTGGGCCAATTCCAGCCCGGCCTGGGCCGCCATGCGCTTGGCCAGGGGCGAGGCTAGAATGCGGCCGTCACCCGAAACCGGATCGGCGGCAGGTGCGGGTGTGGGTGCGGGAATTGCCGCCGCCGGAATTGGTTCGGCGGCTGGCGCCTCGGCTGCCGGAGCCATTGGCGCCGGGGCAGGCGCGGCCGCCAGGGCAGCATCAATCGCCGAAGCGTCCTCGCCGTCCTCCAACAACACGGCGATGGGAGCGTTGACCGGCACACCTTCGGTGCCCTCGGGGACCAGGATGCGGGCCAGGATGCCTTCGTCAATGGCCTCAACCTCCATGGTCGCCTTATCGGTCTCGATCTCCGCCAGCATGTCGCCGGAACGCACCGCATCGCCCTCGTTCATGATCCATTTGGCCAAGGTACCCTCGGTCATGGTGGGGGACAGGGCAGGCATGGTGATAATAATGGGCATGGCTCAATATCCCGTAGTTGACGCTTTTTTTCAGAAACTAGCGGTAGCAGACGGCCTTGGCGGCGGCCACGATGCCGGCCGGCGTGGGCAGGGCCAGGGCCTCCAGATTGGCGGCATAGGGCATGGGTACGTCCTCGCCCCCCACACGGGTGACCGGGGCGTCCAGATCGTCGAAGGCCTGCTCCATGATGCTGGCGGACAGCTCCGCACCGATGCCGCAGGCCAGCCAGCCTTCCTCCACCGTGACGCAGCGGTTGGTCTTGGCAACCGATTGCAACAAAGTCGGCATGTCGATGGGACGCAGGGAACGCAGATCGATCACTTCGGCGGAAATGCCCATTTCCGCCAACTGCTCGGCGGCCTCCAAGGCCCAGCCGACGGAAATGGAAAACGCCACGATGGTGACATCGGTTCCATTTTTGGCGATGCGGGCCTTGCCGATGGGCACGGTAAAGTCGTCCAGCACGGGAACATCGAAGGTCGTGCCGTACATCAATTCGTTTTCCAGAAAAATCACCGGATTTGGATCACGTATGGCGCTTTTCAACAAGCCCTTGGCATCCGCCGCCGTGTAGGGCGAGACCACTTTCAGGCCGGGGCAATGGGCATACCATGAAGCATAGCATTGGGAATGCTGCGCGCCCACGCGGGAGGCGATGCCGTTGGCGCCGCGAAAGACGATGGGACAGCCCATCTGGCCGCCGGACATGTACAGGGTCTTGGCCGCGGAATTGATGATATGGTCAATGGCCTGCATGGCGAAGTTGAAGGTCATGAATTCGACAATCGGTTTCAAACCGCCAAATGCGGCGCCTACCGCGATGCCGGTGAAGCCGTGTTCGGTAATCGGGGTATCGATCACGCGGCGGTCGCCGAATTCCGCCAGCATGCCCTGGCTGATCTTGTAGGCGCCCTGGTATTCCGCAACCTCCTCGCCCATGAGGAAGACATTTTCGTCAAGCCGCATCTCTTCCGCCATGGCATCGCGCAGAGCATCGCGCACCGTGGTGGAGACCATCTCCGTACCGGGGGGCACCTCGGCCTCGATAACAATTTCAGTGGCGGGCGCCGCGATGGGTGCCGCCGGTACGGCGGCGGTGATGGCCGCGGGTTCAGCTTCCACGGCCGCGGACGGCGGAGCAGCTGTATCGACGTCATCAAGGG
>JAPYUH010000051.1:11191-12537 GCA_029936195.1 Alphaproteobacteria bacterium
GGTTCAGCTTCCACGGCCGCGGACGGCGGAGCAGCTGTATCGACGTCATCAAGGGTAGCGGCATCTTCGCCATCCAGCAGCAGGATGGCGATCGGGGTGTTCACGGCAACGTTTTCGGTACCGGCGGGGATCAGAATTCTGCCCAACACGCCGTCGTCGATCGCTTCCACTTCCATGGTCGCCTTGTCGGTTTCAATTTCGGCTATCATGTCGCCGGGCGAGACGCTTTCCCCTTCCGCCACCAGCCAGGCGGCGACAGTGCCTTCGGTCATGGTGGGAGAGAGGGCGGGCATGGTGATGGTGACGGGCATGATGACCTAGGCCTCCATCAAGATATCTGTATACAGCTCGGACGGATCGGGCTCCGGGCTGTTCTGGGCGAATTCCGCCGCCTCCGTGACGATGTCCTTGACGTCCCGGTCCAGGGCCTTCAGGGCGTCTTCGTCGGCCAGATTGGATTCCAGTATCTTTTCCCGCAATTGATCGATCGGATCCCGCTCGGCGCGGACCCGCTGCACCTCTTCCTTGGTGCGGTATTTGGCCGGATCGGACATGGAATGGCCGCGATAGCGGTAGGTCTTCATTTCCATCAGAATCGGGCCCTTGCCCGCGCGGACATGGGCCACTGCCCGCTCGCTGGCCGCCTTGACCGCGAGTACGTCCATGCCGTCCACCTGCACGCCCTCGATGCCAATGCTTTCGCCGCGGCGGTATAAATCGGTCTGGGCCGAACCACGGCCCAAAGAGGTGCCCATTGCGTATTGGTTGTTCTCGATAATGAAGATCACCGGCAATTGCCACAACGCCGCCATGTTGAAGGATTCGTAGACCTGGCCCTGGTTGGACGAGCCATCGCCGAAATAGGTCAGGGACAGCCGGTCGCTGCCCCGGTACTTGTGGGCAAAGGCCAAACCGGCGCCGATGGGCACCTGGGCCCCGACAATGCCGTGCCCGCCGAAAAAATTCTTTTCCCGGCTGAACATATGCATGGAGCCGCCCTTGCCCTTGGAATAGCCCCCGATGCGCCCGGTCAATTCGGCCATTACACCCTTGGCGCCCATGCCGCTGGCCAGCATGTGGCCGTGGTCGCGATAAGACGTCAGTTGCGTGTCGCCCTCGCTGATCGCCGCCTGCACGCCGACGACAACCGCCTCCTGGCCAATGTAGAGATGACAAAAGCCGCCGATCAGGCCCATGCCGTACATCTGCCCCGCCTTCTCCTCAAAGCGGCGGATCAGCAGCATCTGCCGGTAATGATCCAGCGCATCGTCGATATTGTCCTTGGTAATGCTGGGAGGTGGTGAGGTCTTGCGTTTTCGCGCCGGCGATTTCGCCGCTCCCTGAGA
>JAPYUH010000051.1:12637-20500 GCA_029936195.1 Alphaproteobacteria bacterium
CCCTGAGACTTGGCCCCTTGAGACTTAGGGCCCATTGACTTGGCTTCGGTGCCCGAAGCCTTCGACTTTGCCGCTTTCGCCATCACAGCCTCATTCAGAATTGATCTTCATGGACGCCTTCAAGTACAATTGAAACGCCAAAACCCATTGTAATACAAGGCGTTTTTATCAATTAACTGAATAATAGTTAATTGACGGTTAAGGCGGCACTGAACCCATCGGCGGGCAAGCCGTTGGCGGACAAGTGAATTCCAGATTTGGCTGACCGTTTGGCCGCTACTTTGCGTAGATCACCACATCGTCGCGATGGGCCAGGCCAAGGATGCGCCGGGCCTGTTCATCCAGCATGTCCCGGTCCAGATTTTCCGGCCGCAGCAGTCCGACCCGCTGGGCCAGCTGTTCATGGGCCTGATTGCTGTCCCGCAAGGCCATCTCCGTGCGTTCCAGTTGCCCGCTGAGGCGCAGGTACGAGATCACGCCACGGTCACCCTGTACCGTGTGGTAGCCGAAGTAGAACAGCACGCAGAATCCCAGCCCGGGCGCAATCGCCTTGCGCATACCTCGTCGCATCTCATACCAAAGACCCATGATGCCTGAACGAATCATAGGTAGAGAATTGGATCAAGGTAAAAAACGTCGTTGTTTCAATTCGTTATAAATGATTCCCATACGTCCACCTTATGTTCCCTTTTTGATTCCACACATCCCCATAGGCGCGACCACATTCCGTTTGGTAAGATCATGGCAACAACAAAACATTGGAGGAAGCATGGCTCACAATCATATCGACATGACCGACAAAGTGGTGGTGATAACGGGGGGCAGCCGGGGACTGGGCCGGGCCATGGCCCTTGGCTTTGCCGAGGCCGGCGCCGATCTGGTTATCACCTCGCGCAAGATCGAAAGTTGCGTGGCCACGGCGAGGGAGATCGAGGCCCTGGGCCGCCAGGCCATGGCGCATGCCTGTCATGTGGGTTATTGGAATCAGTGCGATGCCCTGGTCGATGCGGTCTACGAACGCTTCGGCCGGATCGATGTGATGATCAACAACGCCGGCATGTCGCCCCACTACGACCGGGCGGTCGATATCCCCGAGGCGCTCTACGACAAGGTTCTGGACGTTAACCTGAAAGGAACCTTCCGCCTGTGCGCCAACGTGGGCCAGCGCATGATCGACGCGGGCGGCGGCGCCATCATCAACGTGTCCTCCACCGCCGCCATCCGCCCCCGCAAGGACATCATCACCTACGCCGCCGCCAAGGCCGGCGTAAACGCCATGACGGAAGCCTTCGCCGATGCCCTGGGGCCCACGGTGCGGGTCAACTGCATCATGCCGGGCCCGTTCCTGACGGATATTTCCAAGGCCTGGGACATGGAAGCCTTCAAGCGACGCGCCAAAGACAACATCGCCCTGCAACGGGGCGGCGAAGCGGAAGAAGTCGCGGCGGCGGCGTTGTACCTGGCATCGGATGCCTCGAGCTTCACCACGGGCGCCATCCTCAAGATCGACGGCGGCACGACGAAGTAGGCATAATACGAATTCAGCTACAGTTTCCAGCAATACCAAGGTGCGGCATTTTACCTCGTCGAGGCCGTCATCGTGGGCAACGTCGGTCCCGTGTTACCAAGTTTCCTTGAATGGTCGCAGGTCCATGTTGAAGGTCCAGGCGGAGCGGGGCTGTTGCGAGACCTGGAATATGCTTTCCGCCAGATCGTCCGGATGGGCGAAATCCTCGTCCTTCAGATGCGGGCGGGTGCGCCGGGTCCAGCGCAAATCGATGACCGCGTCGATCATGATATAAGCCACATGAATGCCTTTTGGGCCCAGATCCCGGGCCATGGATTCAGCCAGGATACGCTGTGCCGCCTTGGTTGGCGCGAAGCCGGAGAAATTCGGCTTGCCGCGAAAGGCCGAAGTGTTGCCGGTAACCATAATGGCGCCGCTGCCCCGTTCGATCATGTCGGGGGCCACGGCGCGGGCCATGTACAGCAGGCTCATGGTGTTGACGCGAAAGGCCTCTTCCATGTCGCGGGGATCAATCTCCTGAAAGGTCCCGAATACACCGCGCGGCGCGTTGTGCACCACCACGTCCGGAACCCCCAGTTCCGCCGTGCAAACCGCGACCGCCTCGTTGACGGCGGCCTCGTCTGACACATCGCAGGGGATCGCCAGGCTGCCCTCCATTGCCGCCTCGAACTCCTTCAGGCGCCCTTCGGAACGGGCCATCAGCCCGACACGATAGCCGGCGGCGGCGAACCGCCGCGCCACGGACCCGCCCGTGCCACGTCCGACGCCGGCGACCAGTGCGACGGGCCTGCTCATGTCATCAACACGGTGGCACCGGCATAGCGCGCCTGGGGACCGAGTTCTTCTTCGATCCGCAGCAATTGGTTATATTTTGCCAGGCGGTCCGAACGGGCCAGGGACCCGGTCTTGATCTGACCGCAATTGGTGGCAACGGCCAGATCGGCGATGGTGGCATCCTCGGTCTCGCCGGAACGGTGAGACATCACCGCGCGGTAGGCCGCCTTGTGCGCCATCTCCACCGCATCGAGGGTTTCCGACAGGGTGCCGATCTGGTTGACCTTGATCAGGATGGCGTTGGCCACGCCCATCTCGATGCCCTTGGCCAGACGCACGGGGTTGGTGACGAACAGATCGTCGCCGACCAATTGCACCCGGTCGCCGATGGCCCGCGTCAGCGCCTCCCAGCCCTCCCAGTCATCCTCGGCCATGCCGTCCTCGATGGAGATAATGGGATAGCGGTCGGCCAGGTCCTGATAATAGGCGGCCATTTCGGCGCCATCCAGGACCTTGCCCTCGCCATCCAGATGATATTTGCCATCGCGAAAGAATTCCGTCGAGGCCGGGTCGAGAGCCAGATGGATATCTTCACCGGGACGGTAACCGGCGTCTTCAATGGCCTTCATGACAAATCCCATGGCCTCGTCGGCGCTGTTCAGCATGGGTGCGAAGCCGCCCTCGTCACCGACATTGGTGTTATGGCCGGCATCCTTTAGGGCGCCGCGCAGGGTGTGGAAGACTTCCACCCCCATGCGCAGCCCCTCGCGGAAGCTATCCGCCCGCACGGGCATGATCATGAATTCCTGGATATCGATGGGATTGTCCGCGTGGGCCCCGCCGTTGATGATATTCATCATGGGCACGGGCAGGGTCCGCGCGCCGACGCCGCCCACATAACGATAGAGCGGCAGGCCCGCATCCGCGGCCGCGGCCTTTGCAACCGCCAGGCTGACGCCCAGAATGGCGTTGGCGCCCAAGTTGGCCTTGTTCGGGGTGCCATCCAATTCGCACATGATGATATCGATACCGGCCTGATCGTCGGCGTCCATTCCGGACAGGGCATCGAACAGTTCGCCGTTGACCGCATCGACGGCGCCCAAGACACCCTTGCCTAAATAGCGCGCCCCGCCGTCGCGCCGCTCCACCGCTTCATAGGCGCCGGTGGAGGCGCCCGAGGGCACGGCGGCGCGGCCAAAGGCGCCGCTGTCCAACGTCACCTCCACCTCCACGGTGGGGTTGCCCCGGCTGTCAAGAATTTCCCGGCCGGCAATATCGATAATACCGCTCATAACTGTTTATCCACTAGAAACTGATAGGGAGAACCAACTAGATCGCTCTTACCGCCCTTTGGCCAATTGGTCAAAGGCCAGCAGATCCTTCATTAACGCGCCCAGTTCTTGCACCGGCACCATGTTGGGGCCGTCGGAGGGGGCACTATCGGGATCCTGATGGGTTTCCATGAACACGGCCGCCACGCCGATGGCCACTGCGGCCCGGGCCAGCACGGGTACCATTTCCCGCTGCCCGCCGCTGGTGCCCCCCTGCCCGCCCGGCTGCTGCACGGAATGGGTGGCGTCAAACACCACCGGCTGGCCGATGTCCTTCAACACCGGCAGGGCGCGCATGTCGCTAACCAGGGTGTTGTAGCCGAACGAGGCACCGCGCTCGGTAACCAGGACATCGCCATTGCCGCTTTCGGTCAGTTTGGCCACCACGTTGACCATGTCCCAAGGTGCGAGGAATTGCCCCTTCTTGACGTTGACCGCACGGCCCGTGGCCGCCGCCGCGATCAGCAGATCCGTCTGCCGGCACAAATAAGCCGGGATTTGCAAGACATCCACGACCTTTGCCACCTTGGCGCATTGATCTTCAGTATGGATATCGGTCAGCACGGGGCAGCCAAAATTGTCCTTGATCTCGGCAAAAATATCCATCGCCGCCGGCAAGCCAATGCCCCTCTCGCTATTTAGCGAGGTCCGGTTCGCCTTGTCGAAAGAAGACTTATAGATCAACGAAAAGCCTTGTTCCGCCGCCAAATCCACCAACCGGCCGGCCATGTCCAAGGCATGCGCCCGGCTCTCCATGGCGCAGGGTCCGGCGATCAGTGTCAGGGGCCGGTCATTGCCGACGGTGATATTGCCGATGCTAACGTCCGTCATGATCGTTTGTCCCCGCGTCTAAACCAGCCGCATCTGATCGACGGCGGCGGCAATGAAGGACGCGAACAGGGGATGTGGGGCGAACGGTTTGGACTTCAATTCGGGATGGAATTGCACGCCGATGAACCAGGGATGCCCGTCCAGTTCCACGATTTCGGGCAAGGTGCCGTCCGGCGAAAGCCCGGAAAAGCGCAGGCCCACGGCCTCCAATGCCGTACGGTAGTTGATATTGACTTCATAGCGGTGGCGGTGCCGTTCCCAGATCGCCTGTTCGAGATCAGCGTTGCCCAAGGCGCCGTTGGCATAAACGCCACCGACCTTGGAGCCTGCGTCCAACAGGCATTCATATTGGCCGAGGCGCATGGTGCCGCCCTTGTCATCGTCAATGCCGCGGGTCTGCAGCACGTTGCCTTCGGTCCATTCCGTCATCAGGCCGACCACGGGATCATCGCAGGTGCCGAATTCGGTGGACGAGGCCCCGGCGAGGCCGGCCAGATTGCGCGCCGCCTCGATCACCGCCATCTGCATGCCGAAACAGATGCCGAAATAGGGTACGTTCTTGGTGCGGGCAAAGGTGGCGGCGGCAATCTTGCCTTCCGCACCGCGCTCGCCAAAGCCGCCCGGCACCAGGATACCGTCCACGCCCTCGAGACGCTGCACCGCGTCCGGCTGCTCGAAAGTTTCGCTTTCAATCCATTGCATCTCGACCTTGACCTGATTGGCCAGACCGCCATGGACCAGCGCCTCGCCCAGGGATTTATAGGCATCCTGCAAATCAGTGTATTTGCCCACCACGGCAATCTTCACCGTGCCTTCGGGGGATTCAATGCGGCCGTGAATATCCCGCCAGCGGCTCAAATCCGCCTCGGGCGCGTCATCGATACCAAAGACTTCCAGAACTTCCCGGTCAAACCCTTCGGCATGGTAGGCCAGGGGCACTTCATAGATCGAGCGGCAGTCCAGCGCCTGGATGACGGCGCTTTCCCGCACGTTGCAGAACAGCGCGATCTTGCGTTGTTCGTGGGCTGGGATGGTCCGGTCGGCGCGGCACAGCAGGACGTCTGGCTGGATACCGATAGAGCGGAGCTCCTTGACCGAATGCTGGGTCGGCTTGGTCTTCAATTCGCCGGCGGCGGCAATATAGGGCACCAGGGTGGCATGCACAAAGGCGGTTTGGCCGCGCGGCAAATCGTTGCCCAACTGCCGGATGGCTTCCAGGAACGGCAGGCTTTCAATATCGCCAACGGTGCCGCCGATCTCGCACAGGATGAAGTCCGTGCCCTCGGTCTCGTTCAGGACGAAGGCCTTGATGGCGTCGGTCACGTGCGGAATGACCTGCACCGTGCCGCCCAGAAAATCCCCACGCCGCTCCTTGGCCAGGATCTGCTGGTAGATGCGCCCGGTGGTGACATTGTCGCTTTGCCGGCTGGCAACGCCGGTGAAGCGTTCGTAATGGCCCAGGTCCAGGTCCGTCTCGGCACCGTCGTCGGTGACATAGACTTCGCCGTGTTGTGTGGGGCTCATGGTTCCCGGGTCAACGTTCAGGTAAGGGTCCAGCTTGCGCAAGCGGACGGAATAGCCGCGTGCCTGCAGGAGCGCTCCCAGGGCGGCGGAAGCCAGTCCTTTACCTAACGAGGAAACCACGCCGCCGGTTATGAAAATGTACCGCGTCATGGAACTATATTCTAATTGAGCCCGGTCCTGGACTAAAGCCTTACTTCACAATAATCGCGGCATCGCCGGAAAATAGACGCAATCGCGGGGACTTAGAGAAAATTATTTGTCCGTGGGAACGGTCGGGCCGGCGGGCAGGCTGGGTTGATTCGCCGCGCCACCGGTTTCAGATTGTTCCAAAATTGATTTTTGCTCGCGGGAATGGCCGGCCAGAACGGTCAAGGTCAGGGATGTGGCGAAGAAACATGCCGCCAGCACCGCCGTCGACCGGGTCAACAAATTGGCCGCTTCCCGGCCCGTCATCAGGCCGCCGCCGCCGCCGCCGCCGCCGCCGCCGCCCATGCCCAGCGCGCCGCCTTCGCTGCGCTGCAACAGCACGGTGATGACAATGGCAATGGCCAGCATCAAATGAACAACCAAAAGGACTTCTTGCATTTTTCCATCCGTCCGACACTATCGTCGACGCAATAAATAAGGGCATCCGCCCCATTGCGACGGGCGCTTTTACACCATCAATGGCCCCCTGCCAACCGCGCTGTTGCATTCCAACGAAGCTCAATCATGGACTTATCTCGTTTGATGCCGGGCCATCCAATCCCGTTTCAGATCTTGCGCCTCGGCGATCTGGTCCGATGTCATGAGTTTCGTCATGATATCACGGTTGACGATGGCCCGTTCCAGGCCCGTGACATTGGCGATGGAAAACCATTTGTGCGCTTCCACATAGTTTTGAGGGACGCCATAGCCAAGGTAGTAGGCGGCGCCAAGATTGTATTGCGCGCCCACGTGGCCCTGCTCCGCCGCCTTGAGATACCAGCGCAAGGCCTCCGTGTGATCCTGCGCCACGTCGTGGCCGATATCGTACATCATGCCGACCAGGAACATCTGGTCCACGTCGCCCTTCTGCGCCCGATCCAGGCGCCACCGCACCCCCTCCACCTCAACCAGGCGAGTGGTCCGCTCGTGGCTCTCCAGCCATCGCCGCGCCAATTGCTGCGCCGTGGCGATCTGTTCCATGCTCAGGGCCTTGGCGATCAGGTCCCGCTGGGCCCGGGCCGCCCTCTCGCCATGGGCGCCTGCGAGGTTCAACCACATATGCGCCCGCACCGGGTTGGGGGCCAAGCCTTCACCCCGCATATGCATTTCACCTAGCAATCGTTGCGCCGGGGCATCGCCGCGTTCAGCCGCCTTGCCCAGCCAGTTTGCGGCCAAGGCATCGTCCCGCGCCACGCCCCTGGCCCGGCGATAGAGAAGACCAAGACTACGTTGCGCCGGACCATGCGCCCGCAGGGCGGCAGCATGGTACAAATTCCTGGCCGCGGCAAAATCCTGCAGCACTCCCTTGCCCGCGTCGTACAAGGCCCCCCGTTTAAACTGGCTGCCTGCGTCGGCGCGAGCGGACAAGGCCCCCAGTCTGGCCAGCACGCCGCCCCTGGGGTGTGCGCCAGCCCAATCCCGCGCCATGGTCTGGGCCTTTAGCACCTGGGCAACCGTCAAATGCAGCGCCAGACGATCCCGCAATTCAGCGGCCCGTTCATTGCCGTTGGCGCCGCCGATATTGAGCCACATATGGGCCCGAAGCGGGTCCACCGCCACGCCATGACCCTCCCGATACATCACGCCAATGGCCAGCTGGGCGCGGGCATCACCCCGCTGGGCCAAGGGGCGCCACAGCGTCACCGCCGCGCGGTAATCACCGGCTTCATAGGCCCAGGCCGCATCCTC
>JAPYUH010000052.1 GCA_029936195.1 Alphaproteobacteria bacterium
AACAAAAATCACGTTGTCGTTCGTAAAAGCAATAATGGCGAGTGCAAGTGCCTAGCTTAACATTGATACCGAGGCAACAATGCGATGATTTAGACTGTCGATGACAAACCCGATTGCAACGCGCCCCAAAACTGCCATCCCAGTTGTAACGGCAATGATATATCCAGCTTGCTCGCGTCCCACTCGAACCTCAAGCAGGACCAACTGGTGCACGAGAAATCCGACTTGAACCAAAAGAATCAACGCGAATGGGCCGGCGACCGTCCAAAAACTGAAAGTTCCGAGGGCCTGCCCTCGCGTCAGCGCTATCTCGTCGTCAATCGCATCAATGCCATTTTTGTTGGCCGGGGTCGGATTTGGTTCGCCAAGCCAGTAAAGCACGGCAGGTAGCAAAATAAATGCGGCAAAAAGGGTGCTCATGGCCATCGCCGATGCAAAACCAAATTTTGCCGTCAGATAGACCAGTAGAGGCAAAACGATAATGCCGCCGGCACTTGCGCCATTAAGTGCCAAGCTGACCGCGAGTCCCAGGCGCTCCCGGAACCACAAGCTCAGGGTGTTGGTATGGCTGCAATCGTTGTTGCAGCCCAGCCGATGGCCATCACCATGTATACGAGGAAAAGCTGCCATGGCTCAATGACCCAGGGAACGGCCATCGCCGATGCCAACATGCAAATGATCCCGACAAGCGCAACCGCCTTCGGACCTGTTGCCGCAATTGCCGAGTTGACATAAATGACCAGAATAGCACTAACGAAGTAATAGGCCGTACTGGCGCTCGACGTTAGTGTGGCGGACCATCCATGAGCTTTCTGCAACTCCAGCAGAAAAATTCCATGGCCGTAAAAACCAAACCCCCAGCTGGCCAGCGCGAGTAGAAAGCAGGCGAAAACAACACCCCATCCCCTGTACGCCAAAGAATTTTCAATCGCAGCCATTCGCTGAACTAAATCTCCATCTCTAAACGCCCAAGGCTGGGCGTCGGATGAGCTCGCTGTACCAGTCTCACTCGGCTGGCTCGGATTAGCACGACGAATTCCATGAAACGATCCGATTCTTGCCTTGGAATAGACTTTGCACTGGAATGACAAACCCGGCCGGGCCGCCGCCGCCACGAGACAAAGAGCGCGCGAAATTGGATTGAGGGACTAGGTCGCACCAATCCAACACTCTTCCATTATTGGCGGCTACATTCTCGTTCCCATTTCGATGATCGATTTGAATCAACAACGATCCGTCGGCATTTGCCTGTAAAACGCTCGAAGCTGGGGGCAGAGCGGACGACCCCAAATTGATTGCAGAACATGCGCGCCCGCTTCAGCCCGGCAAATCCCCGGCTTGCCGCCCCGACCCCGCGCCGTCCAGCGCGGCGGCGCCGGCGCGGATGCGGGGGATCAACTCGCGGCCGTAGTCTTCCACATCGTTCAGAGGATCAAAACCGCGCAGCAGGAAACCGCCCATGCCGAGTTTGTAATATTCCAGGCAGGCATCGGCCACCTGTTCCGCCGTGCCCACCAGGCAGGTTGTGTTGCCCCGCGCGCCATAGGCCGCCGCCAGGGGCATCCATAGGCGTTGGTCATGGATATCGGCCGCCTCGGCCAGGGCCATGATACGTTCGGCGGAATGGTCGGCGGCCAATTGCCCCCCCGTCGTAGCCATTTCCTTTTGCACCAATTCGAGTATATGGGTCGCCTTGGGCCAGGCGGCATCCTCCGTCTCGCCGATGATCGGGCGCAGGGACAAATTGAAGCGCGGCACCCGGCCATGCTTGGCGGCCCGTGCCCGGAAATCTTCCATGCGTTCCGCCGTGACGGCCAATGGCTCGGCGAACATGGCGAAGACATCGCAATGTTCGGCCCCCATGACCAGGGCGCCTTCCGAGGAGCCGCCGAAATAGACCACCGGGTGGGGTTGTTGCAGGGGCAGCACATCAGCGCGGGCGGCGCGGACGGAATAAAACTCCCCCTCGAAATCAAACGGGCCCGGCCCAGCCCAGGCCCGGTGCATGACGTCGAGGTATTCCGCCGCCCGGCGGTAACGATCCGGCTTCTCCATTGCGTCGCCGTCCATCATGTTTTCCACATCCGAGACGCCGGCAATGATGTGTACGGCCAGGCGGCCGTTCCAAAGCTGATCAAAGGTGGCGAACTTCCGCGCCATCAGGGTCGGGGCCACGAAACCAGGCCGGTGCGCGATCAGAAAGCTCAGCCTTTCCGTGTGGGCCGCGGCATAGGACGCCACCGCGATACCGTCCGCCGATTGCGAGGTATAGCCCACCAGAACCAGGTCATAGTCCGCCCGCTCGTGGGCTTGCGCGAAACTTTTCAGATAGTCCGGCGAAATGCCGCCCGTGATAATATGCACCGTGGCATCGTTGATGGGCGGCGTGACGCCGATCATTCCGATGATTTTGACGGGCATGGGCTGTTCCTTCCGACAGGGCGATTGCGTCTATTCCAGCCTAATGTGGTATGTGTTGCCAGGATCATATTTTGTCCGCCCCGCTTTGTTTGCATATCAGGAGTTTCCATGTCCAATCAACGTTACCGCATCATCGGCACTGGCGGGTCGCCCTATTCCATGAAATTGCGCGCTATCATGCGCTATCGCCACATCCCCCACGATTGGATCCACCGAACCAGCAAAAACCGCGCGGCGACGGAGCATGTGAAGCCCAACATCATCCCCATGCTGCGCTATCCCGGCGAAGACAGCTACCGCGTGGATTCCACACCCCTGGCCTATGATCTGGAAGAACGCCATCCCGGCTATCGCTCCATCATCCCGGACGATCCCGGGCACGCGTTCCTCAGCCATTTGTTGGAGGACATGGCGGACGAATGGCTGACCAAGGCCATGTTCCATTACCGCTGGTACTATGACGCGGACATCGACTATGCCTCCCACTGGATCGCCGATGACGGCTTTCCCGAGACCCGCGGGGCCAAGCGGGACGCCGTGGCGAAGAGCTTTGCAGACCGGCAGATCGGCCGCATGGCAATGGTCGGCTGCACGCCCGAGAACAAACCGGTGATCGAGGATAGCTTTCACCGCATCCTGGCGGGTCTGGAAAGCCATGTCTCCATGTATGACTTTCTGTTTGGCAGCCGGCCCTCGTTGGGTGATTTCGGCATCTTCGGGCAGCTAAAACCCCTATCCACGGACCCAACGCCCCTGGCCATCATGCGGGCCGAGGCCATGAAGACGGAAAGCTGGGTGCGCCAGCTCGATGATGCCTCGGGCATCGAAGGGGACTGGCTGGCGCCCGGCGATGCGCTGACCGGTGCCACAATGGGTCTGTTGGCGCTGACCGGCGAATACTATATGCCGTTTTTGTTGGCCAACGCCGCCGCCGCCGACAGGGGCGAGGAGACTTTTTCCCTGACCTACGCCAAGGGCCCCTACAGTCAGGCAACGTTCAATTATCAGGTCAAATGCCTGATGGAGCTGCGCCGGCGCCTGGCGGAACTGGACGGCGAACCCGCCGAACGCACCCGCGCCATATTGCAACAAACGGGATGCCTGGCGGCGTTGGAACGATAGCGCCCAGCTGCCCTCCCGCTTGCCCTATGGGGCCGGGAACGCTAGACAGGTGCCAATGAATAATGTTTGAGGAGACGATCGTGGCGGAGTTTAAGGTACAGTCGGAAATTACCGGCAAGGTCTGGGCCATCGAGGCCAATATTGGCGACAAACTGGATGAAGAGGACACCATCATCGTTCTCGAGTCCATGAAGATGGAAATCCCCGTGACGGCGCCCCAGAACGGCACCTTGAAGGAAATTCTGGTGGCGGAAGGCGATGCGGTGACAGAGGGCCAGGACGTCGCCATCATGGAAGGCTAGCCGCGGCAGACCAAATGTTTATGGGAATAGTGTGATCATGAGCGAAAAACCTGACGAGGCGCCAGCGGCGCCGGGATTTGATTTTTTCTCCCCGGAGTTCGTGCGCAACCCTTATCCCGCCTTCCAAATGCTGCGCGGCAGCGCCCCCATCATGAAGACGGAGATGGGTTTCTGGGTCGCTTCCCGCTACGAGGATGTGACCGCAATCATGCGGGACAAGCGCTTTGGCCGCGGTTTCGTTGGTCGGACAGAACGTCAACGGGGGCCGGAAGTCTGGCAGGAACCAATTTTCGCGACCATGCGAAATTGGATGCTGATGATGGATCCGCCCGATCATGGCCGCCTGCGCGGCTTGGTGGCGCGGGCCTTTGCACCACGGCATCTCAAAGCCCTGCGTCCACGCATCCAACGCCGGGTGGATGACACCCTTGATGCCCTGGAAGGCCGGTCGGGGAATAGCCGCGAGATGGATTTCATCGCCGACTTCGCCCACCCCCTGCCCGTGCATGTGATCTGTGACATGTTGGGCATCCCCATGGAGGATCGCGGCCGATTTTTCGAAGGCGCCCGCTCGGGCGGCCGCTTGCTCGACCCCACGCCCTTGCCAGCCGAGGAACTGCAAGAGATCAACGACGGTCATTTGGTGCAAGTGACTTATTTTAAAGAGCTGTTCGAGCGCCGCCGCAAGGACCCTGGTGACGACATCATCACGGAATTATTAAGTGCCGCCGATGATGGCGATAAATTGAGCGATGACGAACTGGTCGCCAACATCATACTATTGTTCGCCGCCGGTCACGAAACCACGGTGAATATGCTGGGCAATGGCCTGCTGCACCTGCTGAACAACGCGGCGGAATGGGAGAAGTTGAAGGCCGACCCGTCACTAGTACCCAGCGCGGTGGAAGAAATGCTGCGCTTTGACAGCTCGGTTCAGTTGACCGGCCGGGTTGCCTTGGAAGATGTTGAGATCAGCGGCATAGTCATTCCCGCGGGCGAACAGATTTTGAATTTGCTGGGTGCCGCCAACCGGGATCCGGATCAATACGACGACCCGGAAGAATTCAAGATCGGCCGCCAGAACGTGCAGCCCGCATCCTTTGGTGGCGGCATTCACCATTGCATCGGTGCGCCGCTGGCCCGCCTGGAGGGCGAGGTCGCCCTGTCCACTCTGATCAAACGCCTGCCCAATATCCGTCTGGCCAACGACGATCCCGAATGGCGGATGACCTTTACCCTGCGCGGCCTGACCACCCTGCCGGTGGCTTGGTAGGGCGCCTACACATGTATATCGCCATGAACCGCTTTCCCGTGGCCAAGGGTTCCGAGGCGGCGTTCGAGACCATGTGGGCCCAGCGCGACACCCATCTGCGGCAGGTGCCGGGATTTGTCGAATTCCACCTTCTCCGCGGTCCGGCGGCGGACGACCACACCCTCTATGCCTCGCACACAATATGGCGGAGCCGGGAAGATTTCGAGGCCTGGACAAAATCCGATGCCTTCCGCAAGGCCCACGCCGGGCTCGCCAAGAAAAGTCAGGACGGCCCCAGCCTCTATCTCGGCCCGCCCAAGTTTGAAGGCTTCGAAGCCGTGCAGGAAGTCATGGCCAACTAAAGCCGACGCCGCCAAAGCCGATTCCGCTAAAGATTGTGGCAGGCTACCTGATGGTTCGTGGCCACCTCCAACAACGGCGGCTCAACCTCACCACATATGGATGTCGCCAGGGGGCAGCGGCCGTTTAGGCGGCAGCCGGGCGGTGGATCGATAGGGGTTGCGACCTCGCCCTCAAGGGTTAGCCGCGGCGGCGGTTTTTTCGGGTCGGCTTCGGGCACGGCGGCCAGCAGGGCCTTGGTGTAGGGATGCAGGGGCTCGTTAAAAATTGTCTCCACCGGCCCACTCTCAACAATCTTGCCCACATACATCACCGCGACCCGGTCGCTGATATGGCGGATCACCGCCAGATCATGGGCGATAAACAAATACGTCAGGGAGAATTTTTCCTGCAATTCCCGGAGCAGATTCAATATCTGCGCCTGGATGGAGACATCCAGGGCCGACACCGGTTCGTCTCCGATCACGAGATCAGGCGTCACGGAGAGGGCCCGGGCGATGGCGATGCGCTGGCGCTGTCCGCCGGAAAATTCATGGGGATAACGGTCGATGTGTTCGGAGCCCATGCCGACCAGGTTTAACAGTTCCAGCACCCGTTCCCTTTTTTCGTGCCAGTTGTCGGCTAAATTATGCACCTCCAGCGGCCGGCTCAAAATATCCATGATCGTCTTGCGCGGATTGAGGGAGGAATACGGGTCCTGGAAGACTAATTGCACATCCTTGCGCGTCTCCCGCATGCGCTTGGGGGAAAATGCCAGCATGTCCTCGCCACGCAGATTGATGTCGCCGGCCGTGGGCTCGATCAACCGGGTGATCAGCCGGCCGGTGGTGGATTTTCCGCAACCCGATTCACCCACCAGCCCCAAGGTCTCGCCCTGGTGAATATAAAAACTGACGCCGTCGACCGCCTTCACCGTCTGGGTCTTGCCCGCGATGCGCGAGACCAAATCACCGTTCAGGGTGAAATGCTTGACCAGACCCTTGACTTCCAACAGGGGTTCACTCATGAGCTTGTCTGCCTTGATACAAATCGATTTGAAAATGCATATCTACTACGGGCTGGTGATGAACACGTTTTCACGAAAACGTCTTAGACGGTCGGTTGGTCATGCAAATGGCAGGCGGCGAAATGGCCCGGCGCCAGCTCCCTGAATTCGGGAATTTGCTCGCGGCAAATATCCATGGCCTCGGAACAACGGGGATTGAATTTACATCCCCTGGGCGGGTCCATCATGTTGCAGACGGTGCCGTCAATCGGTGTGAGAAATTTCTCCTGCACATCCAGACGCGGGATCGATCGCAGCAGACCCTTGGTATAGGGATGCTGGGGATTGGCGAAAATCTCGTCCTTGGTGCCCATTTCAACCAGGTGCGAGGCATACATCACCCCGATCTTGTCGCAGGCATGGGCCACGACGCCCAAGTTATGGGTGATGAACAGCAATGACATATCGAAACGTTCGATCATCGATGTGATCAATTCCAAAATCACCGCCTGGATGGTCACGTCCAACGCCGTGGTCGGCTCGTCCGCGATCAGGAAGGTGGGATCGCAGCTCAATGCCATGGCCAGCATGACCCGCTGGCGCATACCACCGGAAAATTCGTGCACATAATTATCGATCCGCGCGGAAGGTGAGGGAATGCCCACCAGTTGCAGCATCTCGATCGTCCGTTCCCGCGCCTCCGACTTGCTCATGCCCATGTTGGTGCGCAGGGCATCGCCGATCTGACTGCCTACCGTAAAGACCGGGTTCAGGGCGTTCATGGGTTCCTGAAAGACCATGGCGATATTCTGGCCCCGGATTTCGCGGATTTCATCATCCGACATTTCGTACAGATCCCGTCCTTGAAAGCGCACGGTACCCGATGCGATCTCGCCCGGCGGCTGAGGGATCAGGCGCATGATTGTGCGCGCGGTCACGGACTTGCCCGAGCCGCTCTCCCCCACCAGGCCAAAAGTCTCTCCCTTGTCGACGCTGAAGGAAACACTGTCGATCGCTCGCAATACGCCCCGCTTGAGATTGAATTGCACACTCAGATTGTCAAGCTCAAGAACTGGTTCAGACATACTGCCGCCCCTTACCCCTGTTAGGCTTACTTTTTTCTGCCGAAAGCTTCCCAGCTACGGACTGGGCTGTCAATGGCCCGGCCGCGAAGCCGGCACCATCGGCGTTGATTTCAGCTCCTATCAATCATTCGAGGCCTCGGCATTGCCATAAACGGCGGGCGGTACGTCCCTCCCCGTGGGACCGCCCGCCTGGGGCGGCGTCGGAATGTTGTAGCCCGGCGCCGCCTCGCCCCGACCAGCGCGGATGGCCGCCGTGATCGGGCTTTCCAGAACTTCGCCCATGGTCATGGCCGCCTTGCGGTCCACGGGCTGGGCCTCCAGATCATTGGGAACCGGCATCATGTTGGCGACGTAATAGGCCATTTTTTGCTTGGCCGGATCAATGCGGTGGTCCAGGTCCAGGTCCCGCTGGCTGACACCCTTGAGGGGCGTGACGCAGATATCATCCACCACTTCCAGATCCAGCCACCATTTCTTCACCGGGTTGCGCTTGCCCTTGCCCAGGTAGTCATCCAGCCAGACGGCGATGGGCACCAGCACTGGCTTTAACCATCGCGCATTGATGCCGCACCAGGAAGCCAGCCGCTCCAACACCGGGCCGTCGGCGGTCACCACCTTGTTCAACGGGCAGGTTTTCATGCAGCGGCCGCAGGCCGAACCCTTGGCATTGGTCAGGCGGTAGCGGGCGCAGCGTTCGGCGTCGGGCTTCCACATCTCATAGCCGTTGAACATCACCTTTGACCCCCAGGAGATGGCATCGCAAGGGCATTCCCGGGCGCATTTGGTGCAATGATCGCAGAAATACTGCAGCCCGAAATCCACCGGTTTGTCGACCTCCAGGGGCATGTTCGTGGTCAGCACCACGGATTTAAATCGCGGGCCGACAAAGGGATTAAGCACCAGTTCGCCGATCCGCGACAGCTCTCCCAGGCCGGCCCACAACACCAGCGGGATATGCAGGACATCGCTGTCCACGTTGGTTTGCGAGCGGGCCGGAAAACCCAATTGGCGCACGGTATCGGCCATCACGCCGGCAATCTCGGCCCCGCGCAGATAGGCCCGCATGGACTGGGTGCCGGAAATCCAATCGTCGCCCGCCGCCCCCTCCATGGTGTCGAATTCCTGATCGATCAGCATGACCACGGCGTATTTGTGATAGGGCGTGATCGCCTCTCCCGTCGCGCCGTGGGAAAACCAGGCGTAATCGGGGATCTCGCAAATACCCGTCAGATCGGCGCCCAGCAGATAGGACAGGGATTTCAGGGCCCGGCTGTTCGCCGCCGGATCGCCGTAGACTTCCCCAGGCGCATCGGAGGCGTTGGCCGCCGGCTCGCCCCCCTGAATGGGGACCATGGCCCGCATGGAGGCCATCATGCCTGCGGTGTGGGGTTGTTTGAAGGCAAAGCGGTGGCGTTCCTTTTGCGCCTTCGGGCCCAGATCGCCGCGCAGGGCCCGGTCGAAAAAGGCCGCCCGTTTGGAGACCCGGGGCACCTCATCATCCAGGATCAATGTGGTGGGACGGTCCACCCGTGGTACCGTCTCCATCGCGTAGGCGCTCAAATGGCTGGCCCGGGCAGCCCGGCGGTTGCGCTCCCGTCCCGATGTCGCGCCGTTCCGGCCCAGCCAATAACTTAGCCCCAACGTGTCCAAGGCCGCCTTTGCCAAGGGTTGGTCGATGGCCAATTCGTATGGCGTCGATACGGCGGCGATGGAAAACCCGCCCTTGATAAAGGGATTGCGCAGATCGCCGTCCTCACCCTTCCCATCGCGGACCGCCAACCCGGCCAATACCGCCAGACGGTCCAGATCCAGGCTGCCCGCGCCCATGACATGGGCCGAGGCGGCAAAGCCCATTTTCTGGATATGCCCCGATAGGCAGACCGCGATACCGCCGATGCGGGCATCCCCCGCCTCCCCCAAGGCGGGCGCAATCCACTCACGGGCGGGATTGTCCCGTTCCGGCACCCGGCCATGTTCCAGCAACAGGACCACGGCGAATTCATGGCCTGCCGCCGTTTCTTCAGAGGTCCAGGCATTGGCCGGAATACGGCAGATACCGACCTGCGAGGCATTCATGAAATAGCCGTATCCCTTGACATCCACCATGCGCCGATGGGGATCATCGGGAACGGGCGCCTTGGCGGCGGCTGGTTCCGCCATGGCGTTATCGATAAAAATATCCAGATAAGACCGCAGGGATGTGGCCAAGGGGCCGCGGGCGGGCGCATCATATTTCGGCGCCGATACGGTTGGGCGGGCGGCCTCCACCGCGATCAGGCCTTCATCGCGCGGCAGGGTTTCAAGAGGGAAGCCGCCGAGGTGGTAGGGCCGCTGGTTATTTTTTGTTGTGAAGAACATCCCGTTTACCGATCCCTGCCCTTTTCGCCTGGCTTTATCGTATCATGTTTCCAGCCAACCGCACTGTGGATGTCAGGCCCCTTTCACGTTGCCATGGATGGCGCTGTCCAATCTGTCGTAACATGGCGGCCAAAGAGAAATCATCAGTTGGAGGCAGCGACATGAAGGCAGGATTTATCGGCACGGGCAGCATCGGGGCGCCGTTGGCAACGAACATTTTGGATCAGGAGAAATCCCTGGCGGTGTTCGATATCAATCCAGAAGCGACCAAGTCTTTGGCGGAGAAACAGGCCCGCATCCTGCCCTCCCCAAAAGCAGTGGCGGACGAGGCAGAGGTGGTCTTTGCCTGCATGCCGACCATGGAAAGTTTCCATGCCGTTGTCACCGGCACCAACGGCGTGCTGGGCGGCGAGGCCATGAAGACCTTCGTCAATCTAGGCACCATGGGCACGGAGGCCGTTGCCGAAGTGGAGGCGGACCTGGCGGCCAAGGGTATTGCCATGCTGGACAGCCCCATCACCGGCGGCGTGCAGCGGGCCTGGGCCGGCGACATCACCGTTGTCAGCTCCGGACCGCAGGCGATCTTTGATCAGGTGGAACCACTGCTGCAATCTTTCGCCCGGGATATCCATTACGTGGGACCTGAAATCGGCCAGGCGCAGCTGGTGAAGATTGCCAACAACATCATGTCCTTTACCAATCTGGTCATCGCCTGCGAGGCCCTGGTGATGGTGGCCAAGGGCGGAGTCGATCTTGAAAAGGCCCTGGGCGTGATGAATTCCGGCTCCGGGCAAAACAGCGCGACGTTATCCAAAGTACCCAATTTCGTCCTGAACCGGGCCTTCAATATGGAGGCGCCCATGCACATCATCGAAAAAGACGCAGTGTTGTGGCGCATGGAGGCCGAACGCCTGGAAACCCCACAGAATGTCGCCGCCGCCACCTATCAAACCATGCGCCAGGCCCTGGCCATGGGCTTGAAGGGTGGCGATTTGAGCGAGATCGTCCGCGTTGTCGAACGGGCCGCCAATTTTGAATTGCCCAAAACACGTGATTAGAGGCGATAGAACTTCTTCGCGGTATCATGAAACAACGCCGCCCGCTCGGCGGCCGAGCAATCCTGGATCATATGGGCGATGGCGCTGACTTGATCCACATAACTTATGCGTAATCCGGCGACGGGAAAATTGGAGGCGAACATGCAGCGGTCGAAGCCAAAGGTCTCGATGGCCTGGCGCACCAGGGCACGGTTGTCCTGGTAATCCCAAGGCGCGCCTGCCAGGCCCAGCTCTGATATTTTCAGATGCACATGCGCCATGGCCGCCAGGGCGGTCATGCCACGGCCCCATTCATCCAGGCCGTCGGGGCTGCGGTCCCAGGCCAGGCCCGTATGTTCCACGACGATAGCCAGTTCAGGGTAAAGCGCACAGACCTCCGCCGCCTCCACCAGATGCCAATAGGGCACCCGCAAGTCCCAGGACAAGCCGTGTTGCCGCAATAGACCCAGACCCTTGCGCCAGGCCGGGTCCTGCAGGCTGACCGGTTGGCCTCTGACCTCTTCGCGTGCAGCCGCCGTCGTTGACGTGCGCGGCTTGCTGCGAATGCCACAAACGGCGGGAAATGATGCCTGTTCGGCCAGCACTGCCTCGCTCTCGGGCCGGTGCAGCCAGGCGTGGGCGACAATGGCATGGGGCATGTCCGACGTTTCCATAAGGTCAGACAGCCAACGGGTCTCCGCTACGGGGTTATCATGATCAGCCTCGGCCTCCACATGTACCGTCTTCACCACGCGCAATGACCCGGCGTCCGCGCGGTAATCGGCAACCGCATAGTTGCACTTAAGGGCATCGTAATTGCCCAGCAGAAAGTGTTCCTCCGGATGGTCCGTCAGCCACGGGTAATAGACCGCCCCTAAATCAAACAGATGGTGGTGGCTGTCGATAATATCAAAATCCAGATCCAGGCCGGTAAAATCCGGCAGGTTGGTTGGCGTGGAAAGATCCAACACCATCAATAAGGACTATACGTCCCCCGCATAGGGCGGGGCGGGGTCGTATTCCATGTTGCGTTGGACGCTGCGGGCGAATTCAGGCGAATACATCTCGCCCATTAGCCACAACGCCATATCAATACCCGCCGATACGCCCGCCGAGGTGAGCAGATTGCCGTCGCGCACATAGCGGATGTTTTCCAAAACCTCGCCCGCCTTGCCCCGCTGGCGCACCATATCGATGGCGCCCCAGTGGGTGGTGATCCGCTTGCCCGCCGCCGGTCCGGCCTCCGCCAACAAATAGGACCCTGTGCAAACAGAGGTGACCCATTGGCAATCCGGCGCGACGGCGGCAATCCAGGCCAGCAGTTCGGGGTTGTCTACCTCTGTCCGCGTTCCCATGCCGCCAGGCACCAGTAATACATCCAGTTTCGGTGCATCGGCGAAGCTGTGGTCCATCACAATGCGCAGGCCCTTGCTGCATTTCACGGTGCCGCCCCGCTCCGAGATCGACACCACCTTGATCTCGTCCCGCTGTGCGGCGGCCATGGTGAAGACTTCCCACGGCCCCACGGCGTCGAGTTCCTCTGTGTTTTCAAAAAACAAAATACCGATGGTGGTCATGAGAACGTCTCCTGGTTAGGCTCGGAGGTGCCATCATAACATCTGATCATGCTATGACTATGGCCCCGGGTTGGAGGCACAACAGATGACCAAAGTTTATATTGCCGGCGTCGGCATGACGCAAATGGGCAAACTGCTGGACCGCAGCGTCAAAAGCCTGACGGCGGGGGCCGTGGGCGCGGCCTTGAGTGACGGCGGCATCGATAAGAGCCACCTGCAAGCCGCCTATTTCTCCAATGCCACGCAAGGCCACATGGAAGGCCAGGAAATGATCCGGGGCGAGATCGCCCTGCGGGATATGGGGGTGGAGGAAATTCCCGTGGTCAACGTGGAAAACGCCTGCGCCTCGGGCGCCACGGCCTTCAATCTGGCGGTGCAGTTCCTCAAGGCGGGGGAGGGTGATGTCAGCCTGGCGGTGGGTGTGGAAAAGATGTTCTCCACCGATAGAGCGCTGATGTTTTCGGTCTTTGATGCCGCCTGGGACGTAGCCACGGTTGCGGAAAACACCGAAAAACTGCTGGCCCTGGGTCAGGGCTACGACGTGCCGCCGGGCGCCACGTCTGAAAAACCTTACAGCCTGTTCATGGATGTCTATGCGGCCTGGTCGCGCCATCACATGAAGACATTCGGCACGACGCAGCGGCAGATCGCGGCCGTTTCGGCCAAAAACCATAATCATTCACAGTATAATGCCAAGGCGCAGTACCGCATGCCCTTTTCGGTGGACGAGGTGCTGGCCGCCCCGCCCATCACCTATCCCCTGACCCTGCCCATGTGCGCGCCCATCTCCGACGGCGGGGCGGCAGCGGTGCTGTGCAGCGAAGCGGGCCTGAAACGATTGGGTATCGACCATTCCCGCGCCATTGAAGTGAAAGCCTCGATCCTGCAGACCGGCTCTTCCCGCGACGCCGAGCAGGCCGATCAACACGTGACCGCCAAGGCGGCGCGACGGGCCTATGACCGTGCCGGGGTGGCGCCGGAGGATATGGATGTGGCCGAGGTGCATGATGCCACCGCCATGGGCGAAATCGTACAGATTGAAAACCTGGGCTTTTGCGATTACGGCGACGGCGGCGCCACCTCCGAACGGGGCGATACCTCTCTTGGCGGCCGCATCCCCGTCAACCCCTCCGGCGGCCTGGAAAGCAAAGGCCATCCTATCGGCGCCACGGGCCTGTGCCAGATTTACGAATTAACCGCCCAATTGCGCGGCGAGGCCGGGCCCAGACAAGTGGAAGGCGCCCGCCTGGCCATTGCAGAAAACGGCGGCGGCCTATACGGCATCGAGGAAAGCGTCGCCGCCATCACGATATTGGGCCGTTAAATGCCTCAATCCTCGCGCTGGAGTGCAGCGAAGCGGAGAGCCCATATTTGCAGACACTTGAGTCTGCGGCTCTGGATTGCCGGGTCAAGCCCGGCAATGACCCAAAAGACATTGTCATGCCCGGACTTGATCCGGGCATCCAGAGCGCTGAGGCGAGCGGTCGATGTTTTGCCCAGTATTTTGGCTCTCGGCACCGCCAGAATTATTAATCGGGCAGGCTGGGCGCCACCACGTCGAACATCATGGTGAAATCGTCCAGCAGGGCGAATAGCTGTTCGATGATCCCTCGGTCACCGTCGATCCGCACATCCCCCGCCGCGACGGCGGCGGCAACGTCTGTTTTGCGGATGTTGATATCCACCAAAGCGGCCCGGCTGATATGCACCGTGACGTCGGCATCTTGCCCAACGCTGTCCAAGACATAGGTCATGGTGCAGTTTTGCAGGCTCATGGCCAGACGCGCGCCATTGTCGGTCAAAACCCAATTGACCCGCCAACGAAGGCCAGACGCCTTAGGCCCGTTCAAACGTATGGCCATGAAATCGAAGACAGACTCCAAAGTTAGCGCCGACAGGGTTTCCGGGCTGAGAATACGCCGGGGCGGCAGTTGGGCCAGGCCGTTACGCAGTTCCTGGGCGCCATATAGATAGGCGTTGCGCCAGGTGGCACTTTCCGCCTGATAACCCATTTGCTCGAAGGTATCCGCCAACAGTTCGCGGCCGCCGAGATTTTCCGGTTCGGCGAACACCAGGTGGCTGAGGACTTGCGCCACCCAGCGGTAATTGCCGGCCTCAAAATCTATCCGGGCACGGGCCAGGACCGCCTCCGCCCCGCCCATATATTTAATGGTCTTGGCCCCGGTTTCCCCCCGAGGCAGCGGGTTCAGGTTGGCCGGGTTGGCGTCATACCAGCTTAGATAGCGCTGATAGACCGCCTTGGCGTCGTGGGAGACTGTGCCGTAATAGCCCCGCACGCTCCAGACCTGGTCCAGTCCAGGCGGATGGTCCAATTGTTCGGCAATCTCGGCCGGGGTCAGGCCATGGTTCATCAGGCGCACTGTCTGGTCGTGGATGTATTTATAGAGGTCCCGCTGTTGTTCCAGGTAGGTCCGCACGGCTTCCCGCCCCCAGGTCGGCCAATGATGCTGGCCGATGAGAATGTCCGTTTGCGCGCCGAACAGGCCCAGTGCGTCGGAGATATGGCGCGACCAGATGCGCGGATCCCGCACCAGGGAACCACGCAGGGGGATAAAATTATGCAGCAGGCGGGTGGCGTTCTCCGCCAGGTTCAAAACCCCGAATTGGGGTAGGAACATATGCATTTCAGCCGGCGCCTCGGAATCCGGCGCCAGCTGAAAATCAATCTCCACGCCGTCAATGGTATGACGCTCTGTGTCCTCAACAATAACCAGGGTCGGGGCGATCAGGGTGACCCGGCCCCGTGCCGTGACCTTGCCCAAACCCGCATCAACCTGGCCCCGAGGGCCTTTGGCCAACAGACCGCCGAACTGGAACTGGGCCCGGCGGTTCATGGCGTTGCCGGCCAGGACATTCTCGCCGGCCAGCTCTTCCATGAACCGGTCCGGCGCGATCACCATGACCATGCCGTTGGCCACTTCCTCCACTGTCGTGACCCCCATGACGCCGCCGTAATGGTCCACATGGGAATGGCTGTAGATCACGCAGACCACAGGCTTGTGGGGGCGGTGGGCCAGGTACAGATCCAGGCCGGCGCGTCCCACATCCGCCGTGGTCATGGGGTCGATGATGATCAGGCCGCTATCACCCTCGATAATCGTCATATTGGCCAGATCCACGCCGCGCAGTTGGAAGACCCGGTCGCATACCTTGTACAGACCGTTGTTCATGTTCAGTTGCGCCATGCGCCACAGGCTGGGATTGACCGTATCGGGCGCTGGATCCTGGTTCAGGAAGTCATAGGCCGGCAGGTCCCACATGGCCGCGCCGCGCTGGTTTTTCACCACGCCGTCGGGCAAGGACGCGACCAAGCCCCGCTGGGCCTGTTCAAAGTCCTCCCCGTCCGCGAAAGGCAATCGTTCAAGCACGGCGCGTTGGGCCGCTTGAGTCGCTGCAGAGGCCGGCTTTGGTTCTGTACTCATATTGGTAGCCCTTCCAATCCTGTGGCCCCGATCATATTGGACCGGCCCGCCCCGTGGCGATAGGATAGAATAGGGAGGCGACACCATAATGAATGATTACAAGGTTTTTGAGCTGGGGAACCTGGCCCTGCAGTGCGGCATCGCCCTGCCCGGCGCCCAGTTGACCTACCAGACCTACGGAAAACTGGCGGCGGATAAAGCCAATGCCGTGCTTTACCCCACATCCTATGGCGCCCACCACATGGACATCGAATGGCTGATCGGGCCGGGGCAAATCCTGGATTCGGACAAATTTTTCATCATCATCCCCAACATGTTCGGCAACGGCCTGTCGTCCTCCCCCTCCAACATGGCGGAGCCGTTCGGCATGGGGCGTTTCCCCACTTTCAGCCATTGGGACAACGTGCAGGCCCAGCGCCGCATGCTGGACGAGGTTTTCGGCATAACTCATCTGGCCCTGGTCTACGGCTGGTCCATGGGGGCCCAGCAGGCCCTGCATTGGGGCGCCATTTTTCCCGATCAGGTGGATGCCCTTTGCGCGGTCTGCGGTTCGGCCCGCACCTCGACCCATAACAAGGTTTTTTTGGAAGGCGTCCGCGCCACCCTGACCACGGACCCGGCCTGGCGAAACGGCGGCTTCACGGCCCGTCCGGTCGCGGGCCTGCGCGCCATGGGCCGGCTATATGCCGGTTGGGCCATGAGCCAGGCGTTTTACCGGGAAGGCAAACATCTGGAACTGGGTTTCGCCTCGTTGGAGGATTATCTGGTGCGCGCCTGGGAGGCGAATTTTCTGCGCCGGGACGGCGGCGATCTGCTGTCCATGCTGGCGACCTGGTACGAATCCGACATCTCCAACAACGAGATTTACCAGGGCGATCTAGCCCGCGCCTTGGGCGCCATCAAGGCCCGGGCCATGATCATGCCGTCCCGCACGGACCTTTATTTTACGCCTGAGGATGCAGAGGCCGAATGCCAACAAATGCCCAACGGCGAATTCCGCCCCATCGAGTCTATTTGGGGCCATCGCGCCGGCAATCCCACCGACAACGCCGACGACGAGGCGTTTCTACGCCAGACGGTCAGCGAACTATTAGGAGCTTAAGATGAAAGACACTGTCGGCGCCTTGGTGCCGGGCACATCTGTGCATGTGGACGGGGCGGCGGACGGCCCGCTGTCGGGCCTGACGTTTGTGGCCAAGGATTTATTCGATGTGGCCGGCCATCCCACGGGCGGGGGCAATCCGGACTGGCCGGGAAACCAGGCACCGGCGAAAGAAAATGCCTGGGCCGTGCAAACCCTGTTGGACGGCGGCGCTACGTTAGTGGGCAAGACCATCACCGATGAAGTCTCCCTGGGCATATTGGGCGAAAATGTGTTTCACGGCACGCCGGTCAACAGCGCCGCGCCGGACCGGGTGCCTGGGGGATCATCGGCGGGTTCCGTCGCCGCCGTGGCCGCCGGTCTGTGCGATATCGCACTGGGCACGGATACAGGAGGCTCGGTCCGGGTGCCGGCCAGTTTCTGCGGCGTTTTCGGCATTCGCCCCACCCATGGCCGCCTCAACCTGGACGGCATGATGTCCCAGGCGCCCAGTTCCGATACCACGGGTTGGTTCGCCCGCGATGGGGAGACCTTCGCAAGGGCATCGGCCGTGATGCTGGGCGAGGCCATACCGACGACGCTACCCAATAAGCTGCTTATCGCCGTTGATGCTTTTGGTTTCGCCGGGCCGGAGACGTATGCAGCCCTAAAACCCCTGGCCAAACGCCTGGGCGCACTGGTGGGGGAAGTGGTTGAGGAGGTCATGGCGCCGCCCGGCCTTGGCACCTGGGCCAAGGCACAGCGCGCCCTGCAGCCCTACGAAGGCTGGCAAACCTTCAAGAACTGGCTGGACCGGGACAATCCGGCCATGGCCTATTCCGTCGCCCGTGGTCTGGCCCAGGCCGCTGCCATTCCCCAGGGCGAACGTGACTGGGCCCAGATGATGCGTCTTGAGGCCCGCGCCCGGCTGGATTATCTTCTGACACCAGGCTCCATTCTGTGTCTGCCCACCACGCCCTTTCCGGCCCCCCTCAAGGGCCTGCCCATTAGCGAGACCGATGCCTTGCGCATGCAAATTACCTGCCTCTGCAGTCACGGCGGATTGACCGGCGTGCCCCAGATCTCCCTGCCCGGCGCCACCCTGGACGGCCTGCCCATCGGCCTGTCCATCGTCGGCCGCTGGGGTATGGATGCTCAACTGGTGGCCGTCGCCAAAGCCATGGGAGATGCCAAATGAGCAATCTGACCATCAATGATCCAGCGGTTGTCGCCGAGGTTACGGCGCTGTTCGAGGCCTATGAACAGGCCTTGATCGACAAGGATGTAGATGTCCTGGACAACACCTTTTGGAACAGCCCCCGGACCATCCGCTATGCCATGCACGAAAACGGCTATGGTTTTGACGAAATCCATCAACACCGCGTGGGCCGCAAACCGGGGCCGGGCATCAAGGAAATACGACGGCGCCTGGAAATCACCACCCTGGGCGACAGCTTCGCCACGGTGAACCTGGAATTCAAAGTGCGGGACCAGGATGAAGTGGGCCGGCAGTCGCAGACCTGGGTCAAGTTTCCCGATCTGGGCTGGAAGGTCGTAGCGGCCCATGTCTCCATCCAGGATAAAGCGCCGCGTTGGTAAGCGCCGCGGAAACCGCCTATGGCGTTGTCCATGGTGCATTTGGGGCGAAGATGCTACATGCGTTCGAAATATGATTTAGAGGAGTTGTAAACCGATGAGTGATGACATGAATGGCGCCGAAAGCCTGGTACGGACCTTGATTGCGGGGGAGGTCAATGTCTGCTTCACCAATCCAGGCACATCCGAGATGCATTTCGTTGCCGCCCTGGACAAGGTGCCGGGCATGCGTTGTGTGCTGGGCCTGTTCGAGGGCGTGGTGACCGGGGCGGCGGATGGCTATTACCGCATGTTGGGCAAGCCGGCCTCGACCCTGTTGCATCTGGCGCCGGGCCTGGCCAATGGTCTGGCCAACCTGCATAACGCAAAAAAGGCCGACAGCGGCATCGTCAATATTGTTGGTGATCACGCGACTTATCATCTGAAATTCGACGCGCCCCTGACCGCCGATATCGAGGGCGCCGCCGCGCCTATGTCCCATTGGGTCAAAACCTCGCCCACCTCCTCCACCATCGCCGCCGATGGCGCCTTGGCGATCGAGGCCGCGAACCAGCGGCCGGGACAGATTGCCACCCTGATCCTGCCCGCCGACACGGCCTGGGGCCCGGCCGAGGCCGTGGGTGTCACGGCGCCCCCCGCCGCGCCGGCAAAGGTGTCCGACGATGCGGTCAAGGCCGCCGCCGCCATGCTGAGCGACAGCCAGACCGCAACCTTGCTCATGGGCGGTACCTCGTTGTGCCAAAAAGGGTTGGAGTTGGCCGGCCGGATCGCCGCCAAGACCGGCTGCGGCATCCTAACCGAGGGCGCCAATACCCGCCTGGAGCGCGGCGCGGGCCGGGTCCAGGTCAACCGCATCCCTTATGTGGTGGAACTGGCCCAGGCAGTGATGAAAAAGGCCGGCAATCTGGTCCTGGTCGGCGCCCGGGAGCCCGTGGCCTTTTTCGCCTATCCCAACAAATCCAGCCTGTTGATGGACCCGGATGCCACCTCGACCAAGCTGGCCGGCACGGATCAGGACATGATCGGGGCGCTGGAGGCCTTGGCGGACGAATTGGATTGCCTGAACCTCGCCCCCACGGGCATGGCCCAGCCATCCCGCTCCCCCCTGCCCACGGGCGAAACCACCCAAGGCACCATCGCCCAAACCCTGAGCGCCATGCTGCCCGAAGGCGCCATCGTGGTGGACGAAAGCGTCACCACGGGGCGGGAATTCTTCCCCACCACGGCCGGCGCCCCGCCCCATGACTGGATGAACAACCGGGGCGGCTCCATCGGTTATGGCCTGCCCGTCGCCGTGGGCGCCGCGATCGCGTGTCCCGACCGCAAGGTCATCGCGCTGGAGGGCGACGGCAGCGCCATGTACACCATCCAATCGCTGTGGACCATGGCGCGGGAAAGCCTGGATATCACGATATTGGTTTTCGCCAACGGCACCTACAACATACTGCGCGGCGAGCTGACCAACGTCGGCGTGCAAAACCCCGGCCCCCGTGCCGTCGACATGCTGTCCATCGACCGCCCCAGCCTGGACTGGGTCGCCATGGCCAAGGGCATGGGGGTTGAAGCCGCGCGCGCCACCAATGCCGAAGAGCTGAACAAGGCGATGGAAGCCGGACTGCATTCCGAAGGGCCCTATTTGATCGAAGTGGCGATCTAGGCGTATTTTCCCGGCGGGTAAAAATGTCGGAATCGGAGTGGGTTTAGGTCGTTGCCGACAGACTGCCGTCGATGATATGCGAATTCGGGAACCGCACGGTGACCCGGGTGCCGATCCCGACCTTGCTGTCGATTTGCAATACCCCGCCCTGCAACTCGATCAGGGACTTCACGATGGACAGCCCAAGCCCGGTGCCGCCTTCCTTGATCAGTCCGTTCGAG
>JAPYUH010000317.1 GCA_029936195.1 Alphaproteobacteria bacterium
CATTCGCCGGGTTTGTGGGCCAATAGCTGTTGCGGCCATCCGGGCGAGGACGATAACGTTTGCGCGGCGGCGCGGCGGCGGCTGGGCGAGGAGATGGGTTTCGAATGTGATCTGATACCTACCCGGCGGCATTGCTACCGGGCGGAGGTGGGCAACGGCCTGATTGAAAACGAAATCGTGCACGTGTTTTTTGGCTGCTTCAATGGGGCGGTGCGGCCAAATGCGGCGGAGGCGTCGGCCTATCGCTGGCTTGACCCCCAGGCTCTGGTCGCCGAGGTGGCCGCCGCGCCGGAAAGTTTCAGCATTTGGATGCGCGACTATCTGGCACATTTCGGTGACGAGATCGCCTCTTGGGCGCCGGGACCATGGAAATAACGGGAATTTGGTTATAGTGTTTTTGTCTCATATGGAATTTGAATTGATGTCATGAGCAACCCATTCGCCGATATTGTCTGGGCGCGGATCGATGGCCCGGCCAAAAGCTGGCTTGATCGCGCCTGGCCAAGCGCGGAAGAGGCCCAGACCAGCGTGCGGTTCCGGGCCAGCTTCGCCGGCGTCACCCGGCGCCTGCGCGGCGTTGAGGTTACCGGGGACGATATCGCGTCGTTGACCGATGCCGGGGTTATAGGGGCGGCGGACTGGCGGATTGACAGGGTGGCGCGGGTAGCCTTGCTGAGCCAGGTATTGGTCGCGGTATCTTTTGAGGAGCACGCGGCCTTCGTACGCCAAGTTTACCTGCGCGGCGACTACAAGGAACAGGCGGCGGTGTTGGCCAGCCTGTCGTTTTTGCCCGGGCCGGAACGCTATCTGGATCTGGCCATTGATGCCTGCCGCACCAATGTGTTGGATGTCTTCGAGGGCATTGCCTGCGACAACGCCTATCCGGCGGCGCATTTTCCCGAGGCGAACTTCAATCAGATGGTCCTGAAGGCCATCTTCATGGAGGTCAGCGTCGGCCGGGTGGCCGGCCTGGCCCAGCGGGCCACGGCCGAGCTATCCCGCATGGCGACGGATTTCGGCGATGAGCGCCGGGCGGCCGGGCGCTCGGTGCCGGATGACGTTGCTTTGATCGTGGGCCTGGACGCCGCATAGTGTCCCGGTCATGAAAAGTTAGGAACAGCAGATGAAAATGTTTGACCACCATATACACATGACCTCGCGCACCACGACCGATTACCAGAACATGGCGGATGCGGGCATTGTCGCCATTATCGAGCCGGCCTTCTGGCTGGGCCAACCGCGCACCCACGTGGGCAGTTTCGAGGATTATTTTCTCTCTCTCGTGGGCTGGGAGCGGTTTCGCGCCCGGCAGTTCGGCATTCATCATTTCTGCACCATCGGCCTGAATCCCAAGGAAACCAATAATCCGGACGTGGCCGACGGGGTGATGGAGCTGTTGCCCATCTATCTGGAAAAGGAAAGCTGCGTCGGCGTGGGTGAGATTGGCTTTGACGATCAAACGCCCGAGGAAACCCGCCTGTTCGAGGCACAGATGCAGCTGGCCGTGGATTTCGACCTGCCCGTGTTGATCCACACGCCGCACCGGGACAAAAAGGCCGGCACCATCCGCACCATTGACCTGGTCAAGGCCTCGGGCATCGAACCGGGCCGCGTGCTGATCGATCACAACAACGAAGAAACATTGGCCGCCACCCTGGACAGCGGTTGCTGGGCCGGCCATTCCATCTATCCCCATACCAAGATGGACGAGGGCCGCATGGCCGCGCTGGTGCAGCAGTACGGCACCGAACGCATCACCATCAACAGCGCCGCCGATTGGGGCGTCTCGGACCCATTGAAAGTGCCCAAGACCGTCACCGCCATGCGCGAGGCGGGAATTTCCGAAGGTGATATCAAAACCGTGGTCTGGGACAATCCGGTGGCCTTCTTCGGGCAAAGCGGCCGTCTGGACCTGGGCGACGACGGCGGCCGGCCCAGTATTGATCAATCCCAATTGTGGGAAGGCAATTCCGTTCTGCGCGGTCAGGAAGCCGTGATCGAGCCCGCTGAATAATCCAGCCGTTTAGGGAAAATTTTCGTGCAGCGTACTATTGTCGTTCTCGTGGTCGGCCTAACGCCGTCCCTGATGGGCCCGAATACGCCCAATTTGTCCAAGCTGGCCCAACGGGGCGTCAAGCGGCCCTTGCGCACCGTGACGCCGGCGGTGACCTGCGCGGCGCAATCCACTTTCGTCACGGGAGTGGCGCCCGAGCAGCATGGCATCGTGGGCAACGGGTGGTACTTCCGCGATCTGTCGGAGATTTGGTTCTGGCGGCAATCCAACAAGCTGGTTGCCGGCGAGAAGATCTGGGACGCGGCCAAGGCGCGGGATCCCGACTTTACCTGCGCCAAATTGTTCTGGTGGTACAACATGTATGCGGATGTGGATTGGGCGGTGACGCCCCGGCCCATGTACCCCGCCGACGGCCGCAAGCTGCCCGATATTCATGCCGCCCCCGAAGCCCTGCGCGGCGAGCTGAATACCAAACTGGGGCAATTCCCCCTGTTCCGCTTTTGGGGGCCGGCGGCGGACTTGATCGCCTCTGACTGGATCACCCGCTCCGCCCTGCATGTGCGCGAGACCCGGGACCCAACCCTCACAATGGTCTATCTGCCCCATCTGGATTACTGCCTGCAAAAATTCGGCCCCAACGGGTTGGAAGTCGAACCGGAGGTGCGCGCCGTCGATGCCCTGTGCGGCCAGTTGATCGAACAGGCCGACAAGGACGGCACCCGCATCGTGGTGCTTTCGGAATACGGCATCACGGATGTCAGCGGACCGGTTCATATCAACCGCGCCCTGCGCCAGGCCGGCCTGATCCAGGTGCGGGAGGAGGAGCATGGCCGCGAGCTGCTGGACCCCGGCGCCTCCCAGGCCTTTGCCATCGCCGATCATCAGATCGCCCACATCCACGTCCCCGATCCCGCCCGCCGGGCCGAGGTCAAGACCTTGATCGAGGCGCTGGATGGCGTCGAGGTGGTGCTGGACGAGGACGGCAAGCGGGCCTACGGCCTGGGCCACCCCCGATCCGGCGATCTGGTGGCGATCGCGGATGCGGACCGCTGGTTCACCTATTACTATTTCCTCGACGACGACAAGGCGCCCGACTACGCCCGCACGGTGGAAATTCACCGCAAACCGGGCTTTGACCCGGTGGAGCTGTTCATGGACCCGGCCATCTCCCTGCCCCCCCTGGCCATCGGCTGGCGCCTGGCCAAGAAAGCCCTCGGCTTCCGCACCCTGATGGACGTCATCCCCCTGGATGCCAGCCTGGTCAAGGGCTCCCACGGCCGCCTCACCGACCGGGCGGAGGACGGACCCCTGATCATCAGTTCGGAAAGCGACCTACTGCCCGAGGGCGAGGTAGCGGGAACGGATGTGAAGCAAATTGTCTTGAGCCATTTGTTCGATTAGGTGCCCGGAATAAAGCGTTGAAAGGCCAGGGTCAGGGCAAAGCAGGCGGCCGCCGCCCAGGCCATGACCGGGGCGCCCATGTGGGCGATCAGGACGGCGTCCAGCAACGACATGCCAGCGATCAGGCTGACCA
>JAPYUH010000053.1 GCA_029936195.1 Alphaproteobacteria bacterium
GCCGGCGGATTTTCAGCCGATAAATTTTCAATGGCCTTCATCAATCGTTTGCGGTCGCCAAGGGCCAGGCCCAATTCCCGCAAATTATCTTCGCCCAGATCGCCCAGAACGTCGAAATCAATGCGGTTGTCCGCAAAGACCCGGGCATGATCGGCCAGGCCCAAATCGGTTAGCCAGCTTTCAATATTCCGCTTCGCCATTGCCGCTCTTCTCTCCATCGCTTAATAAATATAGCTATATTTGTTCGTTGGGGAGTGCAAAGAATGACCAAGGCGTTTGAAGGCGTGCGGGTAATCGATTTCAGCCAGGTCTTGGCCGGGCCTTTCGCGGCCGGGCAATTGGCCTTGCTGGGCGCCGATGTGATCAAGATCGAACAACCCGGTCAGGGCGATCAGATGCGCACCATGATGGCCAACAACGAACTGGCCGCGCTGAAGCTTTCGCCCACCTTCCTGGGCGTCAACACCAACAAGCGCGGCATCACCATTGATCTGAAGCACCCGGACGCCAGCCAGATCGTCCATCGTCTGTTATCCGGCGCCGACGTGGTGATCGAGAATTTCAAGGCCGGGGTGATCGAACGCCTGGGCTATGGTTATGAAGCCGTCCGGACGGTGAAGCCCGATATCATCTATTGCTCCATCTCCGGTTACGGCCAGCAAGGCCCCATGGCCGGCAAGGCGGCTTACGACGGCGCCATTCAGGCGGCATCGGGCATGATGAGCGTGACCGGGACGCCGGACAGCGGGCCGCTGCGGGTGGGCTATATGCCCGTCGATATTTCCACCGGCATTACGGCGGCCTTTGCCATTTCGTCCGCCCTGTTCCGGCGGACCCAGACTGGAGAGGGTCAGCATCTCGACGTCGCCATGCTGGATAGCGCCATAACCCTGCTGGGGCCCAATATCGCCAAGTACCTGATGGTCGGCCAAACTACGGAACGGGTAGGCAATGCCTCTCCCACCGCTCAAGGCACGGCGAATACCTGGGCGACCATGGACGGGCATATCCAGATGACGGTGATCACCGATGCCATGACCGCAAAAATGTGCGCCGTGTTCGAGCAGCCCGAACTGGCCGATGACCCGCGCTTCGCCTCGGTTCAGGGACGTGTCGAACATGCCGACGAAATCGTGGCAATCATCGCCGGGATATTGGCGGAGAAATCCACGGCGGCATGGATTGAAAGTCTTGGCAATGCCGGCGTGCCCGTCGCGCCCGTGCATTCCATTGACCAGTTAATGAATTTCCCCCAATTGGAGCACCGGGGCGTAATGATGACCATGCCCGCGCCACCCGGCATGGAGGGTGAAATTACGGTGACGGGTGCCGGTTTCCATGCTTCCAACGGTGAACCGGAAGGGACGCGGGCCGGGCCGCTTCTGGGCCAGCATACCGACGAGGTCCTGGCCGAAATTGGTTATGACGACGACGCCATCCGGGCCTTTCGCGAGACCGGCGCCATTTGAAGGACGGGCCCATGAATATCGATGCGCAACTGGGCAGCCTCTACCCCCATCTGGCAGCCGCAAAGGCGCGGCGCATGGAGGCCATGGGCTTTGATGCGGTGTGGAGTTTCGAGGCCGGGCACGATCCGTTTCTGCCGCTGATGGCGGCGGCGGCCGCGACCTCGCGGCTGCATATCGGCACCAATATTGCCGTGGCCTTCGCCCGCAGCCCCTTTGCCACGGCGCAGTCCGCCTGGGACCTGCAACAAGCCTCCCGTGGGCGTTTTCACCTTGGTCTCGGCACCCAGGTCCGGGCCCATGTGGAGCGGCGCTACGACATGCCCTTCGAACATCCCGCCGCCCGGTTGACCGATTACATCCGCTGCCTGCGCGCCATATTCGACAACTTCCAAAACGGCAGCAAACCCAGCTACGAAGGGCCATTCTACAAGTTCATTCTGACCAATCCCGCCTTCAATCCCGGCCCCATCGACCACCCGCAAATCCCTATCTACGTGGCCGGCGTAAATCCGCGCATGTGCCGTGTGGCGGGCGAGGTGGCGGACGGCTTCCACGTCCACCCCATGCATTCGCCATCCTATCTGGCGGACGTGGTCCGTCCGGCCATCGACGAAGGCGCCAAAATGGCCGGTAAGTCGGTGGATGATCTGGATCTGCATGCCTCGGTCTTTGCCGTTCTGGGCGAGACGGAGGCGGAGCGCGGGGCATCCGAGCAGCAAATACGCGAGCAAATCGCCTTCTACGCCTCCACGCCCAGCTACCGCGCCCTGCTGCGGCATCATGGTTTTGAGGATCTGGGCAAAAAGTTGAGCGGCGTCATGCGGGCCGGCGAGATCGACAAAATGGCGGCCATGATACCCGACGAATTATTGGCCGAGGTCGCCATTTCCGCCGATCATGGCGGGCTGGGCCCGCGTCTTAAACAACGCTACACCGGCCTGGTGCAGCGCATCGCCACCTATTTCCCCATTCCCGACGAAGACGCGGTGGAAAAATGGGCCGCCGTGGTGAAGGGCTTTAACGCCGCCTGAACCGGAAGGGTGCCAACAGCCCGCCGCTGTTCACAAGTATTGCAAGGACTGCTAAGCTTTACGTTCGTCTAATTGTTGACCGGTTTTTATGAGCAAATGGTGAAAGATGATGTCCTTTGCCACTTATTCCAAGTTCATGTTCCTGGTTTTGCTTGTTGTGGCGGCTGCATTGACCGGATGCCGAGGCCCGGAGTTCGCCCGGGCGCCCATTCCACGCGAAGACGTCGGCCTTGATCAATTGGTTCAACGGTTCGAAGGCATCGTCTTTACAACGAGTATAACGACATAGAGGCCGCATTGCGGAAACGCACGGAAGCCATAACCTGGCGCCTGGTAGCGGATGGGAACAAGGATGCCAGAACGTCTCTCGTCAGAATACTGCGCACCCTATCCGAGTTGACCGGCCTGTCATTTTCCCAGGCCGACCCCGATCAGACCCCGTAATTGGATATCCTGGTCAAGCCGCGGCCGGAATTAATTCAAATTCTGCTGAAAGACGGCAACACCCACCAGGGCTATATCTACGATACCCTGTGTTGGGGGCGATACCGCAGCGACGGTTATGGCGTGATCCAGCATTTGATGGTGGCAATCCCAAGCCATCTCGACCCAGGCGACGTGGAAACCTGTCTTTGGATCGAGATTACCCAAGGCCTGGGCCTGCCCAACGACCTGAAAGGACTGGAACCCTCCATCTATAGCGACGCCCACTTTCTGACGGTTGGAAATCTGCCGTGGTACGATGAAATCATGGTGCGCACTTTATATGATCACCGCCTGAAACCCGGCATGCGCCGGGACCGGGCGACGCCCTTTGTGCGAATCATTATCGGCGAATTGCTGACGAAACGAAGCAGGGCAAACGGAAAGGTATCAATGATCCAATGATAAAATTTTCGTACATGATGATTATTGACCGTTATTCGCGGCTACTCTCGGCATCAATCGGCCTGTGCCTCTTGGCTGCGTTGAGCGCCTGCGAGACCTCCGGCTACACAACGATGGATGGTACCGACATCGGCAAGCCCGACTGCAAAATGCTCAACGGGCATGAAACCAAACTGCATTTCACGGCCATGAAATCAGCTATTGGGAAGGAACCCAACAGTATCGAAAATTGCCGCTATGGCGACCGCACCACGGAAACGGTCAAATGGAAAAACGGCAGTTACATCCATTCCGCCCTGTCGCATGGTGACTATTTTTCCGAAACCCCGGACCAGTTTATCCTGCAATTAAGGCGGACCCTGGCCAAGGATATATCCAGATCGGATATCAAACAGACCCAGGGGCGGCACAACACGCTTTTCTATTATACCCAGTCAACCGGTTCGAATGCCTGTCTCTATTTTCTAACATTTCTGCCAACCTGGTCGGCATTGGGGCCGGAGGGCCTTACCATGGGCTATTTCGACGGCCGCTATTGCTTTCGCGGTTCCCCCGCCACGGCAAGCGATATCGCAATTATCAAGAATATCGGCCACAAATGAAGCGATGACGAGGCAAGCTCAGCGCACCGCATAACCGCCATCCAGGGCCAGTTCGGCGCCGCCGGTGGGTATGGATTGTCCTGTCATTCATGCCTCCCATGCTCAAATGGGGAAGCGGTCCTGGAGCCAAGGCACCAGGCGCGCCATGAGGGCATTCAGGGTGACGTTGCCGCTTTCGCCCGGGTCATCCTCGAAATAATGCAGGGCGTCGGGGAATGTCCAATGATCGACGTCCGTGGCGGCGATGGAATTCAAAATACGCTGGCCGTGCGCCTTGGGATAAACATCCAGGTCCCGTCCGGCCTCGATCACCAACGCCGGTTCGCTTACCGCATGACCTGATTTCTCGATATTTGCGTTGGAGGACAGCCCCGACCAGGTGGAGAGCCAACCCTCCGGTGTCAGGATACGGGCGAAGCCGGCGCGCTGAAAATTCTTGATGTCCGGACGGGGACTGATCAACGAGCCGTAGGCGCGATTTGAAGGGTCCAGGCTGTTATCGGCGTAGTTCAAGTTTGCCAGGGTGCGGTAGACCACCATGACCGCCTCGAACGTTTCCCGCTGCAGGGCATCGCGCCGTACGTCCGCCGGCAGGTCGTCAAAATATTCGGCCCCATGCAACGCCGCCGCGCGGCGCTGAGCGGCCAGCAAATCGTGGGCCATGCCGTCGATGCGGCGCACGCGGCCAAGCTGGGCTTGGCGGTAGCGGGCTACGAATTCCGGCGCATACGCTGTCCAGGCGGGCGCCGGATTGAAGCCGTTGCGGGGGTCATACATATCCAGATCGGGATCGGTCTTGAAGGGATCGCCCTCGTCAATCGCCGCCGGGTCGATAACTTGATTGATGATCAGGCCCTGGCCCGCATGGGCCGCCATGTAAATCATGGCATCGCCGGGAATCAGATCGGCCTTTTCCAATAATGTTCGCCGGCCGCCGGGTGTCTTCATTATACGCTGCGCCGGCGCCGCCTTGGCCTGGCCTTGATAAAAGGAAAACAACGAACCGCCGCCCGAATTGCCCAGCAGGACGATTTTCTCCGTCCCGTGTTCCTTCAACCAGGTCATATAGGCGCCGATGTCGAGAACCAGTTTTTCATGCAGGCAATCGGCGTCATTGTTCAACGAACGCATGTTGGCGCCCATGCAGCCGTAGCCGGCGCGGAGAAGCGCGGGAAAGGTATGATGCTCGGTAAAATCCACCCGGGGATGGGCGGCGATCACCGCCACCTTGGGGGCGGGGTTGCCCTTGGGCGTCCAATAGGCGCCGCGCACCCGGGCGCTGTCCAGGGTATCGAGGCTAACGGGCATGCCCAACGCGCCATCAACGCCCTCGCGAAAGCGGATTTTCGTACCGCGCCAAAAGGTGTTGTGTAGTTGCTGTGCCAAGGGCGAATTCCGATACTCTGGTTTGTGCCATTATTCGATGTTGCGGCGCATATGCTCCAGCACGCTTTCGAGAGATTCGACATCGCCGAATTTCGCATCGATATCATACAGGTTCCATTCAACCGCGCCGGCAATGCGGTCACCGATGCATTCCCGTACGATAATCGGCCGGAAGCCATCCGCAATGGCATCCTCCACCGTGGCCCGGATACAGGCCGACGCCGTCGCCCCGGTAACGACCACCGTATCGACGCCGCAGGCATTGAGGTAGCTGGTCAGGTTGGTGCCGCGAAAGCCACTTGCCTGTTTTTTGA
This sequence comes from Alphaproteobacteria bacterium, assembly GCA_029936195.1. GTDB lineage: Bacteria > Pseudomonadota > Alphaproteobacteria. The sequence goes on from JAPYUH010000053.1 coordinate 5,691, forward strand.
CGATCAGCATTTCGTCCGGCCGCCGTTCCAGGCGGTCGTCGATCTGCACCGCATCGGAGCCGGCCCGCAGGACCTCCGCCGGGATTTTCTTGCCCCAAAGGCCCATATCGCTGTGCTCGCCCTCGATGATGTCATAGGCGGTCGTGGTGAAGACAATCGGCAGCCCCTTGGCGCGGAAGGCGGCAAGAACCTGCTGCGTGGCGGGGATCACGGTATCCATCCCCTCGCACGTGAAGGCATTGCCTTCGCGCGTCCAGGCATTGGCCAGGTCAATATTGACCAGAGCCGGCTTTTTGCCCCAGCCGATGCGCCGCTGAAATCCGCGCGCTTGATACAGACTGCTATCGGCGGCAAACAGCTTGTCCAGCGCAGCCTTGATATCTGGATCCATCGCTCTTTCCTTTGCACGTAAAATGATTGACCGGACGGGTTTTATTCCGATACCTGCCGGCCATTGCGGGCCCGGCGCCACGGCGCATGCGTGCCAACGGCAACGACAATAGTGGCGATGGATCTCAGAAATGTTCGCATCTTTAGTCGCCCCGATCTCGTTTCTGTATTGGCGGCTTGGAAAAGATCGGGAGAAAGGGAAAACCTTTCCGCCCAACCTTTCTCATTGCCGGACAACGGCAAATCACCCTAGGCTAGGGTATCACAAGCGAAGCGGGTGGGGAAAGATGTCGAGCGAAGTTACAGCCGCGTCATCAGAGGCGGTATTGGAAAAAGCGCGGGCCGTTGTCCCAGTACTGCGGGCGGCCGCGGCCGAAATCGAGGCGGAGCGGGCGCTGACGCCGGTGGTGCTCACGGCCATGCATGATGCGGAGCTGTTCCGCCTGACCCTGCCCCGACGGCACAACGGCGCCGCGTTGCCTCTGCCGGTCCTTGCCCAAGTGGCCGAGATCATCGCCGGAGCGGATGCCTCGACCGGCTGGTGCCTGGGCCAGGCCTTCGGCTGCGCCATGTCCGCCGCCTTCATGGACGAGGCGCCGGCCGAAGAAGTTTTCGGCGCGAAAGAGGCCGTGCTGGCCTGGGGCGCCGGTTTGCAGGGCAAAATGGTGGCGACCGACGGCGGCTATCTGGTCAGCGGCACTTGGCGGTTTGCTTCCGGCAGCCATCACGCCACCTGGCTGGGCGGCCACTCCAAGGTGTTCGAGGCCGATGGCAGCCCCCGCCAGGGCGCCAACGGCCGCCAAGCCAACCGCACCGCCTTGTTTCCGCGGGAGCGGGCGGACATGGCCGACGATTGGCACGTCATGGGCCTGCGCGGCACCCGCAGCGAGGGTTATACGGTGGAAAATCTGTTCGTCACCAATGCCCTGACCGTGGACCGGGAGACGCCGGCGGAGCGCCAGGTGGACAGCACCCTGTTTCATTTTCCCACCACCGCCGTCTATGCTTCGGTCTTCTCCTCCGTCGCCCTGGGTATCGCGCAAGGCGCATTTGATGAGTTGCTTGGACTTGGTCTGGCGAAGAAAGCCCGCGCCGCGCGGACGTCTTTGAAGGAAAGCCCCATATTCCAAACAGAGATTGCAAAATTGCGGGCACAATTGGAATCCGCCCGCGCCTACAAACATGTCACCTTGAGCGAAATCTGGGAGACCGTGGACACATCCAAGGACCTGACCATGCCCGACCGGGCCCGAATCCGCCTGTCCACGACCTATGCCATCAATGAAGCCACGGCGGTGATGGAACAGATTTATCGCCTAGCTGGCTCCACCGCCATCTTCGATGGCGAACCGTTCGAGCGGCGCTTTCGCGACATCCACGCGGTCAGCCAACAGGTCCAGGGCCGGGCCAGCAACTACGAGACGGTGGGCCGCTTTATGTTGGGCGAGGGCGCGGATACGATCTTTATGTGATGAAAAACGATCTTCCGACCGGCCTGCCGCCATCCGTGCGGCCCTACCACCGCACGGCGGAATTCACCGAGTTAACCGTGCCCAAGGGTTTACAAGCCAATCACAGCACCAAACCCGGCGTCTGGGGGGTGATCCATGTGACTTCCGGCGCGCTGCTGTACACCATACCGGCCAAGGACATATCCCGGCTTCTACAGGCAGGCGAAACCGCCCTGATCGAACCGGAAACAGAACACCACGTGAACCCGCAAGGGGCCGTTTGTTTCTATGTTGAGTTCCTGAAATAGCGCCTGGGATTAACCCAACCGCACCTGCGCCGTGCCAGGCGTGATCACCTCGCCGGCTTCGTTCTTGATGAACAGTTCCACGTCCACCGTGCCCGCATCGGCATCAATGGCCGTGACCGCGCCGCCGGAGGTCAAGGTTTCGCCCAGATAGGAGGCGCGTCGGTTGGAATAATTGAAGGTGGCCAACTGGCCAGCATCGCCCATCCAGTTGACCACCACCTGGTTCAGCCAATCGCCCTGCAGGGGGCCGTCGATCACCACGCCGGGGTGTTTTTCCACTTGCGTGGTGTAGGTCTCGTCATAGTGGATGCGGTGGGGATTCCAGATCACGGCGTTGTAGAGGAACAGGGAGACGTTGGTCGCGGTGTGTTGACGCTCGGGCAGGGTGTCGCCCACGGAGATTTCAGAAATATTCATCGGAAAATCCTCGTCTGTATTTCTTCCAGGACCAGTTCGCCCGCCTCTGTCTCGACCCGCAAATTGTATGACACAAATATCAACGGTCCGGTTTTGCCTTGTTTTTCAACGAGGTCATGCAGCGACCGTGTGGCGATCAGCACATCGCCCGGCTTGACGGGGCGATGGAACTGCATCTCGGTACCGCCCGCCATGACCCGCTTCAAGGGCAGATCCGGCAAAAACTTGTCTGGCGGGATGCCGTCGGGGCCCAGTTGGTCCATGGGGATCAGGGGGCGCAGGGCGCCAAAGAGGAACATGGCCGGGGCCTCGTCGCCGTTCAGGAACTTCGCCTGTTGCTGTTCCGTGGCGATGGCGTATTTCCTGATGTCTGTGCGGCTGATTTCGATCCGTACGGGATCGGCGCTGCGGCCAATCCAGGATCTGGCTTCCGCGCTGATTAACTCACTCAATGTTACGTCTCCCAATCTATCCGCCAACGATATTATCGTCGTGCAGTTTCGCGATCTCGCCGTCGCTTAAACCTAATATTTCGGCCAAAATCTGATCCGTATGCTGGCCCAGGGCCGGGGCGGGACGGACAGTTTCGCGCGGCGCCGCGCCAAAGTCCAAGGGCGAGCCCGGTGTCAGATAGGTGCCGATGCCCGGTTGCTCCACCTCCTGGAACATCGGGTTGTAGGTGGAACAGCGCCAATCGTCGGCCACGGCCTGTTGGACGCTTTGATACGGCCCCCAGGACACGCCGCCGGCGGTCAAGGTGGCCGACAATTGGGCAAAATCCTGTTCCGCGCACCACGGCGCCAAGAGGGCGGCGATATCGTCCGTGGCCAGATATCGATCCCCTTCCCGCTTCATGTCCAAGCCCCGGCGCGCCTCGATCTCCGCCACGCCACTCGCGATACCGGCCGTTTCCACCAATGCCGGCCACTGCCGCCCCGTGATCGCCACAATCATGACCCGGCGGCCGTCCTTGGTTTCAAAGTCCCTGCCGAAGGCGCCGTAGAGGTTATTGCCGGTCGCCGTCCGATGGGCGCCGTTGATCTGCGCCTCGCCGATAAAGCCCAGATTTCCCAGCGTCGCGAAGGCCATGTCGGTCAGCGCGAGGGAGATAAACTGCCCCTCTCCCGTGAGGCGGCGGTGGCGGTCGGCGGCGAGGATGCCGTTCACCGCCGCCAACCCCGTGGCGATATCCCAGGCCGGCAGCACGTGATTGACCGGCGCCCCCTCGCCCACCGGCCCGGTCAGATTGGGAAACCCCGTGGCCGGGTTGACGGTGTAGTCCACCTCCGATGTGCCATCCCGGTTGCCCTTGATGTTCACCATGATTAGATCGCCGCGTTGGGCTTTCAAGGTCTCGTAGGACATCCAGCCGGAAGTGTGGAAATTGGTCAGAAAAATGCCATTGTTTTCCGGGTTTTCACCCGGCGCGCAGATCAGTTGGCTCAACAACTCCCGCCCCCGGGGATTGCGGATATCCACGGCGAAGGATTTCTTGCCCTTGTTCAAGCCCGCCCAATACAGGCTGTCGCCTTGCTCCGTGACCGGCCAGCGGCGATAGTCCAAACCACCGCCCAGGGGATCAAACCGGATCACCTCGGCACCCAATTGCGCCAACGTCATGCCGGCGGACGGGGCGGCGATAAAAGCTGAGCCTTCGATCACCCGAAGGCCACTCAGAATGCCGTTCATTCTTCCTCCAAACAACTTTGAAAATCGTTACAAAATACTGAATTACATGGATGGTTCGGGATCAGACAAATGATGCTCCGTCAGTTCGCCGGTTAGATATTCGAACGTATCATCGACACTGTCGGAGCGGTGAAACAGCTTTAGATCCTCGGCGTTGATGGTGCCGAATTCGACCAGGGCGTCGAAATCCACCACCCGGTCCCAGAATTCCTTGCCATACAGCACGATGGGCACTTTTTTTCGGATCTTTTGGGTTTGTATCAAGGTCAGGGTTTCGAACAATTCATCCAGGGTCCCGACGCCGCCGGGCATGGCGACGATGGCCTTGGCCAAATAGGCGAACCAGAATTTGCGGGTAAAGAAATAATGGAATTTAAAGGCCAGGCTGCGGGTGATGTAGGGATTGGCGTATTGTTCGAACGGCAGGGAGATGTTCAGGCCCACGTTCTGGCCCTTGGCCTCGGACGCACCGCGGGAAGCCGCCTCCATGATGCCGGGGCCGCCGCCCGTGCAGATCACAAATCGTTTATCCTCCCGGTCCAAACCTTTTGACCAAGTGGTCAGGCGCGCGGCCAATTCGCGGGAGTCTTCGTAGTAGCGGGACATCTTGACCGCTTTTTCGGCCTTTTCGACGTCGCTGCCAGATTCTTTGGCCGATTTCAGTGCTTTTTGGGCATTTTCAGCCGACAAAATTCGGGCGGAGCCGAAAATAACGATGGTATCGCGCACCTGTTCCTTACGGAAACGCTCTTCGGGCTCCATGTATTCCGCCAAAATACGCAACGGGCGGGCGGCGCGGCTGTTCAGGAAATTCTCGTCGCGGTAGGCCTTTATGGGAAAAAATGGATCGTCCGTCATGGCTTAGTTTCCCCTAAATTTACCGGCTCTTTACCCCTGCCAGCCATAACATAACCCGAATGCGGGGGATAGGCAGCCCAACAGGGGCCGGCAATAAGGCCCCGGTTGTGCGGCCCGTCACTGGCGGCCTGCCGCGCCGCCCCCACATGTAGGACGGAACAACGAGGACCGTATGTCACAACTGACTTATGAACCAAAGGCCTATATCGATCTAATCAGCCCGGTCAACCGGCGCCTGCCGTCTATCGAATTGAGCCGATACATGGTGGTCAGCGCCGCCGCCCTGGCCGTTGATTTGGCACTGCTGTTCCTGATTTCGGGCCTCTTCGGGGCCCACTATCTGATCGCCAACCCGATTGCCTTTGCCGCGGGCGCCCTGGTTGCCTACTTCGGCTCGATACATTGGGCCTTCAAAAACCGAAAAATGACCAACTCCGGCATGGAGTTAGCGATTTTCATCGGCATCGGCCTCGGCGGCCTGGCGGTCAACGAGGCCATTTTATGGCTGGGCATCGAAGTTGCGGCGCTATCCCTGATGTTTGCCAAGCTGGGCGCCGCCGTGACATCATTCGTTTTCAATTTCGTCGTCCGCAAGATGGTGCTGTTCACGCCATGAGCAATAACCAAAAGAGTGACCGCACGGCCATTATCATCGGTGGCGGCCCCGCTGGTTTGACCACGGCGCTGGAATTGCTCCGCCGCACGGATATCAAACCCATTGTGTACGAGGGCGCGGACAATGTGGGCGGCATTGCCCGCACCTATCAACACAACGGCAATCGTATCGACATCGGCGGCCATCGCTTCTTTTCCAAATCAGACCGGGTCATGGACTGGTGGTCGAAGATCCTCCCCCTGCAAGGCCGCGCGGACGGCAAAGATAGGGCGATTTCCCTCGGCTATCAGAATAAGTCCCGCTGGCTGGACATGCCCGCCGATGGCCCCGACCCCGACCTCGAAGATGACGTCATGCTGGTGCGGGCCCGGAAATCCCGCATTTTGTGGGGCGGCAAGTTGTTCGACTATCCGCTGTCCCTGAACCTGGAAACCTTGAGAAAGCTGGGCCTGGGCGCCACCATGGCGATCGGGTTTTCATTCTTAAAAAGCCAGATCATGCCGATCCGCCCTGAACAGTCGTTGGAAGATTTCTTCATCAACCGCTTTGGCCGGCGGCTTTACCTGACATTCTTCAAGGATTACACGGAAAAGGTCTGGGGCGTGCCCTGCGACCGGATTTCCGCGGAATGGGGCGCCCAGCGGGTCAAGGGCCTCTCCCTCCTGGGCATCGTCCGGCATGCCCTGGGTTCGATCTTCCGCGCCAAGGGTAATGGTGCTGGCGATTTGGCGCAAAAGGGCGTGGAAACTTCCCTGATCGAGCAATTCCTCTATCCCAAACACGGCCCCGGCCAGATGTGGGAGCGGGTGACGGAAATGATCCGCGAGCGGGGCGGCGAGGTACATACCAACGCCAAGGTCACGGGCCTGCAACATGAGGATGGCCGCATTACCGGCGCCACCATGTTGAATGGAACCGGTAAGCCACGGGCGATACGGGTGATTTCTATTTTTCCACCACTGATGTGCGGCAGTTGATGGGCGCCATGGAACCGGCACCTCCAGCGGTGGTCAGAGAAGTTTCAGACGGGCTGATTTATCGGGACTTCATCACGGTGGGTTTGTTGCTAACGAATTTGAAGTTGGGCGGTTATGCCACGGGGCGGGATATCGGCGAAAAGATGTCCGACAACTGGATCTATGTCCAGGAACCGGGCGTCATGGTCGGCCGGCTGCAGTTTTTCAACAACTGGAGCCCCTATTTGGTGGCCAACCCCGATCATGTCTGGATCGGCTTGGAGTATTTCTGTGACGAGGGCGATGATCTCTGGAACTTTGATGACGACGCCCTGACCGCCTTTGCGATCGAAGAATTGCGCAAAATCAATGTTATCGAGCCCGATGCGGTGCTGGATCAGGTGGTCATCCGGATACCGAAAACCTATCCCGCCTATTTCGGCAGCTATGACCGATTCGATGAAGTGCGCGACTTTGCGGACGGTTTGGAAAATTTATTTTTGCTGGGACGCAACGGCATGCACCGCTACAACAATCAGGATCATTCCATGCTAACGGCAATGGTTGCGGTGGATAACATCGTCGCCGGGGTGACCGACAAAGCGAATATCTGGTCGGTCAATACAGAAGCCGAATATCATGAGGAGAAATAGTTCCCTTTTCGGTTTGCTGTGATTTGGAATTGATGCGCGGCGCACTGCTTTTAATGGTTTCCCTGATGGCACTGCTAACCGCCCAATGGTGGCTGGCGGAGCGCCACGACGGCGCCTATCTCGAGGGCGAGTTGCACGACACCAACAGCTATATGCGCCTGGTCAGGGTGCGCAACCTGATCGAGGGCGGCGATTGGCACGATCACACCATTGCCCGCGCCAACGCCCCCCATGGCCATACCCTGCATTGGAGCCGGCCGCTCGATGCCCTCCTACTGGCCGGCGCGGCATCGATGGCGCCTTTCCTTGGCTGGACCGATGGCCTGCACCAGGCCGGTGTCTGGCTTTCGCCCCTGCTGCACGTACTGACCCTGTTGGCCCTGCTATGGGCCATGCGGCCCTTGTTGGTGGGCTCGGGCTTGTTGTGGCTGGGCCTGCTGTTTCCCCTGCAACTATTCCTGGACTATCAGTTCGCGCCGGGACGACCGGACCATCATGCCCTGATCCTGCTGCTGTTCGTCTGTGCCCTTGGCGCCCAGATCCGCGCCCTGCCGTCAAAAGGGTTGTTTTGGGCCGCCGTCCTGGCCTTGCCCCTGGGCTTGATGGCGTGGGTCAGCATCGAGGGATTGCTGGCCGCCGCCCTTGCCCTGTCACTATTTTTAGCGCGCTGGCTCCGCCATGACGGGACAAGCGCGCGGCAAGGCATGACCGTGGCCCTGGGAATGCTTCTTATCAGTAGCTTAGCAGTCTTCATTGAGCATCCGATTGAAGACCTTTTCATTGTCGTATATGACAAAATATCAATCGTTTACGTGGTTTTGTTATCGTTAACCGTCATCGCGTTCGCGATTGCGGCATTTGCGCCCTACCGATGGCTTGTCCTGATCGCGTTCGCCGCAATCCCCGTCGTACAATTTCTATTGTTTCCCAATATTTTACACGGCCCCCTTGCTGGGCAGGATGCCGTATTTGCGGCAGCCATTTTCCAATATGCGGGGGAAACGTCGCCGGTTTCATCCGGCCAGGCTTTCCTGCTGCATTTTGGCCCGGCCTGTCTGGCCCTGCCCCATGGCATCTGGCACCTGCGGCGGGGCCTGGGCCAGGGAACAAACCGCTGGCCCTGGATCTTGTTGACCGCCGGGCTGGCGCTGTATCTGCCCCTGGCAGTGCTGCAGGTGCGCTGGGCCCCCTATGTGAGCCTGCTGGCCTTGCCGGGATATTGCGCCATTTTGACGTCAATTTTGCGGCGGTTTTCCGGAAACCATGGCCGGGTACACGTTTTTACCGCCGCCATGGCGCAAACGGCGGTGGTTTTGGGCTTTGGTTTTGGCTTTTTGCTCCTTGGCGCCCAAATTCCCGGCGACAGGGAGGCAAACCTCAAATGCCCCCAGGATGCCATGGCCGAATACCTGGACCGGCGATACAAAAAGCCGCAACGGATCCTTTCCTACATGACCATCGCCCCGGCGATCCTCTACCGCGGGCCCCATGAAGTGATTGCCACGCCCTATTTTCGCAACGCCCAGGGCGGCCGGGATACCATGGACTTTTTTCGTGCCATGGACGTCCAGACCGCGTTCGAGATTGCGGACCGGCGTGGGATTGACCTGGTCCTGACCTGTCCGGCGGATCGGGAAAGCCGTCTGTACCGCCTTGACCGGCCGTTACCCATTTGGCTGGAGGCGGTGGAGCTGCCGCCCAGACTTGGCCGCTGGTACCGATTGTACCGGGTGTTGCTATGAGCCTGCCCCGCATCCTGTTTCTAGCACTGCTGCCGGCGTTGCTGATCCTCGGTGCTCACGTCGTTTTGCACGATTGGCTGGTCCTGGACGGCCGCCTGGTGGGCCCGGATGCCTACATGCGGGTCCTCCGCGTGCTGGAACTGGCCCAGGGCGGTAGCTGGTACGATCCGGTTTTGGAACGCAGCAACGCGCCGTTTGGCGAGGTTTTGCACTGGACCCGGCCGCTTGACGTCATTCTGCTGCTGGGCGGTACCTTGGGGGCGGTCTTTACGGATTTCCAAACGGCTTTGTTTGTCTGGGCCGCCCTGTTCGGTCCGGCGCTGCATTTTTTGACCCTGCTGGTGCTGCTGTGGGCTTTTGCCGCCCTGTTTGATCGCGATGCGCTGTTGCTCCTGGGACTGTTGTTCGCGGTGCAGTTTTTTATAACGTTCCAATTTGCCCTGGGCCGTCCGGACCATCATGGCCTGAACATGTTGTTGTTCATTTGGCAGATGGGCTTCGCCTTTCGTCTGGCACGCGTGGACTGCGCCCGGAATATTGTTCCTCTTGCCGCCCTGGCCGCCGCATTCGCCCTTTGGATCAGCATCGAGGGGGGCCTGGGCACGGCCATGATCCTGGCGGCCTTGACCTTTGCCTGGATCATCAATGGCGGTAGGTTTTTGGACAGCATGGCGCGGTTTTTGGCCTTTCTGTGCCTGGGGCTTGCCGTCGCACTGGTATTGGAACGGCCGCCCGGGGATCTGTTGGCCATCGAATTTGATCGCCTTTCCATTGTCCATCTTGCGTTGTTCGGGCTTTTGGCAATGTTTGCTCAGGCCGCCCGCCTGTTCCCAAACGCCGCCACGCGCCCGATGCATCGCTAATCCTGGTATCGGCGGGCGCAACGGCAATCGTGATGGTTTTTATCCTGTGGGTGCCCGATATCGTCCACGGCCCCATGGCCAGGATGGCCCCGCTGGTGCACGAGGTCTGGTTCAGCAATAATGCCGAGGTCAGCCCAATTCTGCAGTTCGACGACCTGCGCGGGACCGGCCCTAAAACCCTGGCGCACCTGGGCCTTGTACTGTTCGCCGTGCCGGCCCTATTTATTCTGGTTCGACAAGACAAGAACCGCCTGAATTGGTGCATTTTGGCGGTTTTTCTGGGTCTAAGCCTGTTGTTAGCGTTGCGCGAGGCACGCTGGGTGGGATATCCCCAAATTCTCGTTCTGGCGCCCTGTGTCGCCCTGTTGCAGACCCTGTTCAGACGCTTTGGCGGCCCCGGCCTGGCGGGCGTGGTGGTACGCGTGGGTTCGGTCATCGTTCTGGCCACGGGGCCGCTGATCGCCAGCGGCATGCTGTGCCAAGGCCTACCCTTGCCAAAGACCGGTAAACCATGCGACTTGCCGCAAATATCAGGATTTCTGGCGGAAAACTATCCCGATCGCCCCCAAAACATCCTGAATTTCATCTATTCCGGCCCGGAATTACTGTATCGCAGCCATCACAACGTCGTCGCCACGCCATATCATCGCAATACGGCCGGCATTGTGGACACTATTCGGTTTCTACGCGGCAAATCAGACGGCCCGGCGAAGGCCCTGGCCCAAAAGCGCCAGATCGATCTGGTACTGATCTGCCCCGCGGACCCAGAGGCCTCCAACTACCGCACAGAAGCCGGCCTGCTGGTGCGGCTGGAGGCCGGGCAGCCGCCTTCCTGGTTGGGCGAGGTCCTGCTACCGGCGGATTTGGGCCAAAAATTCAAGCTCTACCAGGTTATTCCGTCGGCCTTTTGACGTCACCCCGCCGCGCCCTTATGGTGGGGCGATGGCCCCCAATACCGACATTTTGCATTCGATCGCCGCCGCCGTAAACAACGATGCGGCAATGGTGCATCGCGGCCGTTATGTGGACTTGAATTTTCTGCTGAGCATCGGCTCGGATAGCCATTTTTTGACCATCTCTCAGGGGCGCATTGCGGCGATCACGCTGGGTGGAGGTTTGATGCGGCCCTGGCGTTTCGCCATTCACATCACGCCCGAGGCATGGAAAAAGTTCCGCCAGCCCCTGCCCCGGCCCGGCTATCATGACCTCTTCGCCATGTGCAAGCTGGGCGAAGCCCGGATCGAGGGCGAAATTCATGCCCTGATGGCAAATTTGCGCTACTTCAAGGAACTGCTCGCCCATGGCCGCTAAATTGGGAGCTGAATTGGGAGTTGAATTCGAGGCAGCGATCGGCCGGTACATGACTGTCGAGATCCAGGGCCGCGCCAACCGTATCTATTTCGAGACCGCCGGGCAGGGCATACCCTTGGTCTGCCTGCACACCGCCGGCGCCGACGCCACCCAGTACCGCCACCTGCTGAACGATGCCGAAATTACCCGGAACTACCAGGTCATCGCCTTTGATTTACCCTGGCACGGCAAGAGCCTGCCGCCCGTGGGCTATCATCTGGAAGATTACAACCTGACCACTGATTTGTATCTGGATACGGTCATGGCGGTCTGCCAGGCCCTGAAACTGGAACAACCCGTGATCATGGGCTGTTCCATGGGCGGGCGCATCGTGTTGCAGCTGGCCTTGAGCCGGGGGGCGGAGCTTGGGGCGGTGATCGGGCTGGAAGGCGCCGACCATCAGGAGCCGTGGTACGATACCGAATGGCTGCACCGCCCGGACGTCCATGGCGGCGAAATTTCCGCGGCCCTTGTGTCCGGCCTGGTGGCGCCGCAAAGCCCCGATGAATTTAGGTGGGAGACCCTGTGGGGCTATCTGCAAGGCGGCCCCGGCGTCTTCAAGGGCGATTTGCACTTCTACCGCGTTGACAGCGACTACCGGGACAGAGTCGGAGACATCGACACCAATCAATGCCCGGTCTACCTCATGACCGGCGAGTATGATTTTTCCTGCACGCCGGAAGACACTCTTCGTACCGCCGCCCGGATCGACGGCGCGCAAGCCACCATCATGGAAGGGCTGGGCCATTTCCCCATGTGCGAGGACCCGGCCCAGTTCCGCCGCTACATATTGCCCGTTTTGGATCAGATCAGAGGAAAAACCTAGAATATGTTTGAATATGACGTCATCGTTGTCGGCGGCGGAAATGCCGCCATGTGCGCCGCCATCTCCGCCCGCGAAAGCGGCGCCTCCGTCGTCGTGCTGGAACGCGCCCCTAAGGAGGAAGCGGGGGGCAACACAGCCTTCACCGCGGGTGCCATCCGCACGGTATATAACGGCGACGACGATATCCTGGATTTGATGCCGGATTTATCGCCCGAGGAACGCAATTCCGATTTTGGCGCCTATACGGAAGAGCAATTCTTTGATGACATGGGCAAGGTTACCGACTACCGCACCGATCCGGATCTGGCGGAGTTGTTGATCACACAATCCTTCCCGACTTTGAAATGGCTTCAGGGCAAGGGCATGCGCTATATGCCCCTGTTTGCAAAACAGGCCTTCAAGGTGGATGGCAGGTTCAAGTTCTGGGGCGGGCTAACCGTCGAGGCCTATGGCGGCGGTCCGGGCCTGGTCGAGGGCCTGACGGAGGTTTGCGGCCGGGAAGGCATAGAAATCCGTTACAATGCCCGCGCGCTGTCGCTGATCAAGGATGATGACGGCGTCCGCGGCGTGACCCTGCGCGAGAACGGAAAAACGGCTGAATTGCAAGGCAAGGCGGTTATTCTGGCCTGCGGCGGTTTTGAAGCGAATGCAGAGATGCGAACCCGATATCTAGGCCCCGGCTGGGAATTGGCGCCGGTGCGCGGTACCCGCTTTAATACCGGTGACGGCATTCAGATGGCCTTGGCCGCGGGCGCCTCGCCACGGGGCAATTGGTCGGGCTGCCACGCCGTGGCCTGGGACCGCAACGCGCCGGAGTTTGGTGATCTGGCGGTCGGCGACGGCTTTCAAAAACACAGCTATCCCTTTGGTTTGATTGTCAATGCGGACGGCAAGCGCTTCGTGGATGAGGGTGCCGATTTCCGCAACTACACCTATGCCAAATACGGCCGGGAAATTCTCAACCAGCCGCGCCAGTTCGCCTATCAAGTCTTTGATCAAAAGGTGGTGCACCTGTTGCGGGCCGAATACCGCATTCGCGAGGTGACCAAGGCGCAGTCGGACACTCTGGAGGGCCTCGTCGATCAGATGGAAGGCGTGGACAAGGAACAGTTTCTGCGCACCGTGGCCGAATATAACGCCGCCGTACAGACCGACATCGCGTTCAATCCAACGGTCAAGGACGGCCGCCGCACGGAAGGTCTGGCGGTGGATAAAACCAATTGGGCCAATACCTTGGACGAAGGGCCCTACATGGCGTTTGGCGTCACTTGCGGCATTACCTTCACCTTTGGCGGCGTCCGCATCGACAATAATGCCCAAGTGATCGATACCGATGGCCTGGCCATTCCGGGCCTGTACGCGGCCGGCGAAATGGTCGGGGGGTTGTTCTATTTCAATTACCCCGGTGGCACCGGCCTGATGTCCGGCGCCGTGTTCGGCCGCATCGCGGGCGCCAGCGCAACGAAAGGTTAGGCTCATGGACAAAAACACCATCGGATTTATCGGCCTGGGTGTCATGGGGGAACCCATGTGCCACAATCTGCATACCAAGTCGGGCCGAACGGTTATCGCCCACGACATCAATCCCGAACCCCTGGACCGGGCCCGCGCCGCCAACATCGGCGTGGCCGAGGATTTGGCCGATATCGCAAAAAACTGCGGCACCATCTTCATTTCCATGCCCTCGGGGGTACAACTTTCAGCGGTCTGTGAAGGCCTGATGCCGCATATGCGCACCGGCCAGACCATCGTCGATACCACCACCGCGCCCGTGGCCCTGACCAAGGAGCTGGCGGCGGAATTCAAGGCCAAGGGTATCGATTACGCCGATGCCCCCATCGCGCGGACCCGCCAGGCCGCCCGGGACGGAACCTTGGCGGTCATGGTCGGGGCCGAACAAACGGTGTTCGACCGTATCCAGCCCTTGATTGCCTGTTATGCCAACGACATCACGTTGTGCGGCGGCGTGGGCAGCGGCCAGGTGGTGAAGATCCTCAACAACATGATCGTGGCCGAAACGGTCAATGCGGTGGCCGAGGCCCTGACCATCGGGCGCCGCGCCGGGCTGGACGATGCCCTGTTGCTGGATACCCTGACAAAAGGCTCCGCCGACAGCTTCGTGCTGCGCAACCATGGCGTCAAGGCGATG
>JAPYUH010000054.1 GCA_029936195.1 Alphaproteobacteria bacterium
GGACCGGCTGGCGCGGTGGCGGAGTGGTTACGCAGCGGCCTGCAAAGCCGTGTACACCGGTTCGATTCCGGTCCGCGCCTCCAGCCCTATCTTCCCGAACGGCGTCGCCAGCGGCGCAACCAATGGACTTCCAGGCGGCGGCGCCAGCGGCGGACAAAGGGTAGATCATAAGACAGCACCAGCAGACCCAGGGGAAACATCCAAAAGCCCAGGATGGGAAGGAAACCAAGCATGCCGCCCAGAATCAGCAAGACCCCGATGGCCAGCCGGACGGCGGGCGGATAACCACCCACCGCATGTTGTATTCGCCGGAAATAATCTTGCGCCATGGCCCTGCCTATCACGAATCGTCTCAAACGGGCCAGGAGGCCCAGGGAACCCAGGGAATATTGCCGGATATACTGCCATGAGTGGTATGCTGTTTGCCCTGGTCCTGGGCGCGGCCCTAATGCACGCCACCTGGAACGCCATTGTCAAGGTAGTGGCGGACCGCCTGGTCTCCCTGACCTTGGTAAATTTCACCCACAGCCTGATCGCGCTGGCCTTTCTGCCCTTTGTCGGCCTGCCGGCGCCCGAAAGCTGGCCCTATCTGATTGCCTCCCTGGTGATCCATCAGGCCTATTATGCCGGCCTGGTGATGCAATACCGCTTTGGCGACCTGGGCCAGGTCTACCCCCTGGCGCGCGGCGCCTCCCCATTGATCGTGGCGGCGGTGGCGTGGGCCTGGGCGGGCGAGGCGCTGGCGCCTGGCGCGTTGTTGGCAATTTTGCTGATCACGGGCGGTACGCTGTCCCTGGCCATGATCGGCTGGGGGCAAGGCAGCCATCGCCAGGCCGTGACCTGGGCCATGTTCACCGCGCTTTGCATCGCCGGTTATTCCCTGGCGGACGGTTTCGGCGGCCGGGCCTCGGGCCAGCCGCTGGCCTATATTGTCTGGCTGTTCCTACTCGACGGCCTGCCCATGGTGTTTTTGCTGCCTTGGCGGCGAAGCCGGGCGCAACTATCCGCTTCGCTTGGCCGGCATTGGCGCCAGGGCCTCATTGGCGGCGTGCTGTCGACCACCGCTTATGGCATCGTCATCTGGGTGATGTCCCAGGCGCCCCTGGCCATGGTCACAGCGCTGCGGGAAACGTCCGTCATCGCCGCCGCCCTGATTGGCGCCTACATCCTGAAGGAGCCATTCGGCGCCCGCCGTATCCTGGCCGCCTGCGCCGTGGCCCTGGGCGTGGCCGCTTTACAATTCAGCGGCAGTTTCTAACAATCGCGCCGGTTGATCACGCCGGTTGACCGCGCCGCCGGCGTCTGGTCTAAGCAAGCCATGACCGCCCCCGCATCATCCCTGGGCCGTGACATCAAAGTCATGGGTCTGGTCGGCGCCGCCCATTGGGCCAGCCATTTTTTTCAACTGGTACTGCCGGCCCTTTTTCTCTTTCTGCGCGACGAGTTCCAGGTCTCCTACGCCGCCCTGGGACTGTTGACGACGCTGTTGTACGGCGCCTCCGGTCTGGCGCAAACACCGGCGGGGTTTCTGGTCGACCGCTTTGGCGCCCGGCGGGTGCTGCTGTCGGGTCTGACGCTGGCATCCCTGTCTACCATCGGCTTCGGCCTGGTGCAAAGCTATTGGCTGTTGCTGCCCCTCTCGGTTCTGGCGGGTCTGGGCAACAGCGTCTTTCATCCCGCCGATCTGGCCATCCTGACCTCGAAAATCAGCGCGCATCGTATTGGGCGGGGCTATGCCACCCATGCGCTCTGCGGCAATCTGGGCTGGGCCGCCGCCCCCATCCTGATGATCGGCCTGGCGCAAGCGTGGGACTGGCGCGTGGCCATTATCTCCGCCGGGTGCCTCGGCCTGGTGATCGTCGCCGCCTTCGTCATCTGGGGCGATGATTTGGAAGACGCGCCCGCCCAGTCCGCCAACACCGAAAGCGGCGGCAAGATCCCCACGGGACGGCTGGCCGACAACGTCCGACTGTTGTTCTCCACCACGATCATTTCATGCTTCCTCTATTTCGCCTTTCTCTCGGCCGCCCTGATCGGCATTCAGAATTTCGGCATCCCGGCCATGGTGGATATGTTCGAATTATCCCTGGCCGAGGCCGGCCGGGGCGTCACCGGGTTTTTGCTGGGCACGGCGGGCGGCATTTTCATCGGCGGTATCGCCGCCGACCGCACCGACCGCCATGACCGCATCGCCATCGCCGGCATGACCACGGCCGCCCTGTTCATGGCGTATATCGCCAGTACCGAGCTGGCCGCCGCGACGGTCCTGACCCTGTTGGTCTTCGCCGGCGCGGCCTCGGGCATTACCACGCCATCGCGGGACATGCTGGTCCGCGCCGCCACGCCGCGCGGTGCCTCGGGCCGGGTCTTCGGATTTGTTTATTCGGGACTTGACCTGGGCTCCGCCCTGATCCCCCTGGCGCTCGGCTGGGCTCTGGACCAAGGCCGTCCCGATGCGGTGTTCTATTCCGTCGCCGGTTTCCTTGCCATCACAGTCCTGACCGTGATCCAGGTGCGCCGCCAAGTGGCCGCGGCATAGCCGGGGCATGCTCCAGGCGATCAATCCAACTCGCTGCGCCTGACTTGGCAATCCGCGCGTTTCAGGACGCCCGGCTGCAGCTTGGTGCCCAGGCCGGGGCCGTCAGGGGGACGGATCATGCCGTTTTCGACGGGGGGCAGTTCGGTCACCAATTCCTGGTACCAGCCGTAATAGAAAGCGCGCACCATCTCCTGCACCAGTGCATTGGTGGCATTGATGGAATGATGCACGGAAGCCGTCAATAGAACCGGTCCGGTACAATCATGCGGGGCGACGGGGCGGTGCCAGGCCTCGGCCATGGCGGCGATCTTGCGGGCCTCCGACAGGCCGCCGCACCAGCTTAGATCATACATCACGTAGTCACAGGCCTGTTGCTCCAACAATTCGCGAAACTCGCCGCGCATGCCGATGGTTTCCGATGCGGTGGTGGGAAAGCGGGTGGAGTCCTTGAACTCCTTCAGGCTGCGCAGATTGCTCATCTTGATGGGGTCCTCGAACCAGAACGGCTCGAACGGCTCCACGGCGCGGGCGATCTTTTTGGCCTGAGGCAGATCCCAAAAAGCGTGCATCTCCACCATAATGTCCATTTTCGAGCCCACGGCGTCGCGAATTTTGGCGAAGGGTTCCAGCGCCTTGTCCAATTCCCCCGGCGAAATGTAATGCCCGCCAGAAGCCTCCGCCGCATAGTCAAAGGGCCATATTTTCATTCCCGTGATGCCCATTTCTAGCAAGCTCAACGCCACCTCGTCCGCTGAATGGAGAAACCCTTGCAGGTCTTCGTATGGTCCGGCCGGATTTTTGCCGGGCAGGTTAAAGCTGTCGGTGCTTTGCCTGACCTGATCTCGGACATATTGATAACCGGCGCAGGTATTGTAGACCCGGATGGCATCCCGGCTGGCCCCGCCTAACAGCTGATAGATGGGCTGGTTGGTGGCTTGTCCCCAAATATCCCACAAGGCGATATCAACGCCGGAATTGCCCCGTACCTCGGCGCCCGAGCCGGTGAAACCCACATAACCGGTCAGTGCCTTGGAATGATAATCGATCCGCAGCGGGTCCTGGCCCAGGAGTAATTCGGCCACATAAGAGTGGATATGAGCCTCCGCCGCGGCCACGCCGTAGAAAATTTCGCCCAAGCCGATCAGGCCCTCGTCAGTGTGTACGTGGACCCACAGGATATTGGGAAATTTATCCAAACGGATGGTTTCGATCGCCGTGATCTTCATGCCTGACGCCGCCTACTGATATGATCTGGGTTTTTATTGCTAGCAGTTCGCCGACTCGGGCGCCAGCACCGACCGCACATTGGTGATCCAGGTTTCGCCCGGAAATGGCTTCTTGATACCCTGCGTATCGGTCGAAAATCCCAATGCGCGGTGATAAATAATCCGAGAAACTCCCAGCATTTCCCGTTTATGGTATCCTTGGCGTGCTAGTGAATTGCAGCCGTGTCCGCGTCAATCATAACGGAGACCAATGTGCCCCCTCTCTCCCCGCCAAATCATCGATTGATCGGTCAACCCCATTCCCGTTGGGAGCTGTTGACGCCCGCCCTGGTCCTGGATCTTGACGCCCTGGAGAGAAATATCGCCGCCATGGCGGCATGGGCGAAGGCGGGAGGCCATGCCTTGCGGCCCCACGGCAAATCCCACAAATCGCCGCACATCGCCCGTCTGCAGGCCGAGGCGGGCGCGGTCGGCCTTTGCTGTGCGTCCCTGCGCGAGGCACAGGTGATGGCGGGGGAAGGCATCAGGGGGCTGTTGATCACCACGCCTCTGGCACCGCGCAAGGCGCCATTGGTGACGGCTTTGGTTGCCGCGGGCGGCGATGTGGCGGTGGTTGCCGACCATGTTGAACTGGTTGGCGCCTATGGCGCGGCTGCGGCGGCGGACGGCG
Organism: Alphaproteobacteria bacterium; assembly: GCA_029936195.1. Taxonomy (GTDB): domain Bacteria; phylum Pseudomonadota; class Alphaproteobacteria. Next base: position 4,436 of record JAPYUH010000054.1, read on the forward strand.
TGGTGCTGCCGGTTTTCGTTGACCTGGACGTGGGACTGGGCCGCACGGGTACGCCGTCGGCCCAGGTGGCGGTGGAATTGGCCGGCCTGATAACGGCCCATCCGGCCCTGCACTATGCCGGCGTCCAAGGTTATATGGGCCATTTGCAGCATGTGGATGACCATGGCGAAAGGCGGGCGCTATTGGAACGGCCCAGCGGCGATCTGCAAGACATCGTCGATGCCTTGATCAAGGCCAATTTGCCGCCACAAATCGTCTCGGGCGGCGGCACGGGCACGCATCGGATGGATGCCGACCTTGGCACCATCGGCGAGTTTCAGGTCGGCTCGTATCTGTTCATGGACGTGCAATACATAACGGTTCAACAGGGCGAGAGTGGCGAGCGTCCATACGAGCCCTCGCTTTATGTGCAGACCAGCGTGGTCAACATCAATCATCCCAACTATGCCGTGACCGATGCCGGCCTGAAATCCTTCGCCACGGACGGCCCCCCGCCCCTGATTGCGCAGGGCGCGCCGGCGGAAGCCAGCTACCGCTATATGGGCGACGAGCATGGCGCCATCGATTTCAAACATTCCGTCGATAGACTGGCCCTGGGCGACAAGGTGGAATGCCTGGTGCCCCACTGCGACCCCAACGTAAACCTGTTCGACAGCTATCACCTGGTGCGCGGCGAAGTTCTGGTCGACATCTGGCCGGTGGCGGCGAGGGGCAACAGTTAGCGCATTGATCGCCCACGGCCATGTTCGTTCTGCTGCTGATTATTTTCATCGACCTGGTCGGTTTTGGCATAATCCTGCCGATCCTGCCGTTTTATGCCCAGGCCTATGACGCTTCGGCGGTACAGATCACATTGCTGGTCTCGGTCCATTCAGGGGCCCAGATCATATCGTCCCTGGTCTGGGGCCGGTTGAGCGACCGCCATGGCCGCAAGGTTATCTTGCTGCTGACCTTGAGCGGGGGTGCCTGTGCCTTTGTCTGGTTCGGCTTCGCCGGCAGCCTGACCGCACTGTTCCTGGCGCGGGGGTTAAGCGGCGTCATGGCCGGCAATCTGGCCGTGGCCCAGGCCTATCTGGCGGATATCTCCACGCCGGAGGAGCGCGCCGGCGCCATGGGCCGTCTGGGTGGCGCCTTCGGCCTGGGTTTCGTGGTGGGCCCCGCCCTCGGCGCACTGTTGATTGGCGCCGATCCCGGCCCGGCGGATTTCGCCCTGCCCTGCCTAGTCGCCGCCGCCATCTCCATGGCCGCCGTGCCGTTGGGGTTTTTTCTGTTGCGGGAACCCGACAAAAAGCCGGCGCGATCCAGGACCGCCAACCTTGCCCAATTGCGCGCCGCCGTTCTGGGCAACGGGATACCCCGAATCATCTCTCTCAACCTCCTGCTCACCCTGTCCTTCACCGCGCTTATGGCGCTGCTGCCCCTGTGGTGCCAGGCGCGGCTGGGCTGGGGCGCGCGGGAGGTCAGTTTCGCATACGTCTACATCGGCCTGCTGGTGGCCTTCCTGCAGGGTGTTACAGTTGGCCCCTTGACCCGGTCCCTTGGCCCGGCACGGCTGTTGCTGATCGGCACAGTCTCGCTCAGCGTCGGTTTGCTGTCCGTTGCCCTGGTCGACGGCATCGCCGGTTTCGCCGTCATCGCCTTGTTGTTTTGCCTGGGCACCTCGTTCTGCCATCCCACTCTGACGGCGATGCTGTCGCAGCGGGCAGCGGATGAACACCAAGGCACGGTCATGGGCGCGGCCAACAGTGTCGCGGCCATGGGACGGATTGCCGCTCCGCCCGTGGGCGGTCTCCTGTTTGTCCAGGCCGGCCCCAATTGGCCCATGCTGATGGCCGGCTTGATCATGTTGCCCGTGGTCGCGGCGGCCGCCTTGATGTCCGTACGGCGGAGCCCATGAAAATTTTCGCCCTTTTATTCCTGGTAACCCTGACAAGTTGGCGGGCCGCGGCGGCACCCGCTATCGCCATGCATGGCGGGCCCGCCGAAAACCCGAACAGCAACCATTTCGCCTATGTTAACCCGGACGCGCCCAAGGGTGGACGGTTGGTGCTTGGGCGGACGGGGGGCTTCGCATCCATGCAACATTTCATCGTGCGCGGTGCCAGGGGCGCGGGCCGGCATCTGAGCCACCAAAGCCTGCTGGCCCGCGGCCAGGACGAGCCCTTTACCCTGTACGCCCTGATTGCCGAAGATGTTTCCACCCCGCCCGACCGCTCTTCCGTGACATTCCGCTTGCGCCCCGGCGCCCGTTTTCACGACGGCAGCGAGATCACCGTCAACGACGTCATATTCTCCCATCGCACCCTGCGCGCCAAGGGCCGGCCCAATCACCGCTATTTTTATGGCCAGGTAGCCGCCGTCGAGACCTCGCAGCCGCGTACGGTGACCTTTCGCTTCAAGGATAACACCAACCGGGAGATGCCCTTGATCATGGGCATGATGCCGATCCTGTCCAAGGCCTCCTTCGCCAGCCGCCGCTTTGACCGCGTTTCGCTGGAACCGGTGCTGGGCAGCGGGCCTTACCTGGCGGAAAAGGTCGATCCGGGTCACTCGATCCAGTACCGCCGCCTGCCCAATTACTGGGCCAGGGACCTCGCCGCGCAACGGGGCCAGCATAATTTCGATGTGGTGCGCTACGACTATTTCCGCGACGACACCGCCATGTTGGAAGCCTTCAAGGCCGGCAAGATCGATGTACGGCTGGAGCATGAGCCGCGGTTCTGGACCCAGGCCTACGACATTATCGCGCGCCGGGACGGCCGGATCAAGCTGATCGAGTTCGAACATGGCCGGCCGGCGGGGATGTTCGGCGTGGTTCTGAATACCCGGCGGCGGCAGTTCCGCGATCCAAGGGTCCGAGAAGCCCTGGCCCATGCGCTCGATTTCGAATGGCTGAACAAGACGCTGTTTCACGACGCCTATCATCGCACGCGCAGCTATTTCGAGAATTCGGAACTGGCCGCCACCCAAGCGCCCTCGCGGGCCGAACTGGCCCTGCTGGCGCCTTACCGGGCCAGTCTGCCAGGGGAGATATTCACCACATCGCATGAGCCGCCAAAGGGCGGCGGCCAGGTCGGTATGCGGGACCGCCTGCGGGCGAATTTGCGCCGGGCGGCCAAGTTGTTGGCGGCGGCGGGATGGCGGATCAAGGATTTGCAGTTGCGTCATGAGGACGGCGGGGCGGCTTTCGAATTTGAAATCATCTTGCGGCGGCGGTCCAATGAGCGCCTGGCCCTGCATCTTGCCCGCAACCTGGAAAAACTTGGTATTGCGGTTCAGGTCCGGTTGGTGGATGGGGCGCAATACCAACAGCGGACCAACACCTTTGACTTCGATGCCATCTTTCACCGCTGGGAGCCATCCCTGTCGCCGGGCAACGAACAGGCCTACTACTGGGGCTCGGCAGCGGCGGACAATCCGGGCAGCCGCAACTACCCCGGCATCCGGGTTCCCGCCATCGATGCCCTGATCGGCAGGATCTCCGATGCCCCGGACCGCGCCTCTCTGGTCACGGCGGTCCGGGCCATGGATCGGATTCTACAAGGGGGCCACTATGTCGTTCCGCTGTTTCATCAAAAGACCGACCGGGTTGCCTTGTGGGACAAGTTCGGACGACCGGATCGAACGCCGCTGTATGGCTTCCGGCTGGAGACCTGGTGGGCGAAGAGTGCTAAACTGAAATGAAAATTAGATAGGGAGGACACCATGGAAACGGGAAGCTTTCGCGGCTTTGAGGTCAAGGTGGAGGGGCTGGGCATCGCCTGGATTACCTTCAATACACCGGAGCGCCTGAACGGCATGACCTCGGGCATAAAGCGGGACTTGATCGAGACCCTGCACCAGGCCCAGATGGATAATCGGGTCCGCGTCATCATCTTCACCGGCACGGGCCGAGCCTTTTGCGCCGGCGATGATCTGAATGGTTATGCCCAGGGCATGCAGGCCGAACCGGGTCTGGTGCCGCCGATCCCTCCCGGCCATGACAGCGGCATCGGAACCTACGACGGCCTGCGCATGATCAGCCAGGAGCTGAACCGTACCTTGCGCGCCGTGGACAAACCCACCATCGCGGCCCTGAACGGCGTAGCAATTCAGACCGGTTTCTCCCTCGCCCTGGCTTGCGATTTTCGCATTGCGGCGGAAAGCGCCCGAATGGGCAGCGCCACCCTGCGCTTTGCCCTTTTGCCGGATGAAGGCGGGCAGCATCTTTTGGTCCAGCACCTGGGCCTGGCCAAGACCCTGGATTTCCTCATGCGCAAACGCATCGTCCCGGCTGGGGAGGCATTGGAGCTGGGCTTGGTGAACAAGGTGGTGGCGGATAATCAGTTAACCCAGGCGGCGGGCGATCTGGCCCGTGAATTGGCCGACGGCCCACAGGTCGCCATGCGGCTGCTGAAACGCTCCATTTATAATGCGGCGGAGCTGACGTTCGAGCAGGCCTGCGACGAGATTGCCGGCAAGACGGCGGTGGTGGATTATCACCCCGACAGCCGCGACGGCGTTGCCGCCTTCAAGGAGAAACGGGCGCCGAAGTTCAACGCCTGGCTGGAGGAGGATCAGGCTCCGGGATAGAGCGCGATTTCCAGCCAGAAGCAATCGTTGAAGACGTCCGTGGCGCCGGGCGGCGGTTGCAGGACGTCCAGGGGCCGGGCGCATTCGACCATGGCCAGGTACTGCTGCTGGCCGGGACCGCCGCCGTAAATATTCCGCTCGGACGTCATGATGTTCGAGATGTCTTCGTCGACCTCGTACAGCCGGCTGCGATAGGTCTCGCCTTGCGGCAGCCAGTCCGCCGGCACGGTGTCCAGGTTAAAGCGCAGGGTATGGACATAGGCCGCCTCCATTCCCGCCGCCCGCCCGGTCTCGGCCAGCAGGGAGTAAATATTGCGGCTTGGGTTCTGCAAATGGGTCAGGCTCTCGCTGGTCCATGGCGTCGGATCATTCAGGCGCGCGATATAGGGGACGGAGGCGAATACCGAGGCGGTATCCGTCTCGTAGAACATCAAGAAGTTCGGCGCCGCGCTCATGCCGCGATAACGCCGGCCCACATTGAAGCCGGGGATGGAAATGCGCTCGGGGATATGTTCCGTGTTGTGCCATTCCTGAAAGCGCGGCAGATAATCGGCATCAATATCGGCCCAAAAAGCCATCAGTCCCCGTGAAACTTGCAAACCCTGGCGCTTCATCACCATTCCCTCAGCGATGATAATCGAGGCCCATTTCCCGGTAACGCTCTGGATCGTCTTGCCATTTTTCGCGCACCTTGACGAACAGAAATAGATGCACCGTGACGCCGAAAATTTCCATCATCTCCGCCCGCGCCTCGGCCCCGATCTGTTTGATCTGCTGGCCGCCCTTGCCCAACACAATGGCCTTCTGCGTGCCCCGGCGCACATATATTACCTGTTCAATGCGCAGGGCCCCGCCCTTGACCTCTTTCCAGGCCTCGGTCTCGACCGTTGCCGCATAAGGCAATTCCTGGTGCAGTTGCAGGAACAGCTTCTCCCGGGTGATTTCGGCGGCCAGAAGACGTTCGGGGATATCGGCCAGTTGATCCTCGGGATAGTGCCAGGGACCCTCCGGAATTTTTCCCGCCACGGCGGCCAGCAAATCCGCAACGCCATCGCCCTGCAGGGCGGAGAGCATGAAGACTTCGGTAAAAACACCTTCCTTGTCCAAATTGTCGGCCAGGGCCAGCAAGCTTTCACGGGCCACCAGGTCGATCTTGTTCAAGACCAGGACGGCTTTCATTTTGGCCTTTTTCATGCCTTCGATGATGCCGCGCGTGTTGCCGTCGATACCGCGTTCCGCATCCACCAGCAGGACACGCAGGTCGGCATCCTCGGCCCCGCTCCAGGCGGCGGCGACCATGGCTTTTTCCAAGCGCTGCTTGGTCTTGTTAAAGATGCCTGGGGTATCGACAAAGACGATCTGGGCCTGGCCGTGCATGGCGATGGCCGTGATCCGGGCCCGGGTGGTCTGTACCTTTGGCGTGACGATGGAGACCTTGCTGCCCACCAGGGCATTGGTCAGGGTGGATTTACCGGCGTTCGGCGCGCCGAGCAACGCCACGAAGCCGCATCTTTCCACATCGCGCTCTATTTCGCTCATGACAATTCACCCATGTTGAGCAGCATTGACCTGGCGGCGGCTTTCTCGGCTTCCTGGCGGGAGCCGCCCTGCCCCGCGGCGGCCGCATGGCCATCTGCGTTGACTTCCACCGTAAAAACCGGCGCATGGTCCGGCCCCTCGCGGCCCGCCACCTTGTAGCGCGGCGGCTTGCCGCTTTTGGCTTGCAGCAATTCCTGCAGCTGGGTCTTGGGATCCTTGGCGGCAGCTTCGCTGGAGGACATGAAATCGGCCCAATAACGCAGCACGAAGGCTTCCGCAACGGCCAGGCCGCCGTCAAGATACAACGCGCCAATAACAGCCTCGCACACGTCGGCGAGGATTGCCGGTTTTCCCCGCCCCCCTTGGCGGTCCTCGCTTTTTCCCAAGTGCATATACTGGCCAAGGTCAACCAGCAGGGCCGCCTTGGCCACGGTCTCGCGCCGCACCAGGGTATTGAAGCGGACCGCCAGGGCGCCCTCGTTAGCGCTGCCGTCGTCGCGGTAGAGGGCCGTTGACATGACCAACCCCAGCACCCTGTCACCAAGGAATTCCAGGCGTTGGTAATCCCGTCCCCCTTGGCGGCGGCGATCGAGAGAGGGGTGGCTCAAAGCCTCCTCCAACAGTTCCGGCTGGGCGAATTCGTGGCCAAGCCGGGTGTATAATTCAGCTAAGTCGCTATTGCCCACGGTTTAGCCAAAACCGCTGAAAAAGCGGCTGAACCGGATTGCGATGGGCCATTTCCAGACCTCCCAGATCCGCGCCTGATCATTGACCGAGAAGAAAATCATATCGGCCCGGCCGACCAGATTTTCTGCCGGGATAAAGCCGACATGGTCAAGAAATCGGCTGTCGGTGGAATCGTCGCGATTGTCGCCCATGGCGAAATAATGGTCCGGCGGCACCACATAGACATTGGTGTTGTCCGCCATGCCGCGAGGCTGCAAATCAAGTGTCAGATAGCTGCGTCCATTTGGCAGGGTTTCCCGATATTGCCGCACCCGGCCATAGCGGGCGCCTGAATGCTTTTGCACAAAATCCTCGACCCGTTGCCGCTTCACCGCCTTGCCGTTGATCTGCAGCACGCCGTCGGCCATTTGCAGGCGGTCGCCGGGTAGGCCCATGATGCGTTTGATATAGTCCGTGGAATTGTCCGTGGGCAGTTTGAAGACGGCGATATCGCCGCGTTTTACCGGCGCTTCGTTAATCCGGCCGTCAAACAGCGGCGGGCTCAAGGGTATGGAGTGTTTGGAGTAGCCATAGGGAAATTTCGCCACGAAGACATAATCGCCGATCAACAGCGTGGGCAACATGGAGCCGGAGGGGATATTGAACGGCTCATAAGCCACGGTCCGGATCACCAGGGCGATCAGCACCGCATAGACCACGGTTTTCACGGTTTCGCGCCAGCCGTCCTGCTTGTCCACATTGGCCTCGGATACTTGGTCTGAATTCATTTTCGCCATATCTAGTTTGCCGCTCCGTTTGGCGCGGTTCGTTTTATCGGACTAATCGGACTAGGGCCCACTGGGTCAATGTTCATGGGTTTCCGGCACCGCCGAGATAATCACGATCGCCTGACCCAGCGGCGGTTCGTCCGTCAAGGTCAGGTCAATTTGCGCCTTCATGCCTGCTGGCGTCAGTTCTTGCAAGCGTTTCAAGGCACCCCCCGTCAATTCCATGCTGGGCTTGCCCCCCGTTAGATTGACCACGCCAAGGTCGCGCCAAAACACGCCCTTGCGGAAACCCGTTCCCAGCGCCTTGGAGCAGGCTTCCTTGGCGGCGAAACGTTTGGCATAGGTCTCCACCCGATTACGCCGCCGCTCGGCCTTTTTTTGTTCCAATGGGGTGAATATTCTCTGAATAAAGCGGTCGCCGAACCGCTCCAACGTCCGTTCGATACGGCGGATATCGATCAGGTCATTGCCAATGCCAATAATCATCTGATGAGCCTGAAATTAGGTCATCATGCGGAGCGGCTGCCCAGGGCTTCCGCGCGGGCCTGGTCCATTAAGGCCCGCATGCGCTTGATGGCCGAATCCATGCCGCCGAATATGGCCTCACCAATGAGGAAATGGCCGATGTTCAGCTCCACCAGATTTGGGATGGCGGCCACGGGGCCGACGTTGTCATAGCTCAACCCATGACCCGCATGGCATTCCAAGCCAAGGTCATCCGCCAGGGCCGCCGCCCGGACCAGTCGTTCCAATTCCCCTTCCCAACTGTCCGCGCCCGCCTCCGCGTAGCAGCCCGTGTGCAGTTCCACGACCGGTGCGCCCAGGCGCTTGGCGGAGCGCAGCTGGCTTTCGGAAGGATCGATAAACAGCGAGACGCGAATGCCCGCCTTGGCCAATTCGTCCACATAGCGGCGCAGATGGTTCTCGCCGCCATGGGCATCCAGTCCACCTTCGGTCGTCAGCTCCTCGCGCTTTTCGGGGACGAGACAGGCCGCATGCGGCTTATGGCGCAGGGCAATGGCCAGCATTTCATCGGTCGCAGCCATCTCGAAATTCAGGGGCAGATCGATCTGATCGGTCAAACGTTCGATATCATCGTCCGAGATATGCCTCCGGTCTTCACGCAGATGCGCCGTGATGCCGTCGGCGCCGGCCTCCGCCGCCATGCGGGCGGCGCGGACGGGGTCGGGATGGGCGATGCCGCGGGCATTCCGGATGGTCGCAACGTGGTCGATATTAACGCCAAGGCGCAGTTTTCTGTTCATTTTCGCCTCCTTGCCAAAGTTTTCCGTACCAAATTGGCACGTATGCGGCCCTCATTGCAATCCACGGCTGCCCGGTTTGATCGCTGGAATGGCGGCCAACTCGGGCGGCAAATTGTCCGCTTCATATGCCGGTACTTCCATCCCCACCAGGGCAAACAACGGCACGCCCACATCCGCCTTGCCGTCCGAGCGGTCGATCAGACAGGACGCGGCCACCACATCACCACCCAAATCCCTGATGCAGGCGATGCATTCCCGCGATGACAGCCCGGTGGTAACGATATCCTCGGCCATCAGGATACGGGCGCCCGGGGCAATTTCAAAGCCGCGCCGCAATTCAAATGATCCTTCAACCCGTTCCGTAAATATTGCCGGACAGCCCAACTGCCGCCCCATCTCGTAGCCCACGACGACACCGCCCATGGCGGGCGAGACCACAAGATCGATGGCATCCGCGCCCAAATCGTCGTTCACCCGTTTGGCCAGGGCGCCACACAGGGCGGCCGCCCGGTCGGGATGCATCAGGACCTTGGCGCATTGCAAATACAGGGGGCTGCGCAGGCCCGAGGTCAGAATAAAGTGACCCTCCAACAAAGCGCCCGCGGCGCGAAAATGTTGTAGTGCGTCTTGTTTGTTCATCCTCGAATACGCTCCGCTGAACTGATGTCTGGCGTGGCCCTGAGGGCCGCGATGATGTTGGTCAGATGTTTCAGGTCGGCCACTTCGACGTCCACCTGAATGCGGAAGAAATCAGCGCTGCGGTCGGTGACCCGAAGGTTGGATATATTGCCCATGTTCTTGGCGATCACGCTGGACAGGCTGGACAGGCTGCCCGGCTGGTTCGAGACCACGGTGTCGATCCGGCCCACATAGATGCCCGGTGCCTCCGGATCCAGGTCCCAGCGCACGTCGATCCAGTTGTCCCGCTCCTCGGGCAAATCGGCCAGTTGGGCGCAATCGATGGCATGGATATCAATACCCTTGCCCGGATTGACGATGCCCACGATACGGTCGCCCGGCAGGGGGTGGCAGCATTCGGCATAATGCACCGCCAGGCCAGGGGTCAGACCGTGAATGGGTATGGCGTGTTCCTCGCGCCGCCCGGCGTCCATGCCATTCCCGCCACGGCGAAGGCGGGCCGGCAGCATGCGGTTGATGGCGCCAAAAGCATTGGCGGCCCGCCAACGCCTCTCGCCGGGAAAAATTTTGGCCAGCAACTGCCGCGAAGTCAGATGGCCCTGCCCAAGTTGTACATAGATATCGTCGACGGTTTGGGCATCGAAGATCTTCAGGACGTTTTCCATGGCCCGGTCGGAGAATTCGTGGCCGGATTCACGAAACGCCTTCTCGGCGATGGCTTGGCCCAGTTTGCGGTATTCCTGTCGCTGTTCGGCGCGGACGAAACGGCGGATGGCCGCCCGCGCCTTGCCGGTAACGACAAAGCTTTCCCAGGTTGGATCCGGCGCGGTCTCGCTGGAACGCAGAATTTCCACCTGATCGCCGTTGTGCAATTCCGTACGCAGGGGCGCAACCCGGCCATTGACCTTGGCCCCGACGCAGGTATGGCCCACATCCGTGTGCAGGGCATAGGCAAAATCGACGCAACTGGCCCCCCTCGGCAGGGCGATAACGCCGCCGCGCGGCGTGAAGCAGAAGACCTGATCGGTATACATCTCCAACTTGGTATGTTCGAGAAATTCCTCCGGGTTTTGCGCATGCTCGAGTATTTCCAGCAAACCCTGCAGCCAGCGATATTGGCCGCCATCGCCGGCGGCTTCGATTGGGGAGACACCTTGTTTGTATTGCCAGTGGGCCGCGACGCCCAATTCTGCCACGCGATGCATCATGGGGGTTCGGATCTGGATTTCAATGCGGCGGTTATCGGGGCCGATCACGGTGGTGTGCAGAGATTGATAATTGTTCGATTTCGGGGTGGAGATATAGTCCTTGAAGCGCCCCGGCACCATTTTGTAGCGGCCATGCACGACGCCCAGGACCTGATAGCAATCAGGCACCGTATCGACGATCAGGCGAAAGGCCATGGTGTCGGACAGCTGCTCGAAGGCAACGTGGTTGCGCTGCATCTTGTGCCAGATGGAATACGGTGTCTTGATGCGCGAGGCGACGTCGACGGGAATGCCCGCCTCTTCACAGGTCTGTTCCAGCTCGGCGCTAATATGGTCCGAGACGTTGTCACCATCAGTGTGCAAAAAATCCAGGCGTCGTTGCACCGATTTCCGGGCGTCGGGATTTTGTTCGGCGAATGCCAGATCTTCCAGTTCCTGCTTCAGCCGCTGCATGCCCAGGCGTTCCGCCAAGGGCGCATAAATTTCCATGGTTTCGGTTGCGATGCGCAGGCGTTTTTCCTTGGATTTCAAGTAATTCAGGGTCTGCATGTTGTGCAGCCGGTCCGCCAGCTTGACCAGCAGGACCCGGATATCGTTGGACATCGCCAACACCAGCTTGCGGAAATTTTCGGCCTGATGGTTGGCTTCCGGATGCAGTTCCAGCTTCGCCAGTTTGGTGACGCCATCAACCAGGCGGGCCACGTCCGGGCCGAACAGATCGCTGATCTGCTCGATCGTGGCCACGGTATCCTCCACCGTGTCGTGCAGCAGGGCGGTGGCGATGGTGGCGCAATCCAATTTGTAGTCGGCCAGGATGGCGGCAACTTCCACGGGATGGGAAAAATAGGCATCGCCCGAGGCCCGCTTTTGGCTGCCATGGGCCTTCATGGAAAAGACATAGGCCCGGTTCAGCAGATCCTCGTCAACGTGGCTGTCATAATCGGCAACCCGTTCCACCAGTTCAAACTGCCGGATCATGTGCCAACCCAGTGCATGTCGCCAATATACGAAAACGGCGCCGCGAATGGCGGCGCCGGCTGTTTGCCCCACCGCTGCGCGGCGTGTTTTCGGTCGCGATCGGCCTTATGCCGCATCTCCGTCATCGAAGAAAACGTCCGGGGCCGGGATATCTTCATCGCCGGGGCTGGGGTCGGCCACCAGAACCTCTGATTCATCGATATTGTCGGCGAATTGGTGGCTCAACATCTGCGCCTCCATATCGTCCTCTTCCGGCTCGTCCACTTCAACATGGCGCTGCATGGTCTGGATGACGTTGTCGCGCAGGGTATCGGCGGAGATGGTTTCCTCCGCGATCTCGCGCAGGGCAATGACCGAATTCTTGTCCCGGTCCTCGGGCACGGTCAGCTCCGCCCCGGCGGAAATCTGCCGCGCGCGGGAGGCCGCGATCAAAACCAGGTCAAAGCGGTTCTGGACCTTGTCAATGCAATCTTCAACGGTAACACGCGCCATAATCGAAATATCTCCACCACTCGGCCATGGATGAGCCGCAATTGAAGCCCCATGTAAAGCACATTTGGCAATAGTGCAAATAACTTAGGACAATTTAGTCGACGATCTTGCGCAATTTCTGATCCGGCCCCAACGCCGCCAGCAGTTCAGTGGCGGATTTGCCCAAAACGGGATGCCGCCAGTCCGGCGCCAGGTCCGCCAAGGGGGCCAGAACAAAGGCCCGTTCCGCCATTCTGGGATGGGGAATGACCAGGCCATCGTGCCCATTGGGCCCGGCCTGCCCGACACGTCGATTTCCATATGCCAATAGATCCAAATCGACGATCCGGGCCGCCCAGCGTTCGCCCCGAACGCGGCCCATGCCCGCCTCCACTCGGTGCAGCATGGCCAGCAGGGCCTGGGGGGCCAATGAGGTATCAAGCAAGGCAACTGCGTTGACAAACCACGGTTGTTGCGATACCGGAACTGGTTCCGAGCGATACAGTGGCGAGCAATTAAGCACACGTACGCCCCGTTGCAGCAAACGCTCCAACGCCGCGGCCAGAACGTCCACGGGAGGGCCATAATCCGGCGATGGCAGATTTCCCCCAAGTCCAAGCAGGATCATTCAACCACCGCCAATCCACCACCGCATTATTTTGCCGCTGCCTTGAACATGGATGGTCCCCGCCCCAAATTTCGTGTAGAATAGCCATATAAGATTACCCAGACCATATTCACAATTTTTCATGCCAAGTCATTCTCAGTTAGGATTCATCATGCCGCAAATCCAAGAACAACCGATCGAACGGATCGCTCTTTTCATCGACGGCTCAAACCTTCACGCAGCCGCGCGTGCGCTCGGTTTTGATATTGATTACAAAAAATTATTGGATTTTTTTAAAGGTAAAGGTTACCTTGTCCGGGCGCTCTATTACACCGCCTTGATTGAGGATCAGGAATATTCGCCGATCCGCCCCCTGGTGGATTGGCTCGACTACAACGGCTACACCATGGTAACTAAGCCGACCAAGGAGTTCACGGATGCCACCGGCCGGCGCAAGATCAAGGGCAACATGGACATCGAACTGGCGGTGGACATGCTGGAAATGGCCGATAGCCTGGAACATCTCTATGTATTCTCCGGCGACGGTGATTTCCGACGTCTGGTGGAGGCGGTACAGCGGCGCGGCAAGCGGGTAACGGTGGTCTCCACCGTGCGCTCCTCTCCACCCATGGCGGCGGACGAACTACGACGCCAGGCGGATGAATTCCTGGAGTTGGAAAAACTGATCCCGGAAATCTCCCGCGCCGGCAACCGCCGCCCGGCGCCGGTGGCAAAACCGGCCCCGGACAGCAAACCCGCCACGTCTGAAATTCAGGCCGAACAGCATGACGATCAATATGCCGACGATGGCTTTGACGAATACGACGACGATGATGACTTCGAAGATTATGACGAGAGCCAAAGCGCCTGATGGCGCGGCGCCGTGGAGATGTGGCCATACAACCACTTGATCCACCCGCCGATTGCGGTCTTTGCCCCAGGCTGGTTGCCTACCGCCGGGAAAACCAGGCCAAACAGCCCGATTGGTTCAACGGGGCGGTGGCCTCGTTCGGGCCGCGCGACGCGCGGTTGCTAATTGTCGGCCTGGCCCCTGGAGCCACGGGCGCCAACCGCACGGCACGGCCCTTCACGGGCGATTTCGCCGGCGATCTGCTTTATGACACCCTCGCCGGGCATGGCTTTTCCACCGGCACATACGATCGCCGCGCCGATGACGGTCTGACCCTGGTGGACTGCCGCATCACCAACGCCGTGCGCTGCGTGCCGCCGCAAAACAAGCCCGTCGGGGCCGAGATCAAGACCTGCCGGCAATTCCTGGTCGCCGAACTTGCGCAGGAGCCCAAACCCCGCGCCATTCTGGCCCTGGGCCGTATCGCCCATGACAGCCTGCTGACCACCTTGGAATTGCGCCGGGCCGCCCATCCCTTCGCTCATTGCGCCCGCCACGACGTGGGCAATGGGCAGATCCTCTTCGATAGCTATCACTGCTCCCGCTACAACACCAACACGGGCCGCCTGACGCCGGCGATGTTCAATGATGTGTTTCAAATGATCCGCGAAGAGATCGGCGCGAATTAGTCTTTCGGCGGCGGCGCGCACAGCTTATGGTACCGGTACCAATGCACGCGGGGGCACGCGGGGGCGCCCCGGGGCAGGTTCCGCGCTTCATGCCCGCAAGCCATCGTAAAGCGCCTACTTGGGTCATTATTTCTGTTAATCGGTATTTGCCAAAACATGCCGCAGCCATTCACCATCACCCTTCTCGGGACCGGCTCTCCCCGGCCCACATTGGAGCGCCACCACCCCGCCGCACTGGTGCAATGGGGTCCGGTGGGGGGCGGAGGGGGTCACATGCTGGTGGATGCGGGCGATGGCGTGGTCAGCCAGTTGCTGGGCGCGGGTATCGCCCTGGAAACCGTGCACAACATCGCCCTGACCCATATGCATTGGGATCACATCCTGGGCTATCCGGCATTTGTCTGGGGCAGCTGGAATGCCGGGCGGTTGAAGCTGGACGTCATTGGACCCCTGGGCACGGAAGCCATGCATGAACAATTGGTGGAAAGCTACTACCGGGAGCAGGCGGAATGGGCCATTGACCTGGGCTTTCTCCGCGCCGGGTTTGATGACATCACCGTCCGTGATGTTCCCGTGGGCTGGTCAAGGGAAATCGCCGGTTGCCTGGTCGAGGCCGGCCCCGTTTATCACCCGCCCATGCATGCCCTGGCCTTCAAGTTCACATACCGGGAACACACTTTGGTGGTGACCGGCGATACGGCGAAGTGCGATGAACTGATCGAATTCTGCCGCCATGCGGACGTCGTCGTCATTGACGCTTGTGCCGCCGCGCCGTCCCCCGAATTAGCTCCCGAGCGACGGCGCATCATCGAACGCCTGCACGAATTCCATGCCAGTCCCCAGGACTGTATCGATATCGCCGCCCAGGCAGGCGTTGGCAAGGTGGTATTGACCCACCATTTGCCGGGGGCGACGCACAATTTTGATGTTTCGAACTATGCCGGCGCGGTTCTGATCGGCAATGACATGGACGTCATTGCGATTTGACCACCTAGAGCGGTTTTCATGAATACTGGATCATTTGACCGACCTCTTGGCCCCCGTGGGTAGGCGCGGTTCGCCGGTCGATGCGGTGCCTCGCGCTGCAGGCGCGCCTTCGGCACGACGTCCAAGGACCGCCCACAACCACGAGGGCCGTGAGGCCGGCTTACGGTGGCGACCCTAGGCCATTCCGATACGTTGCGCCGCTTGGCCGATGAACCACATCGCCCAGACGACTTTGGGTGACGCGCCTACCCGAATGG
>JAPYUH010000055.1 GCA_029936195.1 Alphaproteobacteria bacterium
CAGACCTCGCGGAATTGAGCCTCGCGCACCCGGCAATCGTGGCGGCGGTCCAGGAACTCTTCGGCGAGCCCGCAACATTGGCGCAGTATTGGTCAATCATGCGTCCACCAGGGGCGGGCGTCGGCGACAAGCCGTTCATCAAGGGCAGCGGCGCCCACTACGATTACAAGCCTTGGCGATGTGTCGGCTCGTACGTCAAATGGATGTTTGCGGTTATCCCGTTCGTCGATTACACGGAGACTGCCGGCCCACTCGCCATATCTCCCGGTTCACACCTTAAAACCGCCGTACGACCATCAGACGGACGTGTGCACCAGGTAGATGCTGCCCAGGTCCCTTCTCCGGCTGAAATCCGGCTGGTGGACCCGTCACTAAAAAAGGGCGATGTCGTCTTGATGGACGGATTCCTATGGCATGAGGCGCGCCCCAACCACGGTAACTCTGATCGCTGTGGGCTTTATATGAAGTTCCACGCGAGGTCATCGCCGCCCGCCTGCGGGCCGACCATCTACCCGTCCGCCGTTCATGATTTTCTGCCGGACGACGTCAAGCACCTCCTGCCATATCATCGGGGTGACGGCCAGTACGCCGCGCTGCGCGACGGACCGGTCGGCGGCGTCGACGAGGCACGACTGTTGATCGAGGATAGCGATGAAAATGTACTTGTCCTGGGTAACGACACCGATGGCTGGCAGCTTCCGAAGTTTGCCGCCGCCGAGGACGCATCAGCGGGCATTCTGGATGTCTGCAATGTAATGGGGTCGGTCGTCACGCAATCCCGCGATCAACTGGGATTACAGTTGCCGTGGCTCAGTTGGTTAGCCGACCTCCCCGGGCAGGCCCCCAACCACACCCCTGACGGCGTCACGGGGGAGTGGCGATGTCGGGTATATGGCCATCGACTGCCGACTGCTGGTCCAGAGCTCAACCCAGCAAACGAATTAACGTGCGAGCATCGCTGGATGTCGGCTGAAGAACTTGAAGAGGTCAATTCAGCCGCACTACTGGAATGCGGTGCGGGAGTGCTCAAATGGCTGCACATGTGGCAGACAGAGGAGGATGAGGACGGACGCCCTATCACGAGAAGCTATGGCTTGCCCACCACCGATGTCGAGTACTATTCGTACAACCGAAATGGCAACCCGAAGGGCACCTATCGTATCGGAGAGTTCGACGAGAGCGGCCGGCCTGCGCCGGCCAGAGAATAGGTGTCGTTCTCGTAATGTCTCCATGGCCGCACCTTGGTATTGCCACAGGGAATCAGGCCCATTTCCCGTGTCCACCTGACTTCAAGCAAGCATCGTTGAACTGGGGATCGATACGAATTATATGGGGCAATGTTTGTCTGACGCGTCTTCATGCCCACTATTGTTGCAGCGAGTTTGGCCATCGATGATAGTCTTCACGTCGAAGTTGCCACGACAGATCAAGGGCGCGCGCAAAAAAAAGATTGATTGCGGTAAACTCAAAGATAGGCGGATATGAGAGCAGTAGTTGTCCATTCCCCAGGCGGAATTTACGCCTTGGCGCTAGTAGATGTGCCGGAGCCCAAACTAGGCCGGGGCGAAGTGTTGATCGAAGTGGCGTTTGCTGGCTGCAATTGGGCGGATACGCAAGTTCGCAGCGGTATCTATCCGCACCCCTACAACTTTCCGGTGATCCCGGGCATGGAAGTATCCGGCATTGTTCTTGGCCTCGGCGCGGGTGTCGATCACCTACGCGTCGGTGACCGGGTGACGGCTTTGACCAATATGGGCGGATACGCCGAGAAATGCATTGCCGAGGCGACGTTGGTGACGAAATTGCCGGACGCTGTTGGCTTGGACGTGGGCGCGGCCTTTCCGGTCCAGGCGCTGACCGCATTTCACATGCTGTACACCGTCTACAATTTGAAGAAAGACGACGTGGTTCTTGTCCATGCGGCCGGCGGCGGAGTGGGCCTCTTGGTCATTCAAATGGCGGTCAAGGCAGGGGCGCGGGTGATTGGCACTGTCGGTACCGAGGGCAAGGAAAGAATGGCTTTGCATTTTGGCGCCGAACGCGTTGTCAATTTGAAGCATGAGGATTTTGTCGCGACCGTAAATCAGATCACCCAAGGCCGTGGCGTCGATCTGGTCATCGATTCACTTGGCGCCGAGACCCTTGACCGGAGCTTCGATGCCGTAAAGGTGCTGGGACACGTGATCAATATCGGCGAAGCCCAGGGCAAACCCTTCGGCAATATTCGGGATCGCGTGCTGCCGACATCTTCGTCGTTCACGCGGTTTTCGATCAGCCATGTCATGCCAGATGCCGTGCTATGGCAACGTGGCATGGATTTTGTTTTGCAGGCCTTGGCGGAAAAATGGCTGGAAATACCAATTGTTCAAACCACCCCCATGGATAAGGTCCGCGACATGCACCGCCAGATCGAAGGCCGTCAAGTCGCGGGCAAATTGCTGCTCGCCATCACGGGCAAAAAGTAGTGGGAGGACACCATGAAAATTCCGGAGAACCAGGTTCCTGGCCCCAAGCGGGACTATGTTGGCTATGGCAGAAACGTGCCCAAGGTTGTGTGGCCGGGCGAGGCGCGCGTCGCCATCAACATTGTCATCAACTTTGAGGAAGGTTCGGAGGTCCACATGGCGGCCGACGGTCGAAATGAAGGTGGGCTCGGCGAAATCCCATACGTCATGGACGCAAAGTACCGGGACCTCTCCATGGAATCGGTTTACGAATACGGCTCGCGGGCGGGCATCTGGCGGCTCCAGCGTTTGTTCGACAAGAAGGACGTTCCGGTCACTTTCTTTGCCGCCGCCGTGGCGCTTGAGCGCAACCATGAGGTCGCGGCATGGCTGCGCGACAGCGCCCATGAACCCTGCAGTCATGGCTGGCGGTGGGAGGAGATGTGGTTGCTCTCTCGCGAGGAGGAAAAGGCACACATGCAGGCGGCGATCAAATCCTTCGAGGAGACTTGCGGCAAGCGGCCACTCGGTTGGTATTGCCGCTATGGCCCTTCGGTCAACACGCGCGAGCTGCTAATCGAGGAGGGTGGCTCGTCTACGATTCCGATGCCTACAACGACGACCTGCCCTACTATGTTGAGGTCACGGGCACCCAGCATCTGATCGTGCCTTATTCGCTGACCTACAACGATGCCCGGTTCGTCTTGCCGCAAGGCTATGGTAGTCCCAGCGATTTCCACGATTTGTTGAAACGTGGCTTTGACTATCTTTGGGATGAGGGCAAGACGCATCCTCGAATGATGAATATTGGTTTGCATCCTCGGCTGATCGGACAGGCCGGGCGCATCTCTGGCCTCGCCGAATTTATCGACTACGCGCAGAACAAAGGCAGGGTGTGGTTCGCCACCCGTCTCGAAATCGCCAACTGGTGGAACGACCACCACGAGGAATTCAAGAGGTAAAAATAGCCGGCCATCTCTTGCATTGGGGGCGGGTCGGATTGTGTATTGTACCGACGTGCATCTCTATAGGTCCCTATTAACGGACGTTGGTATTGGGCCACTCATGTGCTTGGGCCTTTCAGGCTTTGTCTGTTTTCGGGGCCGGGCCATGATCGCCAGCAGCGCGAGCGGCGTAAAGACGACCGACCAAATTACGACAATCGTGCCGACACCGCCGCCCACCAGCAAATTGGCCAGCAATTCCATCATCGACCTCGATTCCGCCAGATCAGCCGCCGCGTCCTGGGTCGCGAAATTGCCCGCCCCGGAAACAACGGATAAGCCATACCAAATGGCGCCGCCGGTCCAGGCAATCAAAGCCATCAAAAAGGGTATGAACAGTCTCCGACCCATCCGCCGAATTCTATGCCAATAAAACCGCGGGGCCAAGATTAATGAACTAATCGCTACGACTATTGCGCCCCGGCCCCATGCCCCGTGGTGATCGGGCTTGAAGCCGTCGGTGCAGACAGGGCGACCCGATCAGCCTTGAAAAAATGTTATGGTCAACCTGTGCATGTATGTTGATTTGCGTTCAGGGAGTTGGCTGATGGTTATGTTCACTGAATTATCCGACAGGCTCGAAGCAGCGCCGAATTGCCGAAAGTTTCTAGATGTCTGGCAACGGTGGCGGGGCGCCCGACTGATGCCGATAAAATCAGACGTGCGTCCCGAGGCGCTTGGCTCCGCGATGTCGGCAATTACGATATTTGAAGTCGAAGCACCTGACTGGATCATTTTCCGGATGGTGTCTTCAGACCCGGAAGCTTTTACAGGGCGCATGCGGAAGGGTGCAAATTATGTCGAGCTGGCGCGCCCGGAGGATCGAGAAGAGCGAATTGAACGGCATCGGCGCTTGGTGAATACGCCGTGCGGAGCATTCAGTCTTGTCGCTATATATCCTGAATCCGGTCTTACGGCATCGCTGCGTAGCCTTGCCTTGCCCCTGGCGAGGGACAACGAAACAAAGCCCAGATTTTTGTATGTGGCGTCCGACATTGAGAGCGATAAGCGTTGGGAGCCCCTGCCGGCACGGTTCTCGTCGTCACTTGCCGTCGAATATATCTATGTCGACATTGGTTGCGGTGCGCCTGTCTGACCGGGCCGCCGGGTTTGATCGCCCGGTGACAATATTCTGAACCACAAATAAAAACCTACGAATTGAATGGCTGCCTACCGAGGCGGGTTTTTCCATGGAGAAAAGCGAAGCGTTTGATGCATGGCGACCGGGTGCGCGGCATCCGCTTCAAAACCGTCATCGGCATGATTGTGGTGAACGCAATGCCTTTGGTGTTGCGCCATTGGATGGGTGGCAAATTTGGTGACCGAAGGGATGCACGCACGGATCAGTCTGCATCTAACTGGCGGCCATCAATGAAGAACTGGTGTAGTCTGCTGCCAATATCGGTTGATAGCCGCACCATGAGTTCGTGAGGAGCCAAATACCCATGCAAGCCCGCTTCGGCATTATCGAAGTTCCCCGCTCCATCGCCTCCGCCATCGAGCATGCCCAACTGGCGGAAGCGGCGGGGTTTGATTGGTTTGGGGTGGCGGATTCGCAATCGTTGTTTCGGGAATTATTCGTCACCCTGGCGGTTGTGGGGCAGGGGACCCAACGCATGATGGTGGGGCCGTCGGTGACCAATCCGTTGACGCGGCATCCGGCGGTCATGGCCTCGGCCATCGCCTCGGTGCAAGAGATTACCGGTGGGCGGGCCAAGCTGGGGTTGGGGACCGGGGACAGCGCGATCTATAATCTGAACCAGCGGCCGGGTGGCTTGCAAGGCTTGCGGGACTATATTCTGGCCCTGCGTGCGTTGTTGCGGGGCGAGAGAGTGGAATTTGGCGGGCGGGAGATCCATGCCAAATGGACCGCCGATCTGCGCAACAATGAATGGGGCGCGCCGCCGCCGATCTATATCGCGGCCGAAGGGCCCAGGACACTTGAGCTGGCCGGCGAGATATGCGACGGGGTGATCTGCGGCCTGGGGCTTAGCGAGGACGTGGTTAAACTGACGCTCGATCATATTGCCATCGGGGCGGAGCGGGCGGGGCGGTCGTTGGCGGATATCGATATTTGGGCCATGACGCGGGTGAACGTGGGCGCGGACCGGGCCGCCCTGGTCAACGAAATCCGCATGGAGCTGGCCTCGACCGCGCATCATGCGTTTCGTTTCACGCAAAAGGGCAAACTGGTGCCGCCCGAATTCGCCGCCGCCATCCGGCGGGTACAGGCCGGGTATAGTCCCGCCAATCACGAGGAATTGGGCGTCTCGCCCAATGCCGGGCTGATGGACGATGGCGACTTCCTGAACTATATGGTGGATCGTTTCGCGGTGCTGGGCACGGCGGAAGACTGCGTTGAACGTATCCAGGCGATCCGGGCGGCGGGCATACACCAGTTCCTATTTACCGGTTTTGTCGACGAACGCGCTGCGCTGATCAAAACTTTGGGCGCGGAGGTGTTTCCCAGATGCAGAAACTAGCGTCGAAATTAATTCCAACCACACTGGTGGGCAGCTATCCGCAGCCCGATTGGCTGGTGGACAAGGACATGTTGCTGACTTTCGGCCCGCCGCGGGTGCGCATGCGGGAGGTTTGGCGCCCCAACGAGGATCTGCTGGAAAGCGCCCAGGACGATGCCACATTGGTGGCCCTGCATGATCAGGAGCGCGCCGGGATCGATATCGTCACCGACGGCGAGGTGCGCCGGGAGAGCTATTTCAACCGCTTCGCCAATGCCCTGGACGGAATCGACGTGGACAACCCCGCCACCGTGCCCGGGCGCACGGGCAAGCCAACCCTGGTGCCCCGCGTTATCGGACCCATAAGACGCCCCGCGCCGGTGCAGGTGCGCGACGTGGCGTTCCTGCGCGCCCATACGGAGCACGAGATCAAGATCACCGTGCCCGGTGCTTTCACAATGGCCAAGATGGCGCTGGATGAACACTACGGCGATCTGGAAGCCCTGATCATGGCCTATGCCCAGGTTCTGAACGAAGAAATCCGCGAAATGAAAGATGCCGGCGCGGACGTCATCCAGATCGATGAACCGCACATGGCGGCCCACCCGATCGAGGCCCGCCGCCACGGCATCGCCGCCATCGACAAGGCCCTGGACGGCATCGAAGGGACCACGGTGGTACATATGTGTTTCGGCTATGCCTATGTGGTGGCCGAGAAACCGTCGGGCTATGTCTTCCTGCCCGAACTGGATAATTGTTGCGCCCAGGCCATATCCATCGAGGCGGCGGAGCCCGGTCTCGATCCCGCCATCCTGGCCGAACTGCCGTCCAAGCAGGTTTTGTACGGCGTCATCAATCTGGGCGACGAGACGGTCGAAACGCCTGAAATTATCGCCGGCCGCTTGCGCGGGGCCCTGCAATATATCTCGCCCGACCGTCTGATCGCCGCGCCTGACTGCGGCATGAAGTATCTGCCCCGCGCGGTCGCCTACGGCAAACTCAGGGCAATGGTCGCTGGCGCCCAGATCGTCCGGGACGAAGTGGCGGCGCCATGACGTCGGACAACGCCCTGTTTCACCTGTCTATCCCGGTCGATGATCTGGAACGGGCCAAGGCGTTCTATATTGATCTGCTAGGCTGCGCCAAGGGCCGGGAAACCAAGGGCCGTTTCGATATCAATTTCTTTGGCCACCACGTGGTCGCCCATCTGTCGCCCAGGGAGGCCGGACGGGAGCTGGGGCAAATCCCCTCCGACGGCGATATCGCCCCCTTGCGGCATTTCGGTGCCATCCTGCCTCTGGTGCAATGGCAGGCGATGGCGGATCGATTGACGGCGCACGAGATCGATTTCACCCTGTCGCCCCGCCGGTCCTTTGTGGGTAAAGCGGCCGAGCAGCACATCATGATGCTGCCCGACGGCTGCGGAAATATTATCGAGTTCAAATCCCAGCCCCACGACCGGGTGTTCGCGACGGAAGCGCCAACGGAGGCGCCAACGGATGCGCCATAGGCGTCGGCCTTCGGGAACACCGGCTTCCTGTTCCGCCATGCCCTGACCATGCAACCGCTACGTGCGGCTGCATGCCGCTTGCTGATCGAGGCTAGAGTGCTTCGTCCCCGGTTTCTCCGGTGCGGATGCGCATCACCTGTTCCAGGTCGGCGACGAAGATCTTGCCGTCGCCGATCTGGTCGTTGTTGGCGGCACTGCGGATGGCTTCCACCACGCGCTCGGACAAATCGTCGGGCACGGCCAGTTCCAGCTTCAGCTTGGGCACGAAATTGACTTGGTATTCGGCGCCCCGGTAAATCTCCGTATGGCCGCCCTGGCGGCCGTAGCCGCGCACTTCCGATACAGTCAGGCCATGCACGCCAATTTCCGTCAGGGCATCGCGCACCTGGTCCAAACGGTGCGGCTTGATAACGGCTATGATCATTTTCATTGGTCCGGTCTCCTCAATTCATATCAAATGTCATAGCCGCGTTCGCCGTGGGAACCCAGGTCCAGGCCCTCGATCTCCGCCTCGTCGGTGATCCGCAGGCCCATGGTGGCCGACGTGATCTTGATGATGATGAAGCTGATGACCAGGGACCAGGCCAGTACGGCGACCACGCCGATCACCTGCACGCCGAACTGCGAGCCCATGGTGGTGCCCTCGGCCAGGCCCATGCCGCCGAGGGAGGCCGTGGCGAAGACCGCCGTCAACAAGGTGCCCAGGGCGCCGCCGACGCCATGCACGGCGAAGACGTCCAGGCTGTCGTCGATCTGAATTTTCTGCTTTACCCATTCCACCGCGAAATGGCAGACGATGCCGGCCGACAGCCCGATAAACAGCGCCCCCACGGGGCCAACAAAGCCCGAAGCGGGGGTAATGGTGGCCAGTCCGGCGACCATGCCCGTGACGATGCCGACCAGAGAGGCCTTGCCGTAGCGGCGCCATTCCAGGAAGGCCCAGGTGATGGAGGCCGTGGCGGCCGAGATATGGGTGACCATCATGGCCATGGAGGCGCTGCCGTCGGCGGCCAGCGCACTGCCCGCGTTGAACCCGAACCAGCCGACCCACAACATTGCGGCGCCGATCATGGTCATGCCCGGATTATGCGGCGGACGCAGTTCCTTTGGAAAACCGCGCCGCCCGCCCAGCATTTTCGCCAGCAGCAGCGCGGATGAGCCGGCCGTGACATGCACGACAATGCCGCCGGCGAAATCCATCACGCCCAAATCAGCCAGCCAGCCGCCGCCCCAGACCCAATGACATACCGGGGCATAAACAAAAATCAGCCACAAACCGGAAAACATCATGACGGCGCTGAATTTGATGCGCTCCACATAGGCACCGACGATCAGGGCCGGGGTAATGATGGCAAAGGTCATCTGAAAGGCGACGAACAGGATTTCGGGAATGCTGCCCGACAGGGCGTCCGGGCCAATGCCCAGGAGGAACCATTTCTCCGTCCCGCCGATCCAGGCCTGGGCCCCGCCGCCGTCGCCAAAGGCCAGGGCGTATCCGCCCACCACCCAGATGATGGAAGCCAGGCAGGCTATGGCGAAGCAATGCATCAGCACCGACAGCACATTGTTGGATCGGACCAGCCCGCCGTAGAACATGGCCAGGCCTGGCAAGGTCATGAACAGGACCAGGGCCGTCGAGGTCAATATCCAGGCGGTATCACCGCCGCTTAAGGCTGTTTCCGCCGCAAAACTGGGAAAACTTAGCAAGGAAAGTGCAACGGCAACGGTTGCGCCGCTGAGATGCCGGTAGATCATTATCGCCCCCTGGGTTCGATCTGCTGTCGAATCAAGGGCATCATAGGACAATTTGGAACGAACAGCCAAATTTCAGCCAAAACAGGACATAAATTTGGTGGCGATTACAATTAAAGGCTAAGCCACCCGGAAACTTTCCCCGCAGCCGCAGCGATCGGTTTCGTTTGGATTGTTGAAAACAAAGGTGGATTGGAATTTATCGGTCTTGTAATCCATTTCCGAGCCGAGCAGGAACATGATGGCCGTGGGGTTAATGAAGACCTTGACGCCGTCGGTTTCCACCACTTCCTCGAACGGTTTCTTTTCCGTGGCGTACTCCACCTCATACATCAGGCCGGAACAGCCCCCCGTCTTGACGCCCACGCGCAGGGCCAAAACTTCGCCGTCGCCCCGGTTCATCAATTCCTTGGCACGGCTGACCGCCGCGCCCGTCATCGTCAAAATTGGAGGTTTTTCCATGACCTCGGTATCCTTTTCACCATAAACCCAAGTATTTTACCTATTACTTGAGATAACTTTAAAACATATTCAATTCAACGCGGGCCGCTTCCGACATCATGTCCATGCTCCACGGTGGATCCCAAACCAGTTCCACCACGACCTCGGCTACGCCCTCAACCTCCGACACCGTGCGCGCCAAATGGCCGGGCAGGACGCCCGCTACCGGGCAGCCAGGGGCGGTCAGGGTCATTTGGATCTCGACCGCGCCCGCCGGGTCTATCTTGTGCTCATAGATCAAGCCAAGTTCATAAATATTGACCGGGATTTCCGGGTCATAAACTTCGCTCATGGCGCCGACCACGGCAGCTTCGGTGGCGACGGTGACGCCATCGGCCAGCACCTCGCCGGCGCGGGCCTTGCCGTCCTCGTCCAACTCCGGGCCATTGAGATGGCCAAAGAGGTCGTCTCTCCCATAGAAATCCATATCAGACATTACATTTCCCCAACTTAGGTCCCCAAATTCAATCAGCCGCCGCGGTTACTTCAGCCACTTCAGCAGCGATGTCCGCCCGCCGGCTTAATTTCTGCATATGTTTCAACATGGCCATCATGCCGACCTGGCGCTGCATGGTCAGGGCGCCCAGGTTCAGGCCGCGCACATGATCCAGGCTCAACGCGGCGAGCTCTTCCGAGGTCAAACCACTAAAGGCGCCGGTCATTATGGAGACCAGACCCTTGACAATGATGGCGTCGCTTTGCCCCTTAAAGAAATGCGCGCCGCCGTCCAATTCATGGACGATCCAGACTTTCGACATGCAGCCGTGCATCATATGGGCCTCGTTCATGCAGTCGGCCGGAAACGGCACCTTGTCGGCCCGCTTGCCGATGTCGATGATGTATTCAAAGCGGCTGTCCTCGTCGAGGAAGTCCAGCGCCTCCACATATTCGTCATACTGAAGCAGTTTTTCGGGCGCTATTTTAGAATCTGCATTCATGTAAATAACTTCCTGGCCCGTTCCAAGGCTTCAATCATAACGTCGATCTCGGCCGTGGTGTTGTACATGGCCAGAGAGGCCCGCAAGGTGCCGTCCACGCCCAGGCGGTCCATCAACGGTTCGGCGCAATGCTGTCCCACGCGCACCGCAACACCCGCGCGGTCCAGGGCGGCGGCGGTGTCGAATGGGTGGATGCCTTCCTGGATGAACGACAATATAGCCGCCTTTTCGGGCGCCGTGCCAAACAGTCTGATATCGGGCTGGGCGGTCAGGCGTTCCGTCGCGTAGGCCAGCAAGGCCCGCTCGTGCGCCGCAATTTTGTCCATGCCGATGGCGGTGACATAGTCGATGGCGGCGCCCATGCCGATGACTTCAACAATGGCTGGGGTGCCGGATTCAAACCGATGGGGCGGATCCTTATAGGTGGTTTTTTCGTAGGTGACGGTTTCGATCATATCGCCGCCGCCCTGATAGGGCGGCATTTTGGCCAGCAATTCGGCCTTGCCGTACAGCACGCCGACGGCGTTGGGACCGTATAATTTATGGCCCGTGAAAACAAAGAAATCCACATCCAGATCCTGGACATCGATCACGCCGTGAACCACGGACTGGCTGCCGTCCAGCAGCACGGGAATGCCCCGTTCATGGGCCAGGCGGATGATTTCCTTGGCGGGAACGTGGGTGCCGAGAACATTGGAGCAATGGGTCATGGCGACAAGCTTGGTATTGCCGTCCAGCAGCGCCTCGTAAGCCTCCATCTCCAAAACGCCGCGGTCGTCAATGGGGGCGACTTTCAGATCAATTCCCTTTTCATCCCGCAGCAATTGCCACGGCACGATATTGGCGTGATGCTCCATGGCCGAAATGACGATGCCGTCTCCCGCGCCGAGAAAGCTGCGGCCGTATGTGGCGGCTACCAGGTTGATGGCTTCGGTCGTGTTGCGGGTGATCACAACTTGATCTTCCGACGGCGCGTTAATGAAACGGGCGATCTTTCCCCGCACGCCTTCATAGCGGTCCGTCAGGGTCTGGCTGAGGTAGTGCGCGCCGCGATGGACGTTGGTGTATTGGTCTTGCAGGACCTCCGTCATGGCATCGATGACCGCGCGCGGCTTTTGGGCCGAGGCGCCGCTGTCGAAATAGACCAGAGGTTTGCCGTGGACCTGGCGGGAGAGAATGGGGAAATCCCGTCGGATACGCTCCACGTCAAAGCCGCCCTCCACATTGTGGCCAGCCAAATTCGAAGTTTGGCTGATATCGTTCATGATCCCATCCATTCGGCAACCATCCCATCCATGACGGCTCGGACGTCCCCATCACTGATCTTTTCCAGGGTCTGAGCCAGAAACGCCGCCATCAACAGCCGCCGCGCCTCCCACTCGGGAATGCCGCGGGAGCGGAGATAAAACAGGCCGGTTTCATCCAATTCGCCGGCGGTGGCGCCATGGCTGCATTTGACGTCGTCGGCCAGAATTTCCAACTCCGGCTTGCTGTCGATTTCCGCCTTGTCGGAGAGCAGCAGGGTCTTGTTCAATTGATGGCCTTCAATGCCCTGGGCGTCCGGCCGCACCGAGATCTTGCCCTGAAAGACGCCGTGGGAGTGGTCATCCAACAGACCGCGATAATCCTGCTGGCTGTTGGTGGCGCCCGCCACATGGTCCATGTGGATGACATTGTCGCAATGTTGTTTATCGCGCAGCAGATAGATGCCGTTAAGAATGGCCGCGGCCTCCGCGCCCTGCAACGCCACATGGACCTCGCTGCGGGCCAGTTTGCCGCCCAAATTCAGATCAAAATTTTCGAACCGGGCATTGTCCGCCAGTTGCGTGGCCACGGTGGCAATATGACTTGCGGCGGCCGCCTCCCGCTGGATCTTGTAGCGGCGGATTGTTGCGCCGGCCTCGGCGTGGATTTCGGTCACGGCGTTCAAGACATAGCTGTCGCTAGGCGATTTACCGGGCACATTGTCGGCACCCAAATAATGTTCGACAATTGTCGCCGTGCTGCCCGCGCCCGCCAAAACCAGATTGCGCGGGTAGCTGGCGCCGCTCTGGTTCAGGAACAAAATTTCAACTGGCCGCTCCAACGTGATGCCGGCTTCCAGGATCAAGACATAGCCGTCCCGGCTCATGGCCTGGTTAAGAGAGGGCAGGGGCATCTCCCGCACGGCGTCACTCCGCCCCAAATGATCGGCCAGAATTTCAGGTGCGGCAATCATGGCTTGGGCCATGCCCAGCAGCCGGACGCCTGGTGGCAGTTCTTGTTCGCCCGTCACCAGGTTTCCATTACTGAAGACCAGACGCAGACTATTGGGTAGCAGGGCAGGGGGAATTTTACCGCCGTCGCCAATCTGCTCCAAATACAACCGGTCCTTGATGTCGCGCAGGTCCGTGTAACGCCATTCTTCAACCTTGCGGTTGGGCAGGCCGGTCGCGGCAAATCGGGCCGCCGCGTCGCTCCGCAAATCCGCCAACCAGGGCAAACTACTGCCCGGCAGGTTGGGTGCGTATTCCGCGTTGTAGATGTCGGGTGTCATGGCCTAGGCCGCCTCGCCCAGAAACTCGCCATAGCCTTTTTCTTCCAGCTCCACCGCCAGTTCCTTGCCGCCCGATTTGACGATCCGGCCGTGCGCGAGGACATGCACATAATCGGGCACGATATAGTCCAACAGGCGCTGGTAGTGCGTGATCACCAGCAGGGAACGGGCCGGCCCGCGCATGGCGTTGACGCCTTCGGCCACGATTTTCAGGGCGTCGATGTCCAGGCCGCTGTCGGTCTCGTCCAGCACGGCGAAATAGGGTTCCAGCAAGGCCATTTGCAGGATCTCGTTGCGCTTTTTCTCGCCGCCCGAGAAACCTTCGTTGACGCCGCGGCGCAGCATGTCGTCGCTGATATTCAAGGTCTTGGTATGGCTTCGCAGGCGCTTCATGAATTGCACCGCGTCCAGTTCCTCCTCGCCCCGTTGCCGGCGCACAGCGTTCAGGGCGGTTTTCAAAAACGTCGTGGACGAGACGCCGGGCAACTCCACCGGATATTGAAAGCCCAGGAACAGCCCCTCGGCCGCCCGTTCTTCAATCGACAGCTCCAGTAAATCCTGTCCCCGATAGGTGATGGAGCCCGCCGTGACGTCATAGCCATCCCGGCCCGACAGAACGTAGGACAATGTGCTTTTGCCCGAGCCGTTTGGGCCCATGATGGCATGCACTTCGCCCGCCCCAATGGTCAAATCAATGCCCTTGAGGATTTCCGTGCCGTCAACAGCCGCATGCAGATCCTTTATTTCCAACATTTTACGCATATTTCTAACCGACACTACCTTCCAACGAAATCGCAACCAGTTTCTGTGCCTCCACGGCGAATTCCATGGGCAATTCCTGCAGAACCTTTTTGCAGAAACCATTGACGATCATGCCCAGGGCCTCCTCGTCGGTCAGGCCGCGCTGGCGGCAATAAAACAGCTGATCCTCGCTGATTTTCGCCGTCGTCGCCTCGTGCTCGATTTGCGCCGTGCGGTTGCGGTTTTCGATATAGGGCACCGTATGGGCGCCGCATTTATCGCCGATCAGCAGGCTGTCGCACTGGGTGTAGTTGCGGCTGCCCGCGGCACCCGGTTGCATGCGCACCAGGCCGCGATAGGTGCTTTGGCTGCGGCCGGCGGAAATGCCCTTGGCGATAATGGTTGACGATGTGTTCTTGCCAATATGGATCATCTTGGTGCCCGTATCGGCCTGCTGCATATTGTTGGTGATGGCGACGGAGTAAAATTCACCCACCGAATTGTCACCTTGCAATATGCAGCTTGGATATTTCCACGTTATCGCCGACCCGGTCTCCACCTGGGTCCAGGAGACCTTGGAATTGCGGCCCCGGCAGGCCGCCCGCTTGGTGACGAAATTATAAATGCCGCCATTGCCGTGCTCATCGCCCGGATACCAGTTTTGTACCGTGGAATACTTAATTTCGGCATTATCCAGCAAGACCAGTTCCACCACGGCCGCATGCAGCTGGTTCTCGTCCCGCTGCGGCGCGGTACACCCTTCCAGATAGGAGACGTAGCTGCCTTCATCGGCGATGATCAGGGTGCGCTCGAACTGCCCCGTATTGGCCTCGTTAATGCGGAAATAGGTGGACAGCTCCATGGGGCAGCGCACGCCCTTGGGGATATAAACGAAGGATCCGTCCGTGAAGACGGCGGAATTCAAGGTGGCGTAAAAATTATCGGAATAGGGCACCACGGAGCCGAGATATTTTTGCACCAGTTCGGGATGCTCTTTCACGGCTTCGGAAATAGGACAGAAGATCACCCCGGCCTTGGCCAGCTCCTTGCGGAACGTGGTGGCGACCGAGACGCTGTCAAACACCGCATCCACCGCCACGCCGGCCAGCATCTGCTGTTCGTGCAATGGAATGCCCAATTTTTCGTAGGTGCGCAGCAGTTCCGGGTCCACTTCGTCCAGGCTTTTCGGGCCGTCGTCCTTGGATTTCGGCGCGGCGTAATAATGGGCATCCTGAAAATCGATTTCCGGATAGGCAACCTTGCCCCAGGTCGGCTCTTCCATCGTCAGCCAGCGTTCATAGGCCCGCAGGCGCCATTTCAGTAACCAGTCCGGTTCGTCCTTCTTGGCCGAGATGAAACGGACGATGTCCTCATTCAGACCCTTGGGGGCCAATTCAGATTCTATATCGGTGACGAAGCCGTACTTGTACTTGTCCCCCGAGATGGCGGATACCTGATCGGCGGTGTCGGCGCTATAACTCATTAGGATATATTTCCAATTAAAATTTCTTCTTTATTATCAGATCTTTGAGACTCGGTTTTAATTTTTGAAATTAAACCTTTAGAGGCCGGTTTGATAGCAAATGGCGCCGGCAGCATATCGGCCAGGCTGACCCCTTCCAGAGCCACCTGAATGGCCCTGTTGACCTGATTCCAATAGCCGCTCATGGCACACAATGACATGGCATCGCAGGAGGTGTCCGCCCCCTCGATACAGGCGGTCAGGGCAATGGGACCTTCCAGTGCGATGACAATTTCCGCCACGGTGATATCCCGGGCGGCCCGGTTCAAGCCATAGCCACCGCCCGCCCCCCGGTGCGATTGCAGGATGCCCGCCTTGTTAAGCTGCTTCATCAATTTGGAAGCGGAGGGCAGGGGAACACCGGAATCCTGCGCCAACTGCGCCGCTGTCACCACCTTGCCGCCTTCAGCGGCCATATGGCTCAACATGACCACGGCGTAATCCGTCATTTTGTTTAGGCGGATCATCTGCCACCCCTCATATAAAGGACTAATTTGGTACTGTTTAAATAGAGGAAGTTAAAATCTTGTCAAGCGGCTTCCCACGCCGCTTTGCCATCGCGCACATTTTTGTATTTTGGGCTAGTTTGTTGTTAGAACATGACCCTGCGTGTTTTCAATCATTAGGTTTGCCAATCATGTTTTCAGCCGGCTGCAAGGCTTTGATAATAGGTGCTGTTCTTGCGTTTTCATGCGCTGGGGCTGGGACTGGGGCGGCGGAAAAGCCGCTGTTCGAACTGGGGGTAGTGGGGGGCGGGGGATATTTGCCCGATTATCCGGCCGCGGGACAGAATCATTTCAACGGCATCGCTCTGCCGTTTCCCATATATCGGGGTGATTTTTTCCGCTCCGACAGCAAGGGCCTGTTGCGGGGGCGGTTGATCCACGGCCGGGATTTTGAATTGGATGTCTCGTTGTCGGGGTCCTTGGATGCCGACAGTGATGACAATGATGCCCGCCGGGGCATGCCGGACCTGGATCACATGGCCGAACTTGGCCCGCGCATCCAATGGACCATCGCGCGGGCCGCGAAATGGGCCAAGATTGATATTGAACTGCCCCTGCGTGCGGTTTTTTCGACGGATTTTTCCTCTATTGAACATCGCGGCTATTTGGCGGAACCGCAGATCGCCTATCAACATGGAAATCTCTTTGAATCGGGACTGAAATTTAAGTTGGGTCTCTCGACAACCTTCGCCAGCGAGGGTTTGCAGGACTATTTTTATCAGGTGGACGCACCGTTCGTGACCGGCAACCGGGCCCTATATGACGCCGAAGGCGGTTATTTGGGCAGCCGCGTGCGACTTTCCCTGCTTTATCCCTTGGGCAGGCATTTGAAAATGTTCATGATTGGGGACCTCAACAGCCATCATGGCGCGGCCAATGAAGACAGCCCGCTTTTTCGCGAAGGCCTCACCTATGGCGCGGGCCTGGGTTTGATCTGGTCGTTCTATCAATCGGATCGCATGGTCAACGAATAGAAGCCGGCGGCCCGCTTCGTTCGTGAAGAAAATGTGCCGGTTTGGCAACGAAAAAGGCCGAATGGACCTCAGGACACAAACAATCGACGAAATTCAGGCGCTCCCGCAGGCCAAAAAAGGGTAAGGAATTGCCTCGGTCGACAAAATTGAGTAGCATCATTAAGATCATGGAGGCTAGCCGGAAACTCTTGGTTTTACGGCTTTCTCTGCGGGATATTCACCGGTGTCGGTGCTGACGCTGGGGACCAAGCAGTACAATATGCGTAAATAAATGCTGGCGGAACACAATGGGCGGTAGGATCGAACGCTCAAGGCATTGGTCCGACTAGCAATTATTCTTGGCGCGCTTTACAGCAATACCCCGGCCAGCACGGAGAGATTCATGAACGTGAGTATTGCCTTACCTGACATTACACCGATGCCGGACGGCCCCATCGTCAGCCCGGCCGCCTGGCGCCGGTCGCATATGGAGGCGGATACCAGCTGGCAGCATCGTCTGACGAAAGGCGAAATTCGCGAATTGGACGATGCCATGCGGGCCACCATGTCGCGGGGTTTGCCGATCATCGACATTAACCGCGAAAATTTTCCGCTGCCCACCCTTGGAGACCGCCTGCGCCAGTTGCGGGGTGAGATATTGGGCGGCCGCGGGGTCTCGCTCATTCGCGGTGTACCCGTGGGCAGGTATTCGCTGGAGGAAGCCGCGCGCGTATTTTTTGGCATTGGCGCCCACCTGGGCACATTACGTTCGCAAAACGCCGAAGGCCATGTCTTGGGACATGTTTGTGACCTGAGCCATGACTTTAAGAATGACGCGAATTTGCGCGGCTACCGGGCCAGTGGCCCATTGCGGTTTCATACCGACTCGGTCGACATCGTCGGCCTGTTCTGTCTTCGGTCAGCCAAGACGGGCGGCGGCAGCAAGCTCGTCAGTGCCGCGACCATTCACAACGAAATGCTCAAGCGGCGGCCGGATCTGGTTCCCGAACTGTACCGGCCGATCCATCGGGACCGCAGGGGCGAGGTGCCCGAGGGCAAGGACCCTTGGTGGGTCATGCCGATATTTCAGTGGTACGAGGGCCGCATCAACAGCCATTTTTCAAAAGTCTACATCAAATCCGTCGAACGGTTTCCCGAAGCGCCGCGCTTCACGGAGGCGCAGTTGGAGACATTTGATTTGATTGAAGAGATTGCCGAAGATCCGGGGATCCATTTAGACATGGCGTTCGAGGAGGGCGACATCCAGCTGCTGCACAATCACGAGATACTGCATGGCCGCCATGACTATCAGGACTGGGACGAGCCCGAGCGCCGGCGCTATTTGCTGCGGCTTTGGATCTGCCCTCCGAATGGCCGGCCGTTGCCGCCCGCCTATGCCGAGCGCTACGGCTCCATCGATATCGGCGACAGGGGCGGCATCGTCTGCCCCGACACGGAATTCAAGGCACCGTTGGAGCCAATCTAAATTGCGGGCAATAGGCGTTGGCCGATTGGCCGCTCCGTCGCGTCAAAATTCAAGGAGGTTGATTGATGCCATCGGGAATATCGCGTCATGTCGCCTACGGCGAAATGAAGGGCATGAACAAAATCGAAACAGTCGAGCAAATGCCCGAGGAATACCGCACGACGCTGCTCAAAATCATCCATGCCCTGGCCTCGATGGAGTTTGCCTCCGTCGAACAACACCAGCCGTGGATCAATAAGGGTCCGACGCCCGAGGACCGTTTCGTTCAGGCCCAGATCTGCGCTGACGAGGCCCACCAGGGTTTTATCGACTGCCGCCTGTTGCGCTCATTCGGACCGGATGGCGACGAAATGGCCAAGCGTCTACTGGAATTAAAACTCGGCGAGCATCCGCTTCGTGCCTTTAACGTACCCTTCGAAAGTTGGACCGATCTATGCGGCTTTTGTTTCCTGATGGACCATGTCGCCTGGTACCATTTGCTGGCCATGGAAAACTGTTCGTACGCGCCTCTGGCTCGCGAGATGACCTCGATGGTGCATGAAGAGCGCTTTCACGCCTCCTTCGGTGCACGCCGCATCAAGGATATTTTTCAGGATCCGGGCTATGGCGAGATGTGCGGCGCCGCGCCCCAGGACGCCCAGACGACGGTCAACAAATGGTATCCCCACGCGCTCGATACGTTCGGTGGCGGGAAATCCAAATTCAGCGACCTTGCTCTCAAGTACGGAATCCGCAAATGGGGTAACGAGGAACTGCGGAACATGTGGCGTGCTGATCTTGATGCGCAAATCGAGAAGATCGGACTTGTTGTGCCCGATGCCGATTTTGGCCGGCAAATTTATTAACAGGCTGCCGAAGAACTCATTTCTATGGTTGATGTTGGCCTATTTTCGTCACTCCCGCGAAAGCCGGTATCCATGCCTGCGTTCGGGATTTCATCTAAGTTTTTGAAAAATAATATAATTTATACCTGGCATGGATTTTCGCTATTGCGGGAATGACCGAGTTTTTTCGAAAATAGCTGCCTTGGGGTCGCTCTAGGCATCATGCCCGAGGGCGACGCGGACTTCATTGGCGAGCTGAACTTTACGAAAGGGCTTGCTGATCAGCGCCATGGGTTGGCCCGCGCCGCTACTTAGGATCGGATGCTCGTTGTATCCTGACATGTAGAGCACTTTGATATTAGGATATTGTTTTTGGGCACGTGCCGCGACATCGGGGCCGTTAAATCCGTTCGGCAGAACCACTTCGGTGAGCAATAGATCGATCCGGGCACCGGTATCAAGAATTACGCAGGCCGTCGGGTCGTCACGGGCCTCGTGTACCTGGTAGCCCAGGGACTGCAGCAATTGCGATGCCATCTCCAGCAGATCGGCGTCATCTTCCACAAGCAGGATGGATTCGCTTGCCGTTGCTCCAGGATATGCATCCGAGGCCGACGGGTTTATTCCCGCCGGACTTTCACAAAGGGGTAAATGGATATTTACCCTGGTGCCTTGACCCATCTCGCTTTCAACGGTGATATGACCGGCCGATTGCTTTACAAATCCATAGACCATAGAGAGG
>JAPYUH010000056.1 GCA_029936195.1 Alphaproteobacteria bacterium
AAAATTATTAATCATGAATGCAATGTGACATGGATCACTGCGCCATACGTCAATCAGCGCCATATCGACATTGGGGTTATCAGAAAGCGAAGAGGGTATGAAATGCGAAACCGCATCACCAGCCGACAAAAGGTCGGTATCGCCGTCTGGAGCCTACTATGGTTGGTTTCGGCCGCCGCCTTGCTGCAATTGTATTTGGAGCTTAACGCCTGATTGGCCGGCACCGGGGCATGTTGGCGCAGCCTTAACCCGCTAGTTGGCCGTCCTGGAGACGCACCACGCGGTCCAGGCTGTCGGCGACCAATGGGTCGTGGGTGGCAATAACAATACCCAGGCCCTCGCTCCTGACAATTGACAACAATTCCGCCAACACCACCTCCGCCGTGGCCTGATCCAGGTTGCCGGTCGGCTCGTCCGCCAGCAACAACACAGGTTCATTGGCCAGGGCCCGGGCGATGGCCACCCGTTGCTGCTCGCCCCCCGACAATTGCGCGGGGCCGTGGCCCATGCGGTCGCCAAGTCCCAGTTCCACCAACAGCTGTTCGGCCCGGGCGGCGCGAACCTTGCGGGGCACCTTGGCCAGGCGCATGGGCATCGCGACGTTTTCCAGCGCCGTGAATTCGGGCAGCAGATGATGAAACTGGTAAACAAAACCCAGATGATCCCGGCGCATGGTTGTGCGCTGGCCATCGTTCATGGCGGAACAGTTTTTCCCAGCAATGACGATTTCGCCGCCATCGGGCCGCTCCAACAGCCCGGCCGCATGCAACAAGGTGGATTTGCCCGAACCCGACGGTCCGATTAAGGCCACCGCTTCGCCGCGGCGAACGGTCAGGTCCAAGCCGCGCAACACCTCCAATTTCCGGCCGCCCTGATAAAAGACGCGATCCAGGGCAGTGATCCGCATGGCCGCCTCGTCTTCGAACCCGTTATTCATAGCGCAGGGTCTCCACCGGATCGACGCGGGCCGCCCGCCAGGCCGGGTACAGGGTGGCCAGGAACGACAAGGCCAGGGCCATCAGTACCACCATGACGACTTCGCTGTTGTTCACCTCCGCCGGAATACGGCTAAGGAAGCGAATTTCGGGAGACCATAATTCCGTGCCCATGAGGCTTTCCAGCCAAAGCCGGATGGTGTCGATATTCAGGCAAAAGGCGAGCCCCAGGGCGAACCCGGCCAAGGTACCGATGACACCGATGGCGGTGCCGGCAACTATGAATATGCGCATGATCATGCCACGCGTGGCCCCCATGGTACGCAGGATGGCAATGGCCTTGCCTTTGTCGTTGACCAGCATGATCAACGAGGAAACGATATTGAAGGCGGCAATCAAAATGATCAGGGTCAGGATTAGAAACATCACATTACGTTCCACCTGCAGGGCCTGGAAGAAGTGGCTGTTGACCTGACGCCAATCCACAACCCTGACGGCCCCCGGCACGGCCTCGACGGCGGGGCGCAGGCGGAAGACATCATCGGGATCATGCAGAAACATCTCGACGCCGCTGACCTTGTCCTTAAGGCGGAAAAACAACTGCGCCGCTGGCAAGGGCATGTAGATAAAGGTCGAATCATATTCATACATGCCCACCATGAAGGTGGCCGCGACACGATATGCCTTCATGCGCGGAACCTTGCCAAAGGCTGTTGCCGTGCCCTGGGGCGACACAAGTGTAATCGTATCGCCGACCCGCAGGCCCAGCTTGCGGGCCAGGCGCTGGCCGATCAGGACATTGTGCTTGCCCCGAAAATCCTCGATCGAGCCGCTATATATATTGTCGGCGATGATCTCCCTTGCCGCCAGATCTTTCGGCCACATGCCCCGCACCAGGGCGCCAGAGGCCTGTTTCTTGGCGGTGGCCATGACCTGTCCCTCAATCAGGGGGGCGGCCTGTTTCACGCCCTTGATCTTGCGCAGGGCTTCGGCCAACGGGTCAAAATCATTCATGGCCGCCGCCGCGCCGCGCACCACCATATGACCGTTCAGGCCCAGCACCCGGTCCAGCAGTTCAATGCGAAAACCGTTCATGACGCTCATGACGATTATCAAGGTGGCAACGCCCAAGGCGATGCCGATCAGGGAAAACCAGGCGATAATCGAGATAAAGCCTTCATTGCGCCGGGCACGCAGGTAACGCGCGGCGATGGCCCATTCCAAAACGCCAAACATCCGCCCGGTCTAACGCCCCGTCACGGCGGCAATAGCGGCATCAAGGGAAAGTTCCTGGCGCTCGCCCGTCCGCCGTTCCTTGATCTCGACCACCCCGGATTTTACCCCTCTGGGGCCGACAATGATCTGCCAGGGCAAGCCGATCAGGTCCATGGTGGCGAACTTGCCCCCGGCGCGGCCATCGGTATCATCCGCCAGGACGTCAACGCCGGCCTTGCGCAGCTTTTCGTAAATATCCGCCACGGCGCCGTCGCAGGCGTCATCGCCCACCTTCAGATTGATCAGCCCGACGTCAAACGGCGCCACCGAGGCCGGCCAAATGATGCCGTCGTCATCGTGGCTAGCCTCGATAATGGCGCCCACCAGACGGGAAACGCCGATGCCGTAGCAGCCCATCTCCACCGGCACTTCGACGCCCTCGGCATTCATCACCGTGGCGCCCATGGACTTGGAATATTTGTCGGCGAAATAAAAGATATGGCCCACCTCGATCCCCCGCGTGGCAATCCGGCGGTCCTCGGGCACCTCCGCCTCGAACCGCGCCGGGTCGTGCTTCTCATCCGTGGCGGCGTAGCGGGAGGTCCAATGCTCGATCACGGACGACAAATCGTCGTCATAGCTCACGGCGGCATCCGGCGCCTCGAAATCAAGGTAATCGGCGTGGCAGTAGACTTCTGACTCGCCGGTGTCGGCCAGGATAATGAACTCATGGCTCATATCGCCACCAATGGGGCCGGTGTCCGCCTGCATGGGGATCGCCTTCAGGCCCAGGCGTTCATAGGTGCGCAAGTAGGCCAGGAACATCTTGTTATAGGCATGGCGCGCGGCCTCCGCGTTCAGATCGAAGCTATAGGCATCCTTCATGAGGAATTCACGGCCGCGCATGATACCGAAACGAGGCCGCACCTCGTCACGGAATTTCCACTGGATATGATAGAGGTTCAGGGGTAGCTGGCGGTAACTGCGCACGGAGCCGCGGAAGATATCGGTGATCAGCTCCTCGTTGGTGGGGCCGAATAGCATGTCGCGATCGTGGCGGTCGGTAATGCGCAGCATCTCCTGGCCATAGTCGTCATAGCGGCCACTCTCGCGCCACAGATCGGCCGGCTGGATGGTCGGCATCAAAAGCTCCTGGGCACCGGCGGCATTTTGCTCTTCGCGCACGATCTGCTCGATTTTTTTCAATACCCGATGGCCCAGGGGCAACCAGGAATAAATTCCCGCCGATGATTGCCGGATCATCCCGGCCCGCAACATCAAACGGTGCGAGACGATTTGCGCCTCGGCCGGGGTATCTTTCAGCACGGGCAGGAAGAATTGCGACATACGCATGATGGGGCCTCAATTGGGAATAAAACATCCCGCCGATATGTAGGGAAAGCCAGCCCATAAGGCAATGACTACAAACTGAAATGAGGCGGATCTAGCGGATTAGTATTTTCCGCGCAGCAGTTTGCGGCAGGCCAGGACCAGACGATCGGAATCTCCACCCGCCAGGCTCCGGCCCTCGTATTTGACCTCGCCGCTGCGGCGGTCAACCGTGACCAGGCCGACACCCACGTCGGAAGAGCCGACCTGGCTGCTCGTACCCTTTTTCAACAAGCTGCTCAGGGGCACCTGCAAGGGAATGGCGATCACCGGGGGCAGTTCGATCCGACGGTCGGGATCCAAATCCGCCGGTTTCACGCGCCGTCCATTGACGCCGACGCCGGGTTGAAAGGCGACATCGGCACTAGGTTGGTGGCGCACCAGCCAACGGCAGTCTTTTTTCGAGATCTGGACCTTTTCATGCAAATTGGATGCCACGGCGGCGGACATGGCCACGAGCAGCGCCAACAGAAAGGTCGTGCAATACCGGATCATCATGGCCGCATCCTGCACCCTAGGGCTTAATCCCTGATTAACATTTGGGTGGGGGAAAAAAGGGGCCGCACCGAATAGGGTGCGGCCCAAATAGGAGGAAACGCCATCGAGCGTTTTGTCGGGAGTCGAGCCTCCAACGACGCTATTGATAATGGTTCTTAACGCGGGATATTCAAGTGCTTTTTTGAAATTGTTTCAGATGCATCAAACCCGGTGTATTTTCGCAACAGTTATGCCCTCAGTCCCGTGACGTGAAGTAGGCCCGGAAATCAAAAACCTCCGCTTCGACAAAGGCCACGACAAGGCCCATGATCACGGCGGATATTATTGTGGTGACCAGCATCTTCATCAATACTCTTGGCCGAACGGGGGCCGAGGCCGCCTGCCCCTCAACCATTTCGCCGCCGCCTTCTCCGCCCGCCTCCCGCGTCGTGCGAATGCCAAAGGGCAGCACCATGAACAAGACCAGCCACCATAGGATGGCATAGATCATCAATCCGCTGACCAGGCTCATCGGGGCCCTCTAAACCTGTTCGATTTCGATCAAGGTTCCGCAGAAATCCTTGGGATGCAGGAACAACACCGGCTTGCCATGGGCCCCGGTGCGGGGTTCGCCATCGCCCAGGACACGGGCCCCGCCGCCCCGCAACTGGTCCCGGGCGGCGATGATGTCCGCGACCTCGAAGCAGATATGGTGCATGCCGCCGCCGGGGCTGCGATCAAGGAATTTGGCAATGGTGGAGCCGTCCCCAAGGGGATGCAGCAACTCTATCTTGGAATTATCCAGTTCCACGAAAACCGTCGTCACGCCGTGCTCCGGCAATTCAATGGGGTCGGAAACCTTGGCGCCCAAGGTATCCTGGTAAAGGGCTGCCGCGGCCGCCAGATCAGGCACGGCGATGGCAATATGGTTCAGGCGTCCGATCATGGTAATTTTCTCAATATTATCATTTGCATCAATCCACGCGAATGATTCGCGCCTCCACCACTGCCCGTTTGCCGAGCCGGTCGCGGATCAGACGGCGCAGCGCGATGCGCGCGGCTTCCGTCATGCGGCCATCGTCCCGTCGGGCGGAGTTGGGTAAATCGTCCACGGCTTCTTCAACCACACGGGCGCCTTCCTCGGCCAGGGGGGCCTTGCCATCATCGCTGGCCAATCCCTGCAGCACCAGTTCAGGGTCCGCCAAAAGCTCGCCTTCACGGTCAGCCACCAAAATGACCACGCCGCCGCCGCTGAAGCTCAATTTGCGCCGAGTGCGCACGCCGTCGTCATTGGCCGGCACCACCACGTCGCCATCCACGAAACAGCGGCCGCTTTGCACCTCGGCCACCACCTCGACGCCCCCCGGCTGCAAACGCAGGGCCTGGCCGTTTTCGATCACCACGGCCTCGGGCACCTGCAGGGAACGGGCCAGTTCCGCATGGGCCAGCATGTGTTTGTATTCCCCATGCACGGGCACGGCGATCTTGGGCCGAACCAGACGGTACATCTCGGCCAGTTCATCGCGGCAGGGATGGCCCGAGACATGCACGCCGCGTTCCTTCTCGCCAATCACCTCGACGCCGTTCCACAACAGGCGGTTCTGCACCCGGCTGATGGACATTTCGTTGCCCGGTATCACCCGCGATGAAAAGATCACCAGATCATCTTTTTCAAAGACCACGTGGCGATGATTGCCCGAGGCAATGCGGGCCAGGGCGGCCCGTGCTTCTCCCTGACAGCCGGTACAGAGAAACATCACCTTGTCGGGGGGCAAATAAGCGCCTTCGTCGTCTTTCAGGGGCGGTGCGATATCCTGGAGGTAGCCGCATTCCTGGGCGGCCGCCAGGATACGCCAGAGCGAGCGGCCGACCAGCACCAGGTGGCGGTCATGGGCCGCGGCCACCTTGGCCACCGTGTCGATGCGGGCAACATTG
Source organism: Alphaproteobacteria bacterium (assembly GCA_029936195.1). GTDB lineage: Bacteria > Pseudomonadota > Alphaproteobacteria. The sequence goes on from JAPYUH010000056.1 coordinate 5,952, forward strand.
GAGGCAAAGGTGGCAACCGCGATCCGGCCCGTGCGGTTGGCGCACAAATCCATCAGGGTTTCCCGCACTTCCCCCTCGGAGCCGGAGGTCCCCTCGTTCAGGGCATTGGTGCTGTCGCCAATCATGGCCATGACGCCCTCGTCACCCAGGCGGCGCAGGGCATCCTCGTCGCTCTTCGGGCCCACCAGGGGTTCGGGGTCCAGTTTCCAATCACCGGTATGCAGCACCAGGCCGGCATCGGTACGGATGGCCAGGGCGTTCATTTCCAGGGTCGAATGGGTCAGGGGCACGAAATCAATTCCAAACGGGCCGATTTGCAACTGCTCGCCCGGTTCGATCACATGCAGCGGGACCGCGCGTAGCAATCCCGCTTCCTCCAGCTTGTTGCGCAGCAGGGCGGCAGCAAAGGGCGTAGCCCAGACGGGACAGCGCAGGCGGGGCCACAAATGCGCCACGGCGCCCAGGTGATCCTCGTGGGCATGGGTGATGATCAGGCCGGCCAGGTCGTCCTTGCGTTCGGCGATGAAGGTGGGATCGGGGGTGATCAAATCAATGCCCGGCTGTTCGCCGTCGGCGAAGGTGATGCCAAGATCAACCAGCAGCCATTTTCCGCCGTAGCCATAGAGGTTCATGTTCATGCCGATCTCTCCCGAACCCCCAAGGGGCAGGAAGATCAACTCGTCTTCTGCAAACTCAGCCACGCTTTTTCCTTAGGTTTAGACGCCCCGGCTACGCCGGTAAATTTCCCGCAATCCCCGCATGGTGATGTTGGGCACGTTGGCTTCTATCACATCCGTGGCCCCTTCGAACACCGGCGCCAAGCCGCCCGTGGAGACTATTTTCATCGGCTTGCCGAATTCATCACGAATGCGGTGCACAATACCTTCGATCAACCCCACATAACCCCAGAAGACGCCGGAATGCATGCAGGCCACCGTATCGGTGCCAATAATCTTCTCCGGTTTTGCCACCACGATGCGCGGCAACAGGGCCGTGGCGTTGTGCAGGGCCTCCAGACTGAGGTTGATGCCCGGTGCGATAACACCGCCGCGATAATCGCCCGCCTCGTCCACAACATCGAACGTCGTCGCGGTCCCGAAATCAACCACCACGGCGGGCTGTTGGGGATACAGCAGCCCGGCCCCCACGGTATTGCAAATCCGGTCCGCGCCCACGGGCGGCGTGGCATGCACCTCCACACCGTAGACGGTTTCCTCATCGCCTAGGATCAGCGGCTCGGATTTGAAATAGTAACTGCACAGCCGTCGTAGATTGAACAGCGCCTGAGGCACGACGGAGGCGATCACCGTATCCGTGACCGCATCCCGATGAAAACCATTCAAGTCGAATAATTGAGACAGCCAGACCGCGTGTTCATCGGCCGTACGCGAGGCGGAGGTATGCTGGCGCCATTCCCCCACCGTTCGATCGCCGTCAAACAGGGTGAATTTAACGTTCGTGTTATTGGCATTGATCGCAAGCAGCATGGTGGCGATCCTTACAATTGTGGCAGGAAAACCTCACCGGCGGTGATGGTGCGCAGGGTGCCGTCGGTTTGTTCAACCAGCAGGCTACCATTGTCGTCCAGATCGCGGAAGGTACCGGTAAACTCCTCCCTTGGCAGGCGCACGCGAACCGCCCCGCCCAAACCCGCCGCGCGCTCCAGCCAGGCTTGGCGCAATGGCGGGAAACCGTCCGCGCGCCAAACCTCCAGCCAGTGCAGCAGCGCGGGGGCGAGGGCGCCGAGCAGCGTCCCCGGTTTACATTCCGTGACGCCGTGGGCATGCAGGGAGGTTACCGCCTGGCCGGCATCGGTCGGATGATGGGCGACGTTGACGCCCATGCCCAGGACAAGCCAGTCAACACCGCCGCCCGAGCGGGCGGAGGATTCCAACAATATGCCCGAGATCTTGGCGCCGTCGATCAGAACGTCGTTGGGCCATTTATGGGACGGCGCCAGATCGGGCGCGATCCGGATAATCGCCGTCGAAAGTGCAACCGCGGCCAGAAAAGAAATTTGCGCCACCCGAGCCGCGTCGCCCTTGGGGCGCAGCAACAGGGACATATACAAATTGCCGGGTTTCGAGGTCCATTCCCGGCCCGAGCGGCCCCGTCCCGCGCGCTGTTCGCCGGCAACAATCAAGGTGCCTTCGGGTTCGCCCATCCGTGCGCGCTGTTTCAACAGATCGTTGGTGGAGGTGACGCTGTCGATATAAACCGGCCGGAAAAAAGCCGGCAGACCGTCAAGGCTGTCCGTCACGGCCGCATTCAAGGGATCAGGGCGGCGGCCGCGATCTGTGCCGATGCCACGAACGGCGCGGTGTAAAAGGCGAAGAACACCACGAAGACGCCGCACAGCCCGATGATGGCCCGCATCTCCAGGCTCATGGGACCTTCAAATGGTTCGGCCGCATCGTCGAAATACATCACCTTGATGATGCGCAGGTAATAGAAGGCGCCCACCACGCTGGCCAGGACGCCGATCACGGCCAGGGCGTAAAGCTCTGCATTGACGGCCGCGATGAAGACATAGAACTTGCCGAAGAAACCACCCAGGGGGGGAATGCCGGCCATTGAAAACATGAAAATGGCCAGGGCCAAGGCCATGAGCGGGTTGGTTTTCGACAGGCCCGACAGGTCGGAAATATTCTCAACCATGCCGGTCTTGCGCCGCATGCACAGGATGCAGGCGAAGGTACCGATATTCATGGCCACGTAAATGGCCAGATAGATCAGCACCCCGCGCACGCCTTCCGCGCTGCCCGCCGCTAAGCCGATCAAGGCAAAGCCCACGTGCCCGATGGAGGAATAAGCCATCAGACGCTTGATATTGTCCTGCCAGATGGCGGCAAATGCGCCCAGCAACATGGAGGCCACGGAAATCACGATGATGATCTGCTGCCAATCGGCGCTGACCGCCAGGAACGGTACGATGAGGGCACGCATGAACAAGGCCAGGGCGGCGACCTTGGGTGCGATGGCGAAGAAGGCGGTGACCGGTGTCGGCGCCCCTTCGTAGACGTCGGGCGTCCACATGTGGAAGGGCACGGCCGAGACCTTGAAGGCCAAACCGGCGCACATGAAAACGATGCCGACGATCAGGCCGATGGAGGCCTGTTCCCGCCCCTCCATGAATTTCGCGATGGCATCGAACCCCGTGGCGCCCGTGAAGCCGTAGATCAGGGAGCAGCCATAGAGCAGCATGCCCGAGGACAAGGCGCCCAAAACAAAATACTTCAACCCCGCCTCGGTCGAGCGCAGGCTGTCCCGCTTGAAGGCGGCGATGACGTATAACGCCAGGCTTTGCAGCTCTATCCCCATATAGAGCGCGATCAGGTCATTGGCCGAGATCATCATCAACATGCCAAGGGTGGCGAGCACGAATAGTACCGGATATTCGAACCGGTTCATGCCCTCTTCCTTGATATATCCGAGCGACATGATCAAACCGGCGGCCGAGGCGATCAGCACCAGCGCCTTGGTAAAGGCGGTGAAGCTATCGGCCACGTACATGCCCGCGAAACTGACGTTCGATACGGGGTCGGCCTGCAACACCATGGCCAGGGTAATGGCGAAACAGAGCACCGCCAGCCAGCTGAGCAGCCGCGTGGCGCCATTGCCCCGGTAGACGCCGATCATCAGCAGCACCATGGAGGCAATGGCCAGGAAAATCTCCGGCGCCGCAACGGCATAATCATGTGCGAAGGTCATCTACCGCGTCCCTATTGCGCCGCCGAATGGTTTGCCGCCAACTGCGTGGCGCCATCGGCCGCGGCCTGAATGGCCGTTTGATATTGCTGGATCAGGTGGTCGACCGAGACATGCATCACATCCAGGAACGGCCCCGGAAAGATGCCCATCAGAATGGCCAGCACGATCAAGGGCGCGAAAACGGCAATCTCACGCGCATCCATGTCCGTGATCTGCTTTAAGTCGTCTTTTTCCAGTTGGCCAAAAACCGTGCGCCGGTACAGCCATAACATATAGGCCGCGCCCAGGATCACGCCCAGCGCCGCCAGGGCGGCAACCCAGGTATTGACCTGATAGACACCGACCAGAATCAGAATTTCGCCGACGAACCCGGCCGTGCCCGGCAGCCCGACCGAGGCCAGCATGAAGACCATGAAGGCAAAGGCATAGATCGGCATGCGATTGACCAGGCCGCCGTAGCGGGCGATATCGCGGCTGTGAATGCGGTCGTATATCACCCCGACGCAAAGGAACAACGCGGCGGAGACAATGCCGTGGCTGAGCATCTGGAAGATGCCGCCCTCGATCCCTTGGGTGTTAAAGGTAAAGATGCCGATGGTCACGAAACCCATGTGCGCGACGGAGGAATAGGCGATCAGCTTCTTCATGTCCTCCTGCATCAGGGCCACCAGAGAGGTATAAATCACCGCCACCACGGACAGGGTAAAGATCAACGGCACGAAGAGGTCGGAGGCCAGGGGCAGCATGGGCAGGGAGAAACGGAGGAAGCCATAGCCGCCCATCTTCAGCAACACGCCGGCCAGAATGACGGAACCGGCGGTGGGCGCTTCCACATGGGCATCGGGCAGCCAGGTATGCACGGGCCACATGGGCATCTTCACCGCGAAGGAGGCAAAAAAGGCCAGCCACAGCCAGGTCTGGGCCTCGGCCGTGAAACCATGCGCCATGAGGGTCGGGATGTCCGTGGTTCCGGCCTCGAAATACATAAAGATCAAGGCGAGCAGCAACAGCACCGAGCCAAGCAGGGTATAGAGGAAGAACTTGAACGAGGAATAGACCCGCCGCGCCCCGCCCCAGACCCCGATGATCAGGAACATGGGGATCAGCCCGCCCTCGAAGAACAAATAGAACAGCACGAAATCCAGGGCGCAGAAAACGCCGATCATCATGCATTCCAGCAGCAGGAAGGCGATCATGTATTCCCGCACCCGCATGGTGATCGAAGTCCACGATGCCAGGATACAGATTGGCATCAGGAACGCGGTCAGCACCACGAACAGCATGGAAATACCATCCACGCCCATGTGGTAATTGATATCGCCGCCCAGCCAGGCATGGCTCTCGACAAACTGGAAGTCCGCCGTGCCGTTATCGAAATTGGCCCAGATCACCAGGCTGACCAGAAATGTCAGCACCGTGGTCATCAGGGCAACTAATTTGGCGTTGCGGTCGGCGGCGGCATCACCGCCCTGAGCGAAGAGGAAGATGAATCCCGCACCAACCAGGGGCAGGAAGGTAGCCAGGCTTAAAAGGGGCCAATCGCTCATCTGCTAATGCCCCCCGCCCGAGGATGTATAGAACAAGGTGACCAGCACCGCGACGCCGATCAACATGGCGAACGCGTAGTGATAGAGGTAGCCGCTTTGCAGGGCGGAGGCGCGCCGAGCCACCCGCAGGACCATTGCCGACAGGCCGTCCGGGCCGAAACCGTCGATGATGCGGCCATCGCCGCCCTTCCACAACAACCGGCCCAGCCATTTCGCCGGATTTACCAGGGTCAGATCGAACAATTCATCAAAGTACCATTTGTTCAACAGGAACAAGTAAAGTTCGTGGTGCAGCTTGGCCAAACTGGCCGGGATATCCGGTCGGCGGATATAGAATTTCCAGGCCACCGCGATACCCACGACCCCGGCCACGATCGGGGCCCATTTGACCCAGGCCGGCACATGATGGAAGGCCTCCATGATATTGTTGTCCGGGCCTAGGAAGATGGCCTGTCCCCAGAACGCTTCATGGCCGTCGCCGACAAAATAATGGTTGAACAGGATACCGGAAAGGATGGAGCCAGCGGCCAGGAAGTATAACGGCACCAGCATGGACCAAGGGCTCTCATGAACATGGCTCATCACTTCCTGGCTGGCGCGGGGCTCGCCATGGAAGGTCATGAATAGCAGGCGCCAGGAATAGAACGCGGTCATGACGGCCGCCGCCATGCCCAGCCAGAAAGCGAATTGCCCCGCCCCCGTATGGGCCGCGAAGGCGGATTCTAAAATGGCGTCCTTGGAATAGAAGCCGGCGAATATGGGCAGTCCCGCCAGGGCCAGGGAGCCGATCCACATCATCACATAGGTTTGGGGGATGTATTTATAGATCCCGCCCATGCGCCGCATGTCCTGTTCATCCGACATGGCGTGAATGACGGAGCCTGAACCAAGGAACAACAGCGCCTTGAAAAAGGCATGCGTGAACAGATGGAAGATCGCCACCTTGTAGGCGCCGACACCCAGGGCAAAAAACATATAGCCGAGCTGGCTGCAGGTGGAATAGGCGATCACCCGCTTGATATCGTTTTGCACCAGACCCACCGTGGCGGCGAAAAAGGCCGTGCTGGCACCGACGATTGTCACCACCATCAAGGCCGTGGTGGAAAATTCAAACATGGGTGAGCAGCGCGCCACCAGGAAGACACCTGCCGTGACCATGGTTGCGGCATGGATCAGCGCACTGACCGGCGTCGGGCCTTCCATGGCGTCGGGCAGCCAGGTGTGTAGAGGCACTTGCGCCGATTTACCCATGGCGCCGATGAAAAGCAGGATGCAAATGGTGGTCATCACATCCCATTCCCAACTGAGGAAATGGAAGGTTTTGCCTACCTGGTCCGGAGTGGCGGCGAAAACCGTGTCGAAATCGAGGGAACCAAACACCATGAATATGGCCATGATGCCCAGAGCAAAACCAAAATCGCCGATCCGATTGACCAGAAATGCCTTGATCGCGGCGGCGTTGGCGGACGGCTTGTGGTGCCAGAAACCAATCAGCAGATACGAGGCCAGGCCCACCCCTTCCCAGCCAAAGAACATCTGCAGGAAATTATCGGCGGTGATCAGCATCAACATGGCGAAGGTAAACAGGGACAAGTAAGCCATGAAGCGCGGCTTGTGCGGATCGTGGGACATGTAACCCACGGAATAGACGTGCACCAGGGCCGAAACCCCGTTCACCACAACCAGCATCACGGCGGTCAGTTGATCAATGCGCAAGGCCCAGGAGACATCGAACGTGCCCGAGACGATCCAGGAAGCAACCTCCACCTTGACCGGCTGGCCGCCCAGGGCGACCTGCCAAAAGGCCACCAACGAGAGGACGGCCGAGGTAATGACGGCGCCGCAGGTAATCCACTGCGAGGGCCGGTCGCCCAGCACGCGGCCCAGGGATCCGACGATCAGAAAGGCGATCAGGGGCAGAAAGACAATGGCGTGATACATCTAACGCTCAGCCCTTCATCAGGTTGATATCTTCGACTTCGATGGTGCCGCGGTTACGGAAATAGACCACGATGATGGCCAGCCCGATGGCCGCTTCGCCAGCGGCCACGGTCAGGACGAACATGGCGAAAATCTGCCCCACCAAGTCGTTCAGGAAGGCCGAAAAGGCAATCAGGTTGATGTTTACCGCCAGCAGCATCAATTCGATGGACATCAGGATAATGATCACGTTCTTGCGGTTCAGGAAGATCCCGAATATGCCGATGGTGAACAGCACCGCCGCCAGTGTCAGGTAGTGGCCCAGGCCTATGGTGAGAAATTCGATCATTTACGCACCCTCAAATCCCCTGGCCCGGCTGAACTTTTTTCAATTCCACCGAATCTTCCCGTCGGCGCGCCAATTGATCGGCGACTTTCTGTTTCCGCACGCCCGGCCGTTGCCGCAGGGTCAGCACGATGGCGCCAACCATGGCGATCAGCAAGATCATCCCGGCCGACTGAAAAGCATAGATATACTTGGTATAAATCACGTCGCCGATGGCGGCGGTGTTTTGCCGTTGCGTCAAATCGGGGATCGGTTCCGTCCCCGTGGCCAGCACCTCTGGCGAAATGGAGGCGGTGCCCAGCACCATCAATAGTTCCACCAGCAGAATAATGCCGACAAGCATGCCGATGGGCATGTATTGCAGAAAGCCTTCGCGCATTTCGACAAAATTGATGTCCAGCATCATGACCACGAACAGGAACAGCACCGCCACCGCGCCGACGTAGACAACGACCAATACCATGGCCAGGAATTCCGCCCCGATCAGCACGAACAGAGCGGCGGTAGTAAAAAAGGTCAGGATCAGGAACAGCACGGAATGCACCGGATTGCGCGCGGCAACCACCATGACGCCGCCGGCGACGGCGATGGTCGCGAAGATATAGAATGTTATGCCCTGCAGGATCATCCCGCCTTATCCTTTCTCATCGCCTCAATCCTACCGGTACGGCGCGTCGGCGGCGATGTTGGCCGCGATCTCGCGCTCCCACCGCTCGCCGTTGGCCAGCAATTTATCTTTGTCATAGAACAATTCCTCGCGCGTCTCCGTCGCGAATTCAAAGTTCGGGCCCTCCACGATGGCATCCACCGGGCAGGCTTCCTCGCAATATCCGCAATAGATGCACTTGGTCATGTCGATGTCATAGCGCGTGGTCCGCCGGGAGCCGTCGTCCCGCGGCTCCGCCTCGATGGTGATGGCTTGGGCGGGGCAAATCGCCTCGCACAACTTGCACGCAATGCAGCGTTCCTCGCCGTTGGGATAGCGGCGCAGGGCATGCTCGCCCCGGAAGCGCGGGCTGAGGGGTCCTTTTTCGTAGGGGTAATTCAACGTCACCCGCTTGCGGAACATGTAACTGAAGGTCAGGGCCATGCCCTCGACGATCTCCCACAACAGCAGGGCGCGGACGTTTTGTCGCATGAAGCTCATTTGCTTGCCCACCCATATGCTAGGTTTTTCATGTATTCGGCACCATGTCGAAGGCCACCAGTACGCCTGCCGTCAGCGCCACCCATAACAGGGAGAACGGCAGGAACACTTTCCAGCCCAGGCGCATCAACTGGTCATAGCGATAGCGCGGCAAGGTTGCCCGCACCCAGACGAAGACGAAAAGCAGGAAGGCGATTTTCAGGAAAAACCAGATCGGGCCGGGGATCCAGTTGAACGGCGCGATGTCGAAGGGGGGCAGCCAGCCGCCCAGAAACAAAATCGCCGTCATGCCGGACATCAGGATCATGTTGGCGTATTCGCCCAGGAAAAACAGGGCAAAGGTCATGGAGGAATATTCGACCTGATATCCCGCCACCAACTCCGCCTCCGCCTCCGGCAGATCGAATGGATGACGATTGGTTTCCGCCAGCGTGGAAATAAAGAAGATAATGAACATGGGGAACAGGGGAATGACGAACCAAACCCCCTCCGCCTGGGCCCGCACCACGTCCGATACGTTCAGGGAGCCGACGCACAACAATACGGTGATGATCACGAAGCCGATGGAGACTTCGTAACTGACCATCTGCGCCGCCGAGCGCAGGGCCGAGAGAAATGGATACTTCGAATTCGAGGCCCAACCGGCCATGACAATGCCATAGACACCCAGGGACGATATGGCAAAGAGATACAAGATCCCGACGTTGATGTCCGAGACGACCATGCCCTCGTCGAACGGAATGACCGCCCAGGCCACCATGGACAGCAGAAACAGCAACATGGGCGCGATCAGGAAAATGATCTTGTTGGCCGAGGTCGGCAGCACGGTTTCCTTGAAGAACAGCTTGGCCCCGTCGGCAAAGGCCTGCAGCAGACCAAACGGCCCCACCACATTCGGACCCATGCGCAGTTGCATGGCCGCCATGATCTTGCGTTCGGCGTAGGTCAGCATGGCCACGCACAACAACAACGGCACCACGATGGCCAGAATTTGCGCCAGGATAATGATGCCCGGCAGCAGGTATATGGACCAGAACTCAGCCATCGGTGCCCGTCGCCCCGCCTGTTGAATCCGCGCCATGGAGATACATGCGGCTGCATTCCGCCATCACCGCCGAGGCCCGGCAGATGGCGTTGGCGAGATAATAGTCCGCAACCGGGCTTTCGAACGGCGCGGCGTCAACTTCGCCCGCAACACCAAACGCACCCATCTCGCCAGGGCCAACGTCGTCCACCGCATCCAGGCTGGGCACCACCTCGACCATGTGCCGGCGCAATTGCGCCAGGCTGTCATAGGGCAAGGCCTGGTCCAGCACGGCCGACAGCGCCCGGATGATCGTCCAATCCTCCCGCGCCTCGCCCGGCGGGTCGGCCGCCCTGCGGCCCTGTTGCACCCGTCCTTCCATGTTGACCCAGGTGGCATCTTTTTCCGTATAGGCCGCGCCCGGCAGGATCACGTCGGCCCGGTGGGCGCCCGCGTCGCCATGGTGGCCCTGATAAACCACGAAGGCCTGGCCCAGACCATCCATGTCAATTTCGTCGGCGCCCAGCAGCCAGACCAAATCGATCTCGCCCTTGCCCGCGCCCGCTACGATACCGGCGACATCCCGGCCGTCATTGTGGGGCAAAAAACCGATATCCATGCCGCCCACCCGGCTGGCCGCCCGGTGCAAAATGTTGAAGCCGTTCCAATCCGCACCAATCATGCCTGTCTGCTCCGCCACCCGCCGCGCCAGATCCAGCACCGCCGCGCCGTCATCCCGCGCCACGGCACCACTGCCCAGCACGATCATGGGCCGTTCCGCATCGGCCAATACCTTTGCAAAGCCATGGCTGCCATCGGCAATTTCGGCCAAGGTATTGGGCCCGGCGCCGAGGTAGTCGTATTTGTACGTTAGCTCCGACTCCGGCCCGATCAGGGCCACGGACAAACCGTCGCGCAGCCAGCGCTTGCGAATGCGGGCGTTGACCAGGGTGGCCTCCCAGCGCGGATTGGTACCCACCAGCAATATGGCGTCGGCCTCTTCAATGCCGGCGATCGCGCTGTTGAACAGATATCCGCCACGCTTCCCGCCATTGATCTTGGCACCGTCCTGGCGGCAATCCAGATTGGCGGAGCCAAGGGCGGTGAACAATTCCTTCAGGGCCAGCATGGACTCCACATCCGCCATGTCGCCGGCGATGGCGGCCAGGCGCGCACCATCGGTACCATCCATCACCGCCTTGATGGCGGCAAATGCCTGGTCCCAACTGGCCGGCTGCAATTTGCCGTCGACCCGCACATAGGGGCGGTCCAGACGCTGCAGACCAAGGCCGTCCACGGCATAGCGGGAGCGATCGCCCAGCCATTCCTCGTTCACGTCTTCATGCAGGCGAGGCAGCACGCGCAGGACTTCGTTACCCCGGCAGTCGACGCGTATATTGCAGCCCACGGCATCATGGACATCGATGCTTTCGGTCTTGCGCAATTCCCACGGCCGCGCGTTGAAGGCATAAGCCTGGTTGGTCAGGGCGCCCACGGGGCAGACATCGACCAAATTACCGGACAATTCCGAGGTCAGCGCCTCTTCAACATAGGTCCCGATCTCGGTCTCTTCACCCCTGAACGTCGCGCCCAGCTCCTCCACCCCGGCGATTTCCGTGGCGAAACGGACGCAGCGGGTGCACGTGATGCATCGCGTCATCGCGGTGGCCACCAGGGGGCCGAGGTATTTGTCCTTCACCGCGCGTTTATGTTCGGTGAAACGGCTGCCGCCGCGGCCAAAGGCCACCGCCTGATCCTGCAAATCGCATTCCCCGCCCTGATCGCAGATCGGGCAATCGAGGGGATGATTAATCAACAGGAATTCCATGGCGCCCTTGCGGGCCTTCACCGCGACTTTGGAGTTGGTGTGGATCACCATGCCTTCGCCCACCGGCATGGCGCAGGAAGCGATGGGCTTGGGCGGCCCCTCCATTTCCACCAGGCACATGCGGCAATTGCCAGCTATGGACAGGCGGTCGTGATAGCAGAAGCGGGGAATCTGGATGCCCAGTTCCTCGGCCGCCTGCAGCACGGTGGTGTTGGCTTCGACCTCGATTTCCTGGCCGTCAATGGTCAGCGTGGGCATGTTCGAAAGATCCTCGCTCTCGCTTTACTGTGCCGCTGCCGGCTCTTTATTTTTGTAGTCCATGATGCGTTCTTCGACCATGGGCCTAAAATGGTTCATCAGGCCCTGGATCGGCCAGGCCGCCGCATCACCCAAGGCACAAATGGTGTGCCCCTCTATCTGGGTGCTGACTTCCAACAACATATCGATCTCGGAGACATCCGCGTTGCCCGTGGCCAGGCGCTCCATGACCCGCCACATCCAGCCCGCGCCTTCCCGGCATGGCGTGCATTGGCCGCAGGATTCATGGGCGTAAAACTGCGACAGCCGGGCGATGGCCCTGATCAGATCCGTGGACTTATCCATCACGATCACGGCGGCCGTGCCCAGGCCGGATTTCTCCGCGCTCAGGGAATCAAAATCCATCAACACGGTATCGCAGATGGATTTTGGCAACATGCGCACGGACGAGCCGCCCGGTATGATGGCCAGCAGATTGGCCCAGCCGCCGCGCACGCCGCCCGCATGTTTTTCGATCAACTCGCGCAGGGGAATGGACATCTCTTCTTCCACATTGCACGGCTTTTCCACATGGCCCGAGATGCAAAAGACCTTGGTGCCGGTATTGTTCTCCCGCCCCAGGCCCGCGAACCAGTCCGCGCCGCGCCGCATGATGGTCGGCGCCACGGCGATACTTTCAACATTGTTCACCGTCGTGGGCCGTCCCCAGACGCCAACGCCCGCGGGAAACGGCGGTTTCAGGCGGGGTTGGCCCTTTTTGCCTTCCAGGCTTTCAATCAGCGCGGTTTCTTCGCCGCAAATATAGGCGCCGGCGCCGCGATGGACGAAGACATCAAAAGAATAGCCCGATCCGCAGGCATCGGGGCCGATCAGACCGGCGTCATAGGCCTGCTGCACGGCCGCTTCCAAGTTGTTGGCTTCGACAAAGAATTCGCCGCGGATATAGATGTAGGCGGCCGAGGCCCGCATGGCGAAGCCGGCGATCAGGCAGCCTTCCACCAGTTTGTGGGGGTCGTGGCGCATCATCTCCCGGTCCTTGCAGGTACCGGGCTCGCCTTCATCGGCGTTGACGACCAGGTAGGTCGGCTTGCCATCGGATTCCTTGGGCATGAAAGACCATTTCAGCCCGGTGGGGAAACCGGCCCCGCCCCGGCCCCGCAGTCCGGAGGCCTTGATTTCGTCGATAATGGCATCGGGACCTTTTTCCAGGATCGCCTTGGTATTGTCCCAATCGCCCCGCTTGCGCGCCGCCTCCAGGCCAAAATCATGGTAGCCGTACAGATTGGTAAAAATTCGATCTTCATCTTTCAGCATCAGCCGTCCCCCATGAATGCACGCAGGGTGGTCGGCCCACCGGCAGGTTCCGAGGCATGGCGGCCGCTTTGCGAACCAACTTTCGGCTTTTCGCCCTTCGACAGCGCATCGAGCAAGGCTTCCGTGCTTTCGGCCGTCAAATCCTCGTAGTAATCATCGTTGATCTGCACCATGGGCGCGTTGACGCAGGCGCCCAGGCATTCCACCTCGATCACGGTGAACTTGCCGTCAGCCGTGGTTTCGCCCAAACCGATGCCCAGCTTGTTTTTGCAGGCCGCCACCACATCGTCGGAACCGCGCAACCAACACGGCGTCGTGGTGCAGACCTGCACGAAATGCTGACCCACCGGGGCCAAATTATACATGGTGTAAAAGGTCGCGACCTCGTAAACCCGGATGCGCGGCATCTCCAACATCTCGGCCACCATGTTCATGGCCGCCTGGGGCAGCCAGTTCTGGTGCTGACGCTGGGCCATATCCAACAAAGGCATTACGGCGCTGGCCTGACGGCGGGGCGGATACTTGGCGATGATTTTCTGGGCTTTTTCGACATTTTCCGCCGTGAAGGCAAATCTGTCAGGCTGCTGATCTTTCGGTGCGGGGATGCGCTTCATCGGTCGACCTCGCCAAATACAATGTCGAGACTGCCGATCACGGCAACGGAATCCGCCAGCAAGTGCCCCTTGCAAAGATGGTCCAGCGCGGCAAGATGCACATAGCCCGGCGCACGGATCTTGCAGCGATAGGGCATGTTGGTGCCGTCCGCCACCAGATAAACCCCGAATTCACCCTTCGGCGCCTCGATCGCCGTATAGGTTTCCCCCGCCGGCA
>JAPYUH010000318.1 GCA_029936195.1 Alphaproteobacteria bacterium
GTGAGGCGTTCGTGGTCAATGCCGAGGAGGTGGAGAGCGGTGGCGTGGAAGTCGTATGAGTAGGTGGGTTTGTAGACGGCTTTCCAGCCGAGTTCATCGGTGGCACCGTAGCTGACACCGCCCTTGATGCCGCCGCCGGCCATCCAGGCAGTGAAGGCATCGGCGTTATGGTCGCGCCCCTTGCCGGTGTTTTGTGCGGCGGGTTGCCGGCCGAATTCCGTGGTGCAAATCACTAGAGTCTCATCGAGCATGCCGCGCGCCTTCAAGTCCCTGATTAAGGCTGCGGCACCACCATCAAGCACTCGTCCCCAGTAGCCGTGGTCGCGGGGTAGGTCCTCGTGGCTGTCCCAGTTGGGGCGAATCTTGCGGGCGGTGGTATTTTCGGCTCCACAAAAAATCTGCACGAAACGCACACCGCGTTCGGCCAAGCGGCGGGCCAGCAGACATTGACGGCCAAAGGGCCCGACATCCTCATCAGTTAGTTGGTAAAGTTTTCGTGTTGCGGCGGTTTCACCCTCAATCGAGGTGGCTTCCGGTGCGCTCAGTTGGAGTTTGGCGGCCATTTCGTAGGCCTTGATACGAGCTTCCAGTTCGCTGTTCCCGGGACGGCTTTGAGCGTGGCGCTGGTTGAGTAAACCGAGTAGTTGGCTATCGCCCGTCTTTTCATTGAACTCCTTGGGCGGGAAAAGGTCGGCAAGGGGTGCCTTGTCGGCTGCCGTCTCCATGGGCGTGCCCTGTTGCTTGGCTGGGAGAAATCCGGCACCCCAGTTGAGTACGCCACCGGGCGGCAGGCCTCGCGGATCGGGCAGCACAACATAGCCGGGCAGGTCATCCGCCTCGCTGCCCAGGCCGTAGGTGACCCATGCGCCCATGGAGGGAAACCCGGGCAGGATGAACCCGCTGTTCATCATGAACATCGCCGGGCCATGCAGGGCGGATTTACTGTGCATGGAATGGACGAAAGCCATGTCGTCCACGCAACCGGCCAGGCGGGGAAAGAGACCACTCATGGGCCGGCCACATACGCCATGCCGCTTAAACTCCCAGTAACTGCCCTGGCAATTGCCGGGCTTGGAAGCAAAGAACTGCAGCTTGCCATCAGGGTCGAAAGGCGTGCCGTTGCGTTTGGCCAGTTCGGGTTTGTAATCCCAGGTATCCACCTGGCTCATGCCACCCGGACAGAAAATCTGGATAACCGTCTTGGCCTTGGCCGGGTGGTGTATGGCACCATTGCGCCTCTGCGCTTCCCGGGCAAAAAGTCCACCCATGGCCATGGTGCCAAACCCACAGCCCAGCGAGCGTAGAAAATCCCGTCGGCTATTAATCGACATAAACGAATTCATTGGCGTTCAACAAAACGTGGCAGAGGGCGAAGAGTCCCTGTTTCTTTATGGTGGTCTCGGCGGCTTGCTGTTCCTCGGTCGACGGAGGTCGAGCAAATGCTAGGGCGAAGGCGAGGCGGGCCTGGTCGGTTGTTTGCCCGCCCGCTTCCTGCTTGAGGCGTTCGGCGAAGTACCTGGCCTGCTTGAGCATGAGGGGGTTGTTGCTGAGGGTGAGGGCCTGCAAGGGCGTGGTGGTGGTGAGGCGCTTGGGCGTGAGGTTGGCGGGGTCCGGGCAATCAAGGATGGTTAGAAATTCATGCGGCGTAGTTCGAACGACAAATCGGTAGATGCTCCGGCGCCATAATTCTGGAGTGTCAGGCGTGATGTACTTGTAAATGGGTGCGTAAGCCTCGGTGTATTCAAAATCGCGGTACCCAGGGCCACCGGCCTTCAGGTTGAGTTTTCCGGAGGCGGCCAGGACGGCGTCGCGAAGGGACTCGGCATCGAGGCGTCGAGGGTTTTGCCGCCACAGGAGGCGGTTGTCGGTGTCGACTTTTACTCCATGGGAGGTGTGGGAAACCTGCCGGTAGGCGGAGCTGGTAAGGATGAGGCGGTGGATGGCCTTGAGCGACCACTTTTGGGTCAGCAACTCATCGGCCAGCCAGTCGAGCAGTTGAGGATGCGAAGGTTCTTGGCCGCCCTTGCCGAAATCGCTAGGGGTTGTCACCAATCCCTGGCCAAAATGCCATTGCCAGATGCGGTTCACGATAACGCGGCGGGTGAGCGGGTTTTCGGGAGCGGTGATCCAGCGGGCGAGACCGGCGCGACGCTCGGCTTCCGTGGTTTTGTTCGTCCCGAGATCGGGCGACAGCACGTTCACCCAGCCAATGGTTCCAGGCGTAACTTCGTTTTGCGGCGACTCGGGGTTGCCTCGATGGAACACCTTGATCACGGGTGGTTCCTCTGAAAGTACACCATAGAATTCCGGTGGTTCGCCCAGCGCGGTGAGTTTCTTTTCCAGGCAGGACTTCTTTAGGCGCAGTTCCTCCAGTTCCTTGCGGTCTTTCGCTGTGAGGGTTTTCGGTTTGGTCGGGACAAGTTGCGGGTCCCCGAAACTGATTTGATCGTGGCCGTATCCGTTGCCGCCATCGGTGGAGATGAAGGTGAGGAAGCGGGCGTCCTTGGGGATTTCAAACTCGATTGGCACGGCGTCGTTTCGACCGACTTGTTTGTTGGCCTTGAGGCTTCCGTCCAGTAGCACCCGAAACTCCGCACTGGGCGGAACTGTCCGCCCGCCGTAGCCCACCACTGCGCCAAAGCGGAGTTCGTCGAAGCCCGTCGCCTTACGAATGGCGGCGAGGTCAAAGGTGATGCCCGCATTGGCATGGAGGCCGATCATGGAGTGTCCCGCCTTGTTGTAGTCCACGCCGCCCCATTCCGTGGAGAACTGGCTGGCGACCGGACCGTTGCGAATCATGTCCCAGGCCTTGCCGCCGTTGGCCGGTAGGTCGGTTGCCCTGAGATTGGTCGAGCTGATCTTGGTTTCGCCCTCGGCGGGCACGAACACACCATCGACGAAATCGTAGGAGCACTTGGCGTAGTTGCCGGGCTTGACGTTGCCCAAGTCACCAAATTTTCGTTCCTGCACCTTGCCGGTGCGGGCGTCCAAGCCGATGCCTTTGCGACCGGAACCCAGGCCGTTGCCACCGCCCACCACGTCGGCAAGGTTTACTGACTGCCCCTGCAGTTCGCCGATTGCGAACTGGGTTTTATCAATAGCATTCCCGAGCCTTTTCTTTTCCGCATTGAATTTCTTTAGCGCCGGCTCGCTGATGGTGCGTTTGCCCCGCTTGAGGCCGGCGAAGACCGAGACCAACCGGTAGTAATCCTCCTGCGGGATTTCATCCAGCTTGTGGTCATGGCAACGAGCGCAGTTGATCGTCATCGCGGTGCAGGCGGTCATGACCTGCGTCACCATGTCGTCCAGGTCCAGCGCCCGGGCGCTCCTCTTGAGGACGGGGCTCTTCGTCTCCACCTGTCCCACGAAGTCCCACGGCCCTGCGGCGAGGAACCCGGTCGCCACCATGGCGTCCCTGTCATCCGGCCAAAGGGCATCGCCGGCGATCTGTTCCTGCAGGAATCGGTCGTAGGGCTTGTCTGTATTGAATGCCTTGATGACGTAGTCGCGGTAAGGCCAGGCGTTGGGACGCA
>JAPYUH010000057.1 GCA_029936195.1 Alphaproteobacteria bacterium
GGGTCGTGCTGGACGAAAGCCTGCGGCCCTATCGGCAATTTCCCGATTGAACTTAAAAACCAGGAGGCCATCATGACCACCGCCTATTCATACGCCTGCAAAGATTACCCCGAGATGGAAGCCTGTCCCGGTTACGTCGCGGCCGAGACCGAGGACGAAGTTTGGAAGCTGATGGAGCTGCACGCCGTCGTCGCCCACGGCGAAGACCCCAGCGCGTGGAGCGACGATGACCGCGCCTTTCTAAAAACTTTGATCAAACCGGCCTAAAAACCGGTTTTTCACCCGCCACTTCACCATTCGGAACGAACGCTCTACAATAGCGGCTTGCGTTTTTGATTGGGGACGGAGTGGCATGGACTACGATTTGAAAATTGTCGGCGGCACGATTGTCGATGGTACCGGCAACGAGGGTTATCGCGGCGATCTTGGTATCCAGGGCGGCCGGGTGGTAGCCCTGGGCGAGGCCAGGGGAGATGCGGCCCGCACCATGGATGCCGGCGGCCTGGTGGTCTGTCCTGGATTTGTCGATATCCATACCCATTACGATGCCCAGGTGTTGTGGGACCGCATGCTGACAATTTCACCCTGGCATGGGGTCACCACCGCCGTCATGGGCAATTGCGGCTTTGGCGTTGCCCCCATGCGGCCCGCGGACCGCAAGAACATCATGAAGACCTTGGAAAAGGTCGAAGGCATGAGCTACCAGGCGTTGGAGGCCGGGTTGGGCCTGAATTGGCCGTTCGAAAGCTTTCCCGAATATCTCGACACCGTCCAGGGCGGCGGCACCGCCATCAACCTGGCGGCATTTATCGGCCATACGCCGTTGCGCATCTACGTTATGGGCGAGGAGGCGGCATCCGACCGCGAGGCGACGGGGGACGAAATTGCCGCCATGGCGCAGATCGTGCGCGAGGCAATGGCCGCGGGCGCCATTGGTTTCGCGACGTCGCAGGCCGCGACCCACAATTCCCATGACGGCCGGCCCATCCCCTCCCGTCTGGCATCCTTTGGTGAACTGGATGCCCTGGTGGGCGCCATGGCGGACAGTCAAAATGGGCGCGGACGCGGCATCCTGCAATGCACCATCGGCCGTACGTTGTTTCATGACGAAATGAGCGAACTGGCCCGCCGGCACAAGGTGCCCGTGACCTGGACCGCCCTGCTGGCCGGCCTGTCCGGTCCCGGCTCCCACGTCAAACATCTCAAGCGCACGGCGGAACAGCGGGCCGAGGGCCTGAACATCGTGCCGCAGGTGGCCTGCCGGCCGATCATGTTCGATTTCGATTTTGGCGAGCCGTTCCCGTTCGAGATGCGTCCCCTGTTCAAGGAAACGATGCAGACCGACAAGAATGGCAAGAAAGCCATTTATTTGGACGATGGCTTTCGCCAGAACTTCCGCGCCGATACCGACGCAGGGGCCAAGAACATGCTGGCCGGCTGGGCCCAGCGGGCGGTGATCGCCAATGCGCCCTCCGACCCTTCGTTGAACGAACGTTCCTTGATCGAAGTCGCCGCCGAACAAGGCAAGGACCCCATCGACCTGGCCCTGGATATGTCCATCGATAGTGATTTTGCCGCCCGCTTCCGCGTGCCGCTGATCAACTACGACCATGCGGAAGTGGCCGAGCTGTTGGCGGATGACAACACGGTGGTGGCCCTGTCCGATGCCGGCGCCCACGCTTCGCAATTGTGCGATGCCTGCTATTCGACCCATCTGCTGGGTCATTGGAGCCGGGATGAAGGTGCCATGCCGCTGGAAAAGGCGGTGCATATGCTGACCCAGAAACCGGCCGATCTGATGGGCATTGCCGACCGCGGTCTGCTGGCCCAGAGCCGGCCCGCCGACGTGGTGGTGCTGGACCCGGCAACCGTCGGTGCCTCCGGGCTGACTCGCGTCTATGACCAGCCCGCCGGGCAGGATCGTTTGACGGCCGAGGCCAAGGGCATTCAGGCCGTGGTGGTCAACGGCACGGTGATCCGGGAAGACAATGTCGATGCGGTCTCGCCGGACGGTGCGCTGCCGGGCAAGCTCTTGCGCGGTAGTAGTGGCGGCGGCGTCTGATACCATGCAGATGCAAACCATCGCCGTCATCGCGCCGGGTGACATGGGCAGCGGCGTGGGCCAGGCCTTGGTCCAGGCCGGCCACGACGTGGTGACCTGTCTGGCCGGGCGCAGCGAAGCCAGCCGCGCCAGGGCGGAACGTTGTGGTTTTCGCGACCTCGCCAATCTGGACCAGGTGGTGGGGCAGGCGGCGTTGATCCTGTCGATCCTGCCGCCCGCCGCCGCCATTGATCTTGCCAACGATGTCGCCGCCGCCATTGGCCGGACGGACGCCCGCCCGGTCTATATGGATTGCAACGCCATATCACCCGCAAACGGCTCGAAAATTGCCGCAATCATGACCGGGGCAGGGGCGCCGTGTATCGATGCCGGTATCATCGGACTGGCGCCGGGCAAGGGGCCGCAGCCAACGCGGTTCTACATTTCCGGCCCCGACCTTGGTCCGGCCGGGGCCCTTGCGGTGGCGGGCATCCGGGTCAAGGGAGTGGGGGCGGACATCGGTCGCGCCTCGGCCTTGAAGATGCTCTACAGCGGCCTCAACAAAGGGCGTTTTTCCCTGATCGCGACGGTTGCGACGGCGGCGCGGTCGCTTGGCTTGCTGGATGAACTGGGCGAGGAATTGGCCTTTAGTCAGGGCGATGCCTGGAAGTTGATGCAGGGCGGTATCTCGCGCTTGCCGGCGGATTCCGAACGCTGGTGGCCGGAAATGGAACAGATCGCCGAAACCTTCGAGGCGGCCGGCGTGACGGGAGATTTTCACCGGGGCGCGGCCTGGATGCTGCGTCTGATGGCGGCGACGCCCCTGGCGGCGGAAACCCGCGAGACCATCGACCCCGACCGCACCATGGCCGAGACCGTGGCGATCTTTGCTCAACATCTGAAAATACAACTGAACGACAAAAAATAATTGGAAACTCATGACCTATTACGTCCATAGCGGGCCGCGCAAAATTGCCCTTGATGAAGTCGCGCGGAACGGCGCCAAATTGGCGGCCGGTCTGAAGGATCTCGGCATTGGCGACGGCGACAGTTACGCCTCCTTCATGCGCAACGATATCGCCATGCTGGAAACCAAGGTCGCGGGCAATCAACTAGGTGCCTATTCGGTGCCGGTGAACTGGCATGCCACGGCCGAGGAAGCGGGCTACATGTTCACGGATTCAGGTGCCAAGGCGATTGTCATTCATGCCGACCTGCTGCCCGGTGTCGCTTCGCACCTGCCCCAGGGCGTGCCGGTCCTGGTCTGCGCCACGCCGCCCGAAATTGCCGGCGCCTATGGCGTGCGGCCCGATTTGTGCGATGTGCCCGATGGCATGATCGACTACGAAGCCTGGCGCGACGGTTTTGAGCCCCTGACGGGCGCCCCCCCATTGCAGCGCGGCAGCATGATTTATACGTCCGGCACCACTGGCAACCCCAAGGGCGTGCGGCGGGAGCCAACCTCCGCCGAGCGTCAGGCCCGCCTTGCCGAACTGGCCCTGCGGTCATTCGGCATTCGTCCCGGCGGCGTCGTCGCCATGACCGGGCCGATGTATCACTCGGCGCCAGGCGCCTATGCCTCCATCGCCATGAGTCTGGGCAACGATATCCATCTGCTGCCCCGCTTCGAGCCCGAGGGGTTGTTGCAGGCCATCCATGAACATAAGATTTCCCACATGCATGTGGTGCCCACCATGTTCGTGCGCATGCTGCGCCTGCCCGATGCAGTGAAGGCGAAATACGATCTGTCATCCCTGGTCCATGTCATTCACGGCGCCGCACCCTGCCCGCCGGAGGTCAAACGCCGGATGATCGAATGGTGGGGGGATGTGATCTATGAATACTACGGCTCCACCGAGGCTGGCATCGTCACCGTGGTCAACAGCACCGACTGGATGAACAAGCCCGGCACCGTGGGGCAGCCGCTGGATGGCCAGAAAGTGACGATTTATGATGACGATGGCAACGAACTGGGGCGGGGGGAAAGCGGCGAGATCTATATGAATTTGAACGATCTGTCCGATTTCACCTATCACAACAAGGCTGACAAGCGGGCCGAGATCGAACGGGACGGCATGGTCACCAATGGCGATGTGGGCTACATCGATGAAGACGGCTATGTCTATTTGAATGATCGCAAGCGGGATATGATCATTTCCGGCGGCGTCAATATTTACCCCGCCGAGATCGAGGCTGCGTTGCTGGAAATGCCCGGCGTACAGGACTGCGCCGTATTCGGCATCCCGCACGAGGAGTTTGGCGAATCCATTGTCGCCGCGATCGAACCCCAGCCCGGCGCCTCCCTGAGCCCGGAGACGGTCAAGGAGTTCCTGAAAGCGCACATCTCCGCCTACAAGATCCCCCGCGAAGTCACCTTCCACGACGCCATGCCGCGGGAGGATACGGGCAAGATCTTCAAACGAAAACTACGCCAACCCTATTGGGACGCCGCCGGACGGCAGATATAGCGGTTCGTTGCGGTTTCCGGCTCCTGCAATATGTCAACAATCCGCTCTGCCGTAGTTCCACCAGGCGGCATTTATCCGTCGCCTTGTCCGTGACGAGCACGACTTCAATCGGAACGAGAAATCGGGAATGGCGGGATTAAGGCGATCCCGTCGGCACGCTTTTCTCAATATTCGGCCGTTATCCTGCTAATCGAACTCCACAAATTGATCGATAGCGGCGCGGTCGTAGCCCTTGGAGGCGACCAATAACTGCCGGGTGTAGCCGTGTTCGGGCGTCCCGGTGCGCAACTGCTCGTCGCTCATTTCCTCGATGAAGGCGCCGCGGTTCATGACCGCGATGCGGCTGCACAAATGCGCGACGATGGCCAGGTCGTGGCTAACCATGATGTAGGTCAGGTCGTGTTCCCGGGCCAGTCGGGACAGCAGATTGAGGATCTCCGCCTGGACGGAGACATCCAAGGCCGAGGTCGGTTCATCCAGCAAGACAATTTTTGGGTCCAGGATCAGAGCCCGGGCAATGGCAATTCGTTGCCGCTGGCCGCCCGATAGCTGGTGCGGATAGCGGAAGCGGTAGGCCGGGCCCAAGCCGACTTCGTCCAGGGCCCTCAGGATGCGCCGCTCGCCATCATCCATGCGGTGAATAACCAGGGGTTCCTTGAGGATATCGTTCACCGTATGGCGGGGGTGCAACGAGCCATAGGGATCCTGGAAGACCATTTGCAATTGCTTGTGAAAGGCCCGGTCGCGCCTTTGCGACAACGTTTGACCGGCCACGGTCATGGTGCCCCGCCAGCCCGGCGTCAGACCGGCGATGGCGCGCAGCACCGTTGATTTGCCCGATCCGGACTCGCCCACGAGGCCGAAACTTTCCCCACTCGCCACGGTGAAGCTGACATCGCGCACCGCATGGACCCTCTGGGCGCCGCCGCCGAACGTGATATCCAGATTTTCGACCTTGATCATGGTACATCGCCTCCCGCCCCACCCTTGCGGTTCATCCAGGCGTCATCACGCCGCAGCACGGGCAGGGTGCCTTGTTGGCGGTCAATGTCGGGCAGGCAATTGAGCAGGCCCTTGGTATAGGGATGCTCCGCTTGGTCCAGGGCGCCCGCCTCCAGCACCTCCATGATCTGGCCGCCGTACATGACCAGGATGCGGTCGCAGAAAGATGACACCAGATGCAAGTCGTGAGAGATGAAAATCAAACCCATGCCCCGGTCCCGCACCATGTCGTCCAGGATGGCCAGGACCTGTAACTGCACGGTCACGTCCAGGGCGGACGTGGGTTCGTCCGCGATGATCAGATCAGGGCCGGGGATCAGCATCATGGCAATCATGATGCGTTGTCCCATGCCGCCCGAAACCTGATGAGGGTAAAGGCCGTAAACCTTCTCGGGCTCGCGGATCCGCACGGTGGTCAGCATGTCGAGGGCGTGTTGCTTGGCCTCCCGCTTGGTGGCATTGGTATGCACCCGATAGGCCTCGGCGATTTGCCAGCCCACGGTCATGACCGGGTTAAGGGAATAGCGCGGATCCTGCATGATCATGGAAATACGCCGGCCGCGAATGGCGCGGATGGTCCGCGCCGGTGCCTTGTGCAGATTGATGCCGTCGAATTCGATACGGTCGGCCTCCACCCGTCCCGGCGTCAGGCCCAGAATGGCGCGCCCGGTCTGGGACTTGCCAGAGCCGGATTCCCCGACAATGCCAAGCCGTTCCTGCCCCACTTGGAAGGAGATGCCGCGCACCGCTTCCACCACGCCCTTCGGGGTATCAAAGCTGACGGAAAGGTTTTCAACATTCAACAGCGGCTTGTCCATTACGACGTTCCCCCGCTGCGTGGGTCGAGGACGTCGCGCAGGCCATCGCCAAGCAGGTTGAAACCCATGGAGACGATCAATATGGCCAGGCCCGGTATGGTTGCCACCCACCATTGATCCAGCATGTATTGCCGCCCCGTGGAGATCATGGCGCCCCATTCAGGCAGGGGCGGTTGCGCGCCCAGGCCCAAAAATCCCAAGCCGGCGGCGACCAGGATGATGCCGGCCATGTCCAGGGTCAGACGCACGATGACCGAGGACAGGCACAACGGCGTCACGTGATGCACGATAATCCGCGCCGTGGAGGCACCTTGGACGCGGGCGGCCAGGATATGTTCGGCGTTGCGGATGGTCAGGGTCTCGGCCCGCGAGATGCGGGCGAAGGGTGACCAGGTAGTCAGGGCGATGGCCAGAACGGCGTTTTCCAGCCCAGGCCCCAGCACCGCGACGAAGGCCAGGGCCAGGATCAACCGGGGAAAGGCCAGAAAGATATCGGTGACCCGCATCAAGATGATGTCGACCCAGCCGCCCACATAGCCGGCCACGGTGCCCACCAGCAAGCCGATGGGCACGACGATGATAGCCACCAAGCCAACGATATAAAGCGTGATCCGGGCGCCCCAGACGATGCGGTCATAAATATCGCGGCCCAACTCGTCGGTGCCGAACCAATGCGCGACGCTGGGCGGCTGCAAACGGTTCGCCAGGGCCTGTTCTGTGCCGTCGCCCCCGGTCAGCACGGGCGCCGCGGCCGCCATTCCCACCAGAACCACAATGATCGCCAGCCCCAGCATGGCGATGGGGTTGGCGGAAAATGACAGCCAGGCCAAATACAGTCGTTGGCAACGGGCTTGGGCCACGGATTGCGGCGTATCCGACAGCAGCCATTCTTTCAGGCCTGTCTCTGTCGGTTGGTCAGTCATGTGACCTGGGATCGACGATGCGGTAAAGAATGTCGGAAAGGACATTGACGCCGACGAAACATATTCCCACCACCACGGTGCCGCCGATCACCGCGTTCATGTCGGCGTTGAACAACGAAGTGGTGATGTATTGGCCGATGCCGGGCCAGGCAAAGATAGTTTCGGTCAGAACACTGCCTTCCAACAGCGAAGCATAGGTCAGGCCGATGATGGTGATCAATTGTACCAACACGTTGCGAAAGGCATGGCGCCAGATCACCGCGCCTTCCGACAGGCCCTTGACGCGGGCGGTCAGGATGTATTCCTGGTTCAGCTGGTCCAGCATGAAACTGCGGGTCATGCGGGCGATATAGGCCAGGGCAAAGGTGGCCAACATGGAAGCGGGCAGAACCAGGTGATGCAGGGCGTTCCAGAAAATTTCCCATTCCCCTTGCAGGGCCGAATCCAGCAGGATGATGCCGCTGCGCGCTTCCACGATGCCGTCGTAGTAAACCGCTATCCGTCCCGGCCCCGGCAGCCAGCCCAGACCGGCGTAGAAAATTAACAGCGCCACCATGCCTAGCCAGAAGATTGGCACCGAATAGCCGAACAGGCCGATGATGCGGATCACGTGATCGATCAGGCGGCCTTGATTAACGGCGGCCAGGACGCCCATGGGAATGCCTAGAAAGACCCCGAATATGGTGGCAATGGTGGCCAGCTCCAAAGTGGCGGGGAAAAAGCGGATGATGTCGTCCAGCACCGGGCGGGTGGTCATGATGGAGGTGCCGAAATCACCCTGGAGGATGTTGGAAAGATAAATTAGATACTGCTGGATCAGGGGCTTGTCCAGGCCAAGCTGCAAACGCATGGCCTCATAGACTTCGTTGCTGGCGCGATCACCGACAATGGCCAGGACGGGATCGGCTGGCATGACCCGGCCGATGATAAAGGTAATCGCCGTTAGCCCGACGAAGGTCAGCAGAATGCTGAACCCATGCTTGGTGATGGCAAAAAGCCGCGACGGCAGGGCAGATCTCGAGATCCGCCCCGCCGCTTCAATTGTCGTCTTCGCGTTGGCCGTGTCTTGCGACACTACTTGGTGATGGTCCGGTAGAACACCAGATCAAAGTTGGCGCCAGAGACGAAGTTCTTTACGTTTTTCCGCGATGCGACCTGTTCGCTTTTCTGGAACATCACGGTGAAGGGGCCGTCCATCTGAACTTTGCGTTGTAGGTCCATATATAGTTTTTCCCGCTTCACCAGATCCAGTTCCTTGGCCGCGCGCTCTGTCATGGCATTGATCGAGGGGTTCTCCCAAGAGGTGCGCCATGCCAGTTTGCCGGTCAACTTGGCTTCCATCCGGTTGTCCGGATTATGGGCGAAGGCATCGGCGTTGGAGTGCGGGTCGACATAATCGGGCGACCATTGGGCCACGATCAGCTGATGCTTCCGGGCCCGGTATTTCGGCCACAGGGTCTTGCCCTCGGACAGGATGATCTGTGACTTCACGCCGATTTTGGCCAACGCGGCCTGCACCGACTGGGCGATTTCCGGATAGGGGGATTTTTTCAAGGTGTCGATGACAATCTCGAAACCACTCCCATGACCGGCTTCGGCCAGCAACGCCTTGGCCTTGGCGAGGTCCATTTCAAAGGGTGTTTCCTCCAGCGAACCCCACAGACCCGACGGCCAGAAGGCCTGATGGATTTTGTACTGGCCGGCCAGGAAGGAATCGGCCATGCCCTTGTAGTCGACCACATAACGGATCGCCTGGCGCACCTTGTCCTTGCCCAGAATGGGGTGGGCGTTGTTGGTGGCCATATAGATCAAGGCCGCCTTGGGATAGTCGCCGACCACGATGTCGGCATTACCCATCATGCCTTTGATTTGATCCGGGGTCAGATCACGGGCCATGTCCGCGTCGCCCTTTTCCACCATCAGGCGTTGGGCGGCGGGTTCGGGCACGTGGCGCATGACAATTCGCCCCATGGCAGGGGCGCCGTGGCGGTAGCCGGCATGGGCGGACAGCGAGACGATCTCGTTCGCATTCCAGGTTTGCAGGCTATAGGCACCGGAGCCGGCGGAATGGTTCTTCAACCAGCCATAGCCGAAATCGCCGTCCTTAGCGTGCTTCATAACCTCTTTCATGTCGACCACGGAACCTACCCCGGCGGACAGCGCGTTCAATAACAGGCCGGGCGAAAAATCCGCCGCCATGGTGACCGAGACATGCATGGCGTCAACGGTCTTAATCAGGCCGTCGACGTTGCCCTTGTTCCAGCCGAACTGGGTCAGGATGAACGACGGCGTCTTTTTCAACTTGACCACCCGGCGCAGGGAAAAGGCTACGTCGGCGGCGGTGACCGGATTGCCGGAATGGAAAGTCTGTCCGGCCCGGACCTTGAACACAATGGTCTTGCCATCGTCGGAAATTGTGTGGCTTTCAGTCACCCCGCCCACCAAGGTGGTTAGATCCTCGGGCTCGAACATCATGACCCGGTCATAGACATTGGCGATCACCTCGCCGCCGGTGAATTCGAACACTTCGGCCGGATCCAATGTAATCAGGTCATCGATGTTCTTGGCCATGATCAGCATATTTTTCGGCGTGCCGGCGTTGGCCGGGCCGGCCATGGGCATCGCGGCGGCGACCGCAAACGCGGCGGCAAGCGCGACACTCTTCAGTGTCATGTTCATTGTGCTCTCCCTTGTTGTCATGGATTGGAACGCATTTGTGTGGCGTATTGTCCGCCTCGACGGCCATCCAAGCAAGTATGGATCGTGCATGGAACGGCTTTTTTACATCGTGCGGCTTCGGCGGGTGGCGTTCAGTGGTTTCCAGGAATGTTGTGATGGAGACCAGCTTGGACAGGAAATCTTCGTAGCTGCCCGCGGCAACCGGGTCGACGC
This sequence comes from Alphaproteobacteria bacterium, assembly GCA_029936195.1. Lineage (GTDB taxonomy): Bacteria > Pseudomonadota > Alphaproteobacteria. Next base: position 10,145 of record JAPYUH010000057.1, read on the forward strand.
CAAACCCGCGCACAGCTCTCATTAAATACAGGCAGAGGAATCCTAGCCGACAGGTTCCTTGCGCGGGCCACCAAAAAGGGTGGCCAGATCGAAGCTCTTGATCAGTGGCGCTTGTTCAACCGGGCTGTCGTTGGCCTGATCTTTCAGCGCCTGATCCAGGGAGCGCAGGGGCCGTTGCAGGTAGGGACTGCAGGGGCTGCTTTTTCCACAGAGTTATTCACAAGGTATGAATGCAATCTGAAGGAAAATAGTTAACAATAAGTTAATGTTAATACATGTGCGATAATAATTATTACCAGAAGATTTTGGTCCGTTTTCAGTCGGCTGATATCCCATTCGTCAAAGGGGGTTAGTAGAGCGTTCTTGATGTTTTCAGAGAACTGATAATTGATTATTGTTACGAATATGGAATGAAATTTGACGCCGGCAAAAAGCGTCGCCCGGGCGAAAAACTAGAATCTATCAGACTGGATTCACCCTGCACCCGCGGTCAAGTTCGCCACGGTGTTCAGCTCTCGCCGAATATCTCCGCCGCCGGGCGGCGCAGGTGGCGGGTGTTGCCCTCCCGCCGGGTCAACCCGGCGCCGTCAAAGAACTCCAGAACCTCGATGGCCACATTGCGGCCGATGCCCGTCTGGTTCTTGAACATGGCGGCGGTGAAACCATCCGTCGCGGTTTCGGCGCATAAAGTTTCGACCACATCGGCCAGTTCACGCACGGCGGCGGGGGGAAAGTAGCGGTTTGGCGCCACCGCCATGAGGCGGCCCTGACGGGCGCAGCGCTTGAGGAACGCATCCAGCTGCTTGGGGTCCATTTTCAACTCTTCGGCAACCTCGCGGACCCGGGGCGGGCGGATGCCGCCTTCTTCCAGGATCAGCGATACTTGTTTCCACAGCGCCAGATCTGAATCCGATGGCTGCGGGCTGTGGCCGGGCAGGCGCAGGGAGATACCGTCACGGACCACGGTGTTCCGGGATACCATATGGCCGATTGACGCCGCCAACAGAGCCGGGCGGGGCGGCGTATCGAGGGCGTTGCGCAGGGCGTGATCGTTCGGCCCCACGGCTTCGGGCTGTTTCCTATGCCAGGCATCCAGGGCGGCCAGGATCATCTGTTCCAGTCCGCTCCATTGGCTCTCGGACACCGCCAAATCACCGCTGTCGGTGGCCAAGACAACCAGTCCGTCCAATTGGCGTAGGGCGGCGGCCTCCGCCCCCGCCAGATTTCTGGTCTGAATAAACTGGTTCAGGTCAATGCCGCTGTTGGGCGCCGCGGTCATGGCCGCCAAGGCCTGGCTGGGGTCGGCCGTGTCCATTGCCGACAACATGGCCAGGCGGTCTGCCCGCGCCCGTCCCCGGCGGGGAGGATAGAGGTCGATGACCATGCCGCCCGCCATGGTGCGCTGGGCGGATTGGTCGCGTAGAATAAAGCGGTCGCCAAACAGCGCGACGATGGGGGCATCAAGCACCAATTGCGCCAGGGCGCTTTCGCCCGGGCCGATGCGGCGTTCGCCCAGAACCGCAATACGCCCGGTTACGTCCGCGGCGCCAAGATGCAGATGCACCGGCGTCCAGTGAGACAGGGGACGGGCCTCGTTGGCCAGGACGCTGACCCGCGCGTCGAATTTTTGCACTGGGGCATGGATCGCCGGGCCCAACAGCCAATCGCCCCGGCTGACCTGGCCAAGGTTAACCTCCGCGCCGGCGATATTGATGGCACAGCGCTGGCCCGCCTGGCCCACATCCGCCTCCCGATCCAGGGCGCGCAGGCCGCGCACGCGGGCCTCGATGGGCTGGTCTTTGTCCTGTGCCGCCAGGATCAGATGATCACCGGGGCGGACCCGGCCCGAAAACACGGCGCCCGTGACCACAAGGCCGGCACCGGGCACATTGAACGCGCGGTCAATGGCCAGGCGGAAGTGGCCTTCCGCCGCCCGGTCCCGATGGCCCCTGGCGGTGTTTTCCAAATGCTCTTGCAGGGCCGCCATGCCGGTGCCCAATTCACCCGAGACCGGAAAACGGGGGCTGCCGGCCAACGGCGTGCCGTCCAACAATATTTCGACCTCTTCGGCCACCGCATCGACCCGTGCGCCATCCACCCGGTCAATTTTGGTGATGGCGACAGCGCCGTGACTGATGCCCAACAGGCCCAAAATCGCCAGATGCTCCTCCGTCTGGGGCATGACGCCATCGTCGGCCGCCACCACCAGCAAGGCGAAATCAATGGTGGCGACGCCGGCCAGCATGTTCTTAACGAACCGCTCATGCCCCGGCACATCAACGAAACCCATCACGATGCCGCCATCAATTTCGTGATAGGCAAAGCCTAGATCGATGGTCAGGCCGCGTTTCTTCTCTTCCGGCAGGCGGTCCGTATCGACCCCCGTCAGGGCCCGTACCAGGGTGGTCTTGCCATGGTCCACATGGCCGGCGGTGGCAATGATCATGGTTTTACTTTACCTGTAGTTTGGGCAATTGCGCCAGCCAGGCAGCCTCGTCTTCAAGGCAACGCAGATCGAGATGCAGGGCATCGCCGCCGATCCGGCCCAATACCGGAACCGGCAGGGCGCGAAAGGCCGCCGCCAGGCGTTTCAGGGCGCCGCCCGCCCCGCGGCCCGTGGGGGGCGAAATGCTCAGCGCGACGCTGTCCAGGCTTTCCACGGGCAGGGAGCCGCTGCCGATCTGCCCCTTGCAGGGGGTAATCGTTACCGCCATGCCGTCGGGGAGGCGTTTCCGCAAGACCGGGGCCAGGCGCTCCGCCGCCGCCGCGATTTCCGCGACGGGCCGGCTCAACAGGCGCAGGGTGGGCAGTTTTTCCCGCAAGGCGTCCGGATCGGCATACAGACGCAAGGTCGCCGCCAGGGCCGCCATGGTCACTTTATCCACCCGCAGGGCCCGCTTCAGGGGATTTTTCTTCAGCTTGGCGATCAAATCCGCCCGCCCCGCGATCAAGCCCGCCTGTGGCCCGCCCAACAGCTTGTCGCCCGAAAAACTGACCAGATCAGCGCCTCTGGCGAGTGTTTCTTGTACCGTGGTTTCGTGGGGCAGGCCCAATTGCCGCATCTCGATCAATGCGCCGGCGCCAAGATCGACGATATAGGGCAGGCCGTGTTGGTGAGCCAGGTCGGCCAAGTTCCGGTCGGACACTTCGGCCGTGAAGCCTTGTACGACGTAGTTCGAGGTATGGACCTTCATCAAGGTGCCGGTGCGGGGTGTCATGGCCTCGGAAAAATCCTTTTGATAGGTGCGGTTGGTGGTGCCCACCTCGACCAGGCGGCAGCCGGCCCGGCGCATGATCTCCGGCATGCGGAAGGCGCCGCCGATCTCGATCAATTCGCCGCGCGAAACCGGCACTTCGCGGCGGTTGGCCAGGGTATTGAGCATCAACAACACGGCGGCGGCGTTGTTGTTGACCACCGTCGCCGCCTCGGCCCCGGTCAGCCGGCACAGCCAATCCTCCACATGGTCGTCCCGGTCGCCCCGTTTGCCCTTGGCCAGATCAAATTCCAGATTGGCGGCACCGCCCGCCACCTTTGTCATGGCCGCGATGGCTTCGTCCGCCAGGGGCGCCCGGCCCAGGTTGGTATGCAAAATGGTGCCGGTCAGGTTGAACACCGGGCGCAAGGACATTTGCAGCACCCCCGCCACCCGCGCCTCGATCCGTTGGGCCAGGCCCTCCAGGCTGGAATTCGCCTTCCGGCCTTGGTTTTGTCCATGGGCTCCATGGGCCAGTCCCGCGCGCAGGCGGTCCAGTTCGGCCCGCGCTTCCTCAACGACCAATTGCCGGCCCGTGCGGGCCAGCAGTTGTGCCATTTCCGGTTGCCGCAGCAAACGGTCCAGAGAGGGAATGCTGCTTTGCGGGTCTTGAGGTTTTGGGTCCGGTGTGGACATGTTTTAGGCGCCATCTTCTGCCGTCATTTGGACCCCGAAGCTAGGCCGCAACGGCGCACCGGTCAACGGCCATGGACTGAGCCCAATTTTTTGCCGTCAGGCCGCCAGTTTATGGGAATAGGCGCCGAAGATGAAGGCGACATCATCGCTGATCGGGCGGACCGGCATCAGGGTGCAGTGAAACAGCACCTCTTCCTCGCCGACGTCCCGGTAGCGGCCTTCCAGGGCGATGGGTTCGCCATCGGCCAAGGAGCGTCGGCAGCCGGCCGTGAAGCGGTCTCGCAGCCCGCCGGGCAGTGGTGGAATTGCTGGGCCAATTGCTCCACGATGGCGTATTCGCGCAAGGTCAGGGAGACTTCACGGCCCTTCCAGCTGGCCCGGTGACGGTCGGGATAGAGGTACAGGGGGCCGCGACGCAGGGGTCCGGTATGGGAGAGTTCGTTTTGCATGCATCAATCTTTCCATAGGCCTGGCATAGGGCCTGACCGCAGCCAATGACCCTGCAAACCAGATGGCCGGCGCGTTGTGCATTCCGTGTCGCCACCTGTCAAAGATCCGGCGCGTTTCCGCGATTCAAAACTTCCGGGATTAATTTTTAGTGACAAAGATTAACAATTCCTTGCGATTGGCAAACACCGCCCCTATTCAGGTGGCAGAGGAGATCTTCATGCCGCCAAAAAACAACCCCCTGCGACTGAATAAATTGCAATTGAAAACCCTGACGCTGTTTCAGGAATTGGCCCGCTCGCCCGAGACATCATCGGAACGGGGCGAGGGGACATACCTCATAACTTCGATCCCACAGCCCCACGGCAACCATTTCCATCTGGGTCAGGGGATCGTGATGGCGGCTGACGCGTCCGGCCTAAGGAATGAAAGTGTTTGGCGAGCTTTGCATCGTAAAACATTGATAGAAAGCAGTTTTCCGTCTGCCTTGATGTTGACGAAAGCAGGGATGGAATACGATACCGGCTTGCGTGCGGAGATCATCCAGGGCTCTGACCATTAGGCCGCCAATTGATCTTGGCCTTGTTGCCCGCGCTCATTATGATATAACATAACACTATGAATGCACGGCAACACCCCCCAGGGCCGGTCGGCGCATCGACGGTTGATGCGACCGTTGATCCGACGGTTGATCCGGTTGGCGCATCGTTGGTCCAGGTCCGTGATCAGGCCACCCTGGTCGCGGCCGAAGGGATTGGCAAGTCGTTCGCCGGCCGCTCAATCCTCTCCGGCGTAGATCTGACCGTGAACCGGGGCGAAATCGTTACCCTGATCGGTTTGAACGGATCGGGCAAATCCACACTGGCGCGCATACTTTTGGGCCTGTTGTCGGCCGATACGGGCCGGGTTTGGCGGGCCGCCCATCTGCGGCACGGATATGTCCCCCAAAGCATCACCATGGACCCGGCCATGCCATTGACAATACAAAGGTTTTTGACCTTGGGTGGGGCCGTGGCGGGGGCTGAACTGGACGCGATATTGGCGGAAGTCGGCCTGGCGGGCCGGCGAGCGGCCCAAATGGCCCAGCTGTCGGGTGGCGAATTGCACCGGGTCCTGCTGGCCCGCGCCCTGCTGCGGCGGCCTGATTTCCTGGTTCTGGACGAGCCCATGAGCGGGGTCGACGTGGCCGGGCAGGCGCAATTGTATCAATTGATCGAAACCATCAGGGACACCTATGATTGCGGCGTTCTGTTGATCTCCCATGATCTGCACGTGGTCATGGCCGCCACGGACCGGGTCATTTGTCTGAACCATCATGTCTGTTGCACCGGGCGGCCGGAAAGCATTGTCGGAGAGCCGGAATTCCGCGCCCTGTTTGGGGCGGCGGTGGCGGATCGCCTGGCTTTGTATCACCATCACCACGATCACGGCCACGACCCCGACGGCGGTGTCGTCCCCCTGCATGACGAGCATGGCCATGACCATGACGGCCATGGCGGCGATGGCGACGATGGCGGTCACGGGGAGGGGCATGTTCATGCTTGAGGATTTCATGCTGCGGGCCCTGTTGGGCGGCTTGGGCGTGGCGGGGGTGGCGGGTCCCCTGGGTTGTTTCGTGATCTGGCGGCGCATGGTCTATTTCGGCGCCGCCCTGGCCCATTCGGCCCTTTTGGGCGTGGCCCTGGGCCTGGTTTTGGGCTGGCCGGCGGATTTGGGCATTGCCGTACTGTGCCTCGCCATGGCCTTGGGGTTTCTGGCCCTGGACCGGGGCGGGCTGGTCGCCTCCGACACCCTGTTGGGCATTTTGGCTCATGCCTCCCTGGCCCTGGGCCTGTTGGCCCTGGCCTTGATGGAGGGCCTGCGGGTTGATCTGATGAGTTATCTGTTCGGCGATATCCTGGCCCTGGGCAATGGAGATTTGGCGGTTATCTACGGTTTAATGATATTAGTCCTCGGCATTTTGCTGGTCTATTGGCGGCCGTTGTTGTCCACCACGGTGGACCAGGACCTGGCCCGGGTGGAAGGCGTGGCGACGGGGCGGATGAAGCTGTTGTTCACTTTGCTGATGGCAGTTGTCATCGCCGTCGGGATGAAGGTGGTTGGCATCCTCATGGTGATCTCGTTGCTGATCATTCCCGCCGCCACCGCGCGCCGGCTGGCGGCCGGCCCCGAGGGCATGGCCGTGGCGGCCGTATTGTGCGGCGCTATTGCGGTGATATTGGGACTGGCGGGCTCGTACTGGTGGGATCTGCCCGCCGGCGCGGCGATAGTGGCGGCCGCCGCGGGCGGTTTTCTGCTGTCCCTGGCCGTGCCCCGGCGGGCAGTGCATGTATCGTAAAGGTATCAACATGTTGGCAAGGAATGCGCGGTGATGGCAAGTGACGTAAGAGATCCATTTGCTGCCCCCGGTCATGACCATGCCGGTTGTGTCATGGCGGCTCTCGACGCGGCGGAGGCCCGTTGCGCGCGGGCCGGCCAGCGGTTGACACCCCTGCGGCGGCGGGTTCTGGAATTGGTCTGGCGTGGGCATGACCCAGTTGGCGCCTATGACATATTGGAGCTGATGCGGGACGAGCGGGGCCGTATCGCGCCGCCCACGGTGTACCGCGCCCTGGACTTTCTCTGCCGTCAGGGTCTGGTCCACCGCCTGGAAAGTCTGCAGGCTTTCATCGGCTGCGGTCAGGCGGGCGACCATGGCACCGACCATGGCACCGACCATGGCATTGGGCACCATGCCGCGCATTTCCTGATTTGCCAGGATTGCGGCGAGGCGGTGGAAATTCGCGACGGCCAGTTGGACGGCGCCATCAGCCAATTGGCCGGACGGGCCGGCTTCGCCATCGCCAACGAAACAATTGAACTCAGCGGCCGTTGCGCCGCCTGTCAGTCCTAGGCGGGCGGCGGCGAAAGTTAGGTAGTGTCAAAAATGTATGACATCGGGCCTAATTGCAAAACCAGATTAGAAATCCGTAGTAATATACTGATATGAAATAGTTTATTGCCATCTCAGGCATTTGGAAAATCGACGATGACGATTGAACCGTCCCGATTGAACGATCCCGTTCGCCGACTCATTGAAACGAACAAACCCATATGGATTAATGAAGCCGTGGAGGGTCTCTAGGCGCCGCTCTCGCCGTGGGCATCGCCCGCGTGAGTGATGGCGGTCACGTCCAAGTGTCTTAATTCCTCAATACCGCCGTACTGGTGATTGGCGTCACTCCCATGGCCGCGCGACATGCCCAAATGGTTGCGTAACGCCGAGGTGGGCTCGGCGGTCACGGTACTTGTTAGTTGAGGGATGAGAGATGCAAACCATAGTCTTCGCTTCGCAAAAAGGCGGCTCGGGAAAAACCACCCTGGCGGCCCATATGGCGGTTCAGGCCGGTCTCGCCGGTTTCGGCAATGTCGCCATGATCGACACCGACCCCCAGGGCCTGTTGCGGGAAAAAGACATAATGTTGCCTGACGACGCCACGACGCCCATGCGCCGGATTTATTTCACCGTCATGATGCTCTACCTCGACGAAGGTCAGGTAAAGCAACATCAGAATAGTTTCCTGGAATTGATGTCGGCGTTCATGAATGCGATCAGCAACGCGGAAGCCGTGGCGTAATGCGTCAACGTCATCCAGCTGGTCCACGCGAAACAATATTACAAGGCACTTGTAGGCTGCCGGAAATTGTTTCCGTTCGAAGAAGAGAGATTAAATTATGTCGCTTCATAGCTACACGGTCGCGCAAAATACGACCGAAAACCCACGCCAGACGGAATACCGCCTGTTTGCCCAGGTTACCCGGGCCCTGATGGAATGCCGGGACGAGGAGTCCAAGTCCTTACTGGCCAAGGCGGTGCATTGGAACCGGCGGCTGTGGCTAGCCCTGCTGGCCGACTGCTCCATGGAAGACAACGTTCTGCCGGACGAAACCCGCGCCGGGATCATCTCCCTGGCCATATGGGTGGACAAACATTCACGCAAGGTGCTGCGTGGTGAAGCCAAGATAGAGCCGTTGATTGACGTCAACCGCTCGATCATGGAAGGGCTGTCCGCCTAAGTCTCGGCAACTTAAGCGAAAAACCATTTAACGGCGGCCCATCCACCTCTGAATTGACCGCACGTTTACACAGTCTCGACCCGGACGCCGACGGCGTTCGATCCCCGGTGACCGCCCGGCCAATAATGTTGGCCGGGCGGTTGCGTGTTTGCTGTCCCTGTCTCTGAATATCACTTACATTGGCTGGGGTGTTGCCTGCGGTTTGGCTGCGGATTGGCCCGGATTGGGATTCCCATGAGGTTACGATTATGGCTGCCGCTGGCGGCTTTATTGATTTGGGGCCATGCGGGCGCCTTGGCCGCCGCCGCCGCCGCCATCAACGAAGTGACCGTCGCCACGGCACAGGGGCGCCATGCCTTCACGGTGGAACTGGCCGCCACGCCCGATAGCAGACGCCAAGGCCTGATGCACCGGCGCGAACTGGCGCTGGATGCGGGCATGCTGTTTATTTTCGAAACCCCCGGCCCCTTGAGCTTCTGGATGAAAAACACCCTGATACCCCTGGATATGCTGTTTCTGGTTGGCGACGGCCGCATCGTGCATATCCATCACAACGCCCAGCCCCATTCCCTGACGCCCATATCGCCGGGGCGGGAGGCGATCGCGGTTTTGGAGATCAACGGCGGGCTCAGCCGCCGACTCGGGATAAAAATTGGCGACCGCGTCCTGCACCCAAGCCTGAAAAGACGCCATTGAGCATGGCGCCGGAAAAACCACAAGACCCGCCGCCGGGCTTCGTACTATCGGAACGCGGCAGTCCCTATACGGAGATGATCGGGCCGCTATATGATCTGCACGATCTGCCCGATTTGCCCGGTGATCCCGAACATTGCCGCGGCTTCCGCGTGTTGGAAGGCCACCTCAACAACGCCGGCATCATCCACGGCGGCATGATGATGAGTTTCGCCGACACGGTATTGGGCCGCGCCGCGGGCAGCGTCGGGTCCGGCTCGGCGGTCACCGTTCACATGACCACGGATTTCCTCGGCCCCGCGCATTTGGGCGATTGGGTCGAGGGCCGCGCCAAAATCATGCGGCAAACCCGCACCCTGATTTTTGTCGAGGGCGAGATCCGCACCCGCAAGCGCCTGCTCATGACCGCCAACGGCGTCTTCCGCCGCCTCTCCCGCCGACGCCAGAACCGACGGGGCGGAGCGGGTAAGGGTTGAAATCAAGTACAAGAATAGCGGGGACGTAA
>JAPYUH010000319.1 GCA_029936195.1 Alphaproteobacteria bacterium
GCGCAACAGGGCCAGGGCTGTGGGGCAGCGGATTTCCAGCAGCGGTTCCGGCGCGGCGCGAACCGCCAGCCAGCGGCCGTCGCTGACCCGCAGGCCGTCGCCATGGGCCATGGCGATGGCCTTGGGCAGATCCAGCAGGATGTCTTCGCCGCCATCGGTCCGCAGCCGGATGCGCCGGCGGTGGCGATCGTCAAAGGCCAGCGTGACGCCGTCCTCGGCCAGGTCCACCGGCCAGTCGCGGGCGTTGAAATGAGCGATGGCGCGTTCCATTGAACCCTCCCTAATACATGAAATAACGTTGCGCCATGGCCAGCACTTCCGCCGGCTCGCAGGTCAGCAGGGTACCATCGGCGCGCACTTCATAGGTTTCCGGATCGACCTCGATCTTCGGCATGGCATCGTTCAGAACCATCGCAGCCTTGCCGATACCGCCCCGGGTGTTGCCCACCGCCAGGACCTGCTTGGCCAGGCCATATTCAGCGCCAACGCCTAAACCTGCTTGAGATACAAATGTCACGGCGGAGGCGGTTTGCGAGCCGCCAAAGGCGCCGAACATGGGGCGCAGATACTGCGGTTGCGGCGTCGGGATGGAGGCATTGGGATCACCCATTTGCGCCGCCGCGATGGTGCCCATTTTCAAAATCAGGTCCGGTTTGACGCCGAAAAAGGCCGGCGACCAGATGCACAGATCGGCCAGCTTCCCGACCTCCACCGAACCCACATGTTCGGCAATGCCCTGGGCGATGGCCGGGTTGATGGTGTACTTCGCCACATAGCGCCGGGCGCGCAGATTATCGTTGTCACCGGTTTCGCCGTCCAGGGCGCCGAACTGCTTTTTCATCTTGTCGGCGGTCTGCCAGGTGCGGATGATGACCTCGCCCACCCGGCCCATGGCCTGGCTGTCCGAGGCGATCACCGAAAAGGCGCCCAGGTCGTGTAGAATATCCTCCGCCGCGATGGTCTCCTTGCGGATGCGGCTTTCGGCGAAAGCGACATCCTCGGCGATGTTGGGGTCCAGATGATGGCAGACCATCAACATGTCCAGATGCTCGTCCACGGTATTGCGGGTGTAGGGCCGCGTGGGGTTGGTGGACGAGGGGATGACGTTGGCCTCGCCACAGACCTTGATGATGTCCGGTGCATGGCCGCCCCCCGCGCCCTCGGTATGAAAGGCATGGATGGTGCGGCCCTTGAAGGCGTTGACGGAATTTTCGACGAAACCGGATTCGTTCAAAGTGTCCGTGTGGATCATCACCTGGACGTCCATCTCATCGGCGACCGACAGGCAGCAATCGATGGCGGATGGCGTGGTGCCCCAATCTTCGTGCAGTTTCAACCCGCAGGCGCCGGCTTCCACCTGTTCCACCAACGCTTCGGGCAGGGAGGCATTGCCCTTGCCGAAAAAGCCAAGGTTCATGGGAAAGCCGTCCGCTGCCTGCAACATGCGCTGAATATGCCAGGGCCCCGGCGTGCAGGTAGTGGCGTTGGTGCCCGTGGCGGGACCCGTGCCGCCGCCCATCATGGTGGTGATGCCGGAGAACAGCGCCTCCTCAATCTGTTGCGGGCAGATGAAATGGATATGCACATCCAGGCCGCCGGCGGTGATGATCTTGCCTTCGCCGGCAATGGCCTCCGTCGACGGCCCGATGATGATATCGACACCGGGCTGGACGTCGGGGTTGCCAGCCTTGCCGATACCGCTGATGCGGCCGTCGGTGATGCCGATATCGGCCTTGACCACGCCCCAGTGATCCAGGATCAGGGCGTTGGTGATGACCGTGTCGACGGCGCCCCCCGCCCGGGTGATTTGTGACTGCCCCATGCCGTCTCGAATTACCTTGCCGCCGCCGAACTTGACCTCCTCGCCATAGGTGGTGTGGTCTTTTTCAACTTCAATAAACAGCTCCGTATCCGCCAGGCGGACCTTGTCGCCCACCGTGGGGCCGTACATGTGGGCGTAATCTTCCCGGTTCATTTTTGCTGGCATGATCTAGCCCTCTCCATCCAGGGCGCCGCGCACGGCGCCATTAAATCCATGCACCGTGCGGTGGCCCAGGTAGGGCACCAGGGGCACCTCGCGGCTTTGCCCCGGCTCAAACCGGATGGCGGTGCCGGCGGGGATGTCCAGGCGGCGGCCGCGGGCGGCGTCCCGGTCAAAATCCAGGGCCCCGTTGGTTTCAAAGAAATGATAATGGCTGCCCACCTGAATAGGACGGTCGCCCCTGTTGGCTACTGTTAGAGTGACGACGTCCTGGCCCTCGTTCAGGGTCAGTTCGCCGCTTTGCGCAATTATCTCGCCCGGAATCATGATTCTGGCCCTCAACGGATGGGATGATGCACGGTGACCAGCTTGGTCCCGTCGGGAAAGGTGGCTTCGACCTGGACGTCGTGCAGCATCTCGGGGATGCCTTCCATGACCTGATCGCGGGTGATGACGCCGGCGCCCGCCGCCATCAGATCGGCCACGGTGCGCCCGTCGCGCGCGCCTTCGACCACGAAATCGCTGATCAGGGCGACGGATTCGGGGTAATTCAGCTTAACGCCCCGGCCGAGGCGGTTGCGGGCGACCATGGCGGCGGTGGCCACCATCAATTTGTCTTTTTCCCGTGGGGTCAGAAACATTTGGTTCCTCCTCGAAAACAATCATCAACAGGCCCAGACGCGGGGCAGGGGACGGGGTTGGCCGTGCAGGACGGCGCGGAAAGACGTCAGGAATGTTTCCACGTCCCGTCTGAGGGCAAGGCCGTCGGGGCCGAGAAAACGGCAGATCAACAAACCGGGGCGTTCACTCACGCCGGCGCGGCCCGTGGTCTTCAACAAGAGCCGCCGGGCCGTTTCCAGATGCGCGGACGCATCCGGCGCCACGTAGATCAAGGTTGCGAGCGCGCGGGCGCCATGGAGCAGGGAAGGACGCTGGGCCAATGTTTCCAGATCGCCATTCAGGCGGAAATCGTCGGCCCATATTAGCTTGCCGTCCCGGCGCAGGCGCCAGCGGTCGTGCAGGTTGGCGCTATCCAGCCTCTCACCGCTGGCCAGACGGCCCAGCAACAGCCAGTCCATGGCCAGCAGCCGGCTGCCGCCGTCAATTTCAATATCGGTCTTGCGGGCCAGGGCGGCGCCGTTAAACAGGATGCTTTCCTGGGGCAGCCATTCCAGGAAGGCGCCGCCGGAGATGATCAGATGGCTATGAACCTCCGCCTCGGCGCCACGGGAGCGGTAGACTTTTTCCGCCGCCTGGGTGGTCACCGTGACCGTCGCGCCGTCGTGGGCGGCAATGGCATAGTCCAGGCGGTCGCCATCGGTGATGCCGCCGGCGGTATTCAGCAGGACGGCCTCCACATTACCATCCCGGCGGCGGGGCAACAGCACCCGGCAGGGGTTCGATTGGTAGAGATCGACCAAGCGGCTACCGGCGCCGGAAAAGGACGCCCGGGCGCGCCCCGAGAGGCGTTGCAATCGCCGCGGTTGCTGTGGGGGGATCGGCGGATCAGACCGTGAGATAGCGGCGTACATCTTC
>JAPYUH010000320.1 GCA_029936195.1 Alphaproteobacteria bacterium
CGGAAAAACAGGGCGTTCTCCGTCGCCGCATACGTGCCGCAACCCCCGCCGGGCATCTGGATTTTTAGCTGCCGACCGTCCGCCAGCGACAAGGCACCGGGCCGGACATAAACCGTTCCGCCGGCGATGGCAGGCCGGGCCATGTGGCCGCCATGATGATCCTGCGGCCAGGGGATTTTCCGTGTCCAGGCGATTTCACCATCCTCGTCGTTGAAGGCGTAAGTGTTGTAGGAGGCGCTTCCCGAGGAAACCAGGACGAGTTTGTCGCCGCCATGGGCAAGGTAGAGAGCCACCTCGCCGGGGACGATTTTAAGCGGCTTTGACCACATTGCTTCGCCTGTTTTCAGGTCGAGACAGACCAGGTGCTGCTGCTCCCAAAACTGGCTGCCACCCAGTTGCCGCTTTTTGCCGGCTCTAAGTTCCGGATGCCGCGCCTCGACGAACCAAGCCCGGTCTTTGGCCAGGGTGATCGTGCTGTTGACGATCAGTCCACCCCGGTAAAGCCAGGCAAGGCGTCCGTCTTTTGAATCAAGCGCGAACAGGTTTTCGCTGCAAACCTTCTGTGTCACTGCACCGCTTTTTGCGTCATACCATCCGGCACCTCCGCCCCCCCAGAATGAGGTGTACGCGGAGTCTTGTACCACGCCGCTGCCGATGATCCGGTCGCGGTGGGGCGAGAGGTAGGACCAGTCGAGGGTTACCGGCGATGCGGCATCCGGGGGAACCGGAATGCGGCTCTCCAGTTCGCCGGTGCGTGCATTCCACTTCCAGCATTCGCCGTCGATGGCGGCAAACAGGTGCTCGCGATTGGCCGCCCAGTTGCTGCTGTCCCGGGGCATGTTGAACCGTTGGATTTCCGGGAGTTCGCGCGACCAAAGCACGGTTCCGTTGTAGGCGTCCAACGCCAAGATACGGTTTAGACCCTGCACAAACAGTCGCCCGCCCGTGGAGAGCGGGGCGGGTTTGCGGCCGTTGCGGTCGGGCTGGGCACGCGGCCCCGGGCGGCCAATCCACTGGACTTCCAAGTCGTCGGTGTTGGAAACTCCCGATAATTTCTCACCGCCGAAGGCGGCATTCGATGCGTTGCCATATTGGTGGGACCACTCCCCGGAACCGGCCAACGGCCCCCGTGTCAGTTTCACGCCGGCATCCCCGGTTGCCACCGTGAGGCCGCTGCCGGTTGCCGCCTCCCGCAACGCTCCAAGCCAAGACTGCCGGTTTGCGGTTCCGTCTGGGAACGGGACGAACGCCACACCCCCATCGGGCCTGAGCCAGTTGGCTACCGCGTGGATCCGCTTGGCCAAGTGCGGCTGCCCCGCTTCCAGTTTCAGGTAAATCAAGTTGGCGAACATTCCGTTTAGCGGCAGCGGGTTTGCGGGATCGAAATGGTGTACAGCGACGCGCGAACCGTAGCTCCCGGCTGAAGTCAGCAGGCGACGGGTTGCCCGGACTTTTTCGCGGTTCTCCTCCAGTCCGATGACGCGCAATCGGCTCCGCTGGGCCAGCTCGTGTGCGAGGATCCCGTCGTTGCTGTCAACGAGCAGGCAAATGCCCTGGGTGACACCGGTCTCCTTCAGGATGTTTGCCGCAGTTTGCCTGATCTCATTCGGAACCTTGATCGAAGCGAGAGCGGTTACCTCCGGCATCGTGAAGTTAAACAGTGTGTCGCATTCAAACTCCCGGGTCCGGCCCAGGTTGCCGTCCGCACCATTCGCCTCCACGGTGAAAGCGTAAACCCGGTTATGCTGCAACCCCCGGATGGTTGCGCGGTGTTCTGTTTTTAACCGCTCCTCGAGGATTGTCCGGCGCTCATCTTTCGGCCCGGTCAGGGTAAGCTTGGTGGGACTGGGGTGGGTTGTGCGCCACCAGATTTCCGCCTCGGAACGGGAGGTAAACTTCAGCGTCGGCCCGGAGGCCAACTCCATCACCGGGGCGGGTGCCTCGGGCGGCGGGAACTTGGGCTCGCCCGCGTGATCCTTTATTTCGTTCCAGGCCAAGACCCGATGGTAAACGCGGATTTCATGTACCATCCCCTTGGTGAAAAACTGCTCGTCGTCGTCGTGGTACGCGCCAATCTCGTAAAAGGCATGGGGCGGATACTGCACCGCACCGCTCTGCGAATTGGATGTTGCGGCGACCTTGCCGTTGACGTGGAGTTTCATCGTGGCGCCATCATAAGTTGCAGCCAGATGATACCACTGCCCCGGGATGAAATCCTGATCAGCGCTCATGTAGTTTAAGCGGTCATCCCCTCGCTTGCCGTTTAGAGCAAAGCTGAAGCGGTTGTTGACGAACCCCAGCAGCCAGCCTTTTTCGTACGAGCCGTTGTCCTGTATGGCCCCGATGATGCCACCCCACGCGTGCGGCGCATCCACCCGCACCCATGCCTCGACCGAAAATTTTTCCGTTGGCAAACCGGCATCGGAGAGGTCGCCCGTGATGAGCGCACTGGTTGAGCCGTCCAGCTTCAGCGCCTGCCTGTTTCCGACGCGCTCCAACTTCGCGCCGCCGATCAGCGTGGCCGCTTGGCCGCCCGCCAGGTCGCGAACGGTTTTGCCTGCCCGCGCCCCGTCCTGAAACACCCACCGGCTGACGATCGTTTTGTCGCTCAACGAGTCGATCGGCTCGATGGGGGAACTCCCCTTGGCCGCCGCTTCATTGGCTTGGCCAAGCGCTGCGTACGGCTTGGTGGCGGTGGGCCGGAAACAATATATGCCGCCTTGATCCGTGCTGGCGTACAGGGCACCGTTTGAAATGGCCAAGCCGTGGACACGGCCTGCCAGCGGAGTTTTCCAGGCGAGTTTTCCATTCTCAGAATCAAAGGCGGCCAACTCGTCCATCCCACCGGTATAGAGCATCCCGCCCGCCTTGGCCAAGCTGTGTGGAAATTCACACTCGATGGCCCACTTGGCCTGTTTGCTGGATCGATCCATCGCTGACAGCGCGGTGTCCGTCAGCATGTAGGCGGTGTTGCCGTCAACAACCATCGCGTTGCCATCCTTGTATGTTGCGTAAGTACTCCGGTCACTTTGCTTGCTGTCCGTGATCCACCCGGTTTTGTTGCCGGGCCCGTGCAGGATTCCCGCTTCCGGGGTCAGCATCACGAAACACCCGCCGCCACCCTTCAGTCCTCCCAAAAGCTTTCCGCTGGTCCGCCTGTAAATCAGCGGCGACACCCTGCCTTGCGGCGCAACCAGATGATCGTCGGAGGCCAGCAACGCACCCTCGAAACTCACGCTGTCGATGCGTTTAATAAAATGCGTCTTTCCTGTCGGCTTGCCTGTGTCGGCATCCACCGCGCACAGGTACGACTCCTTCCACGGCAGCAGGCTCGCGGCAAAGTAGGCGGTGCCATCCCGGACAAGGACGCCGGTTCGGATGGGCCAAAACGGAATCAGCCGGCCGTTGTTCAGAATCAACCGATCCAGTGGCTTGGGCCGGAAGGACCAAATCAGCTGCCCCCGATCCGCATCCACACAGCGCACCACCCCGTCGTCGGAGCCGAAGTAAATG
>JAPYUH010000058.1:0-4226 GCA_029936195.1 Alphaproteobacteria bacterium
CCTAGCCGGCAATTTATTCTTGGCCGCGCTGGCCAAAAAGCATGGTGACATTAATCCGCCGATCGACATAGTGATCACCGAAATGGAAAACGTCCGATTCATGCAGGGCATTGGAATCGAACATCACCACGCGATTTTGCCGATGCGCCACGGTGACCGGTTCATTCGCTCCCGAGGCCAAAAAGTTCCGGATTGCCGTTTCATCGTCGTTGAATTTTTGAAAATTCCATGACAACGGGGCGGTGCGGGTGTGGACGATGAGCCCGCCGCTTTCCGGGTCCTGGTTGGCGTCATCCGGGGTAATCCAGAAATTGACGTTCACCGCCGCCTCATCGGCATGAACGCGGATGGCTTGTTGGGTACTGTCGTATTTGTAGGCCCAAATTCTGCGTAGATTGTGTGGGCCGACAATGTCCGGGAAACAACGGCCCAGTTCCTCGGCGATTTGCAACACCAGCGGCGTGGCAAAGCCTTCTTCAATATAGGCACCGATGTAGCCGCGCGGATGGCGAACATCAAACCAGATCGTCGATTCACGGCAAAACCGATAAAGTCCGGCAAGGGCCTCGGGCCGGAGGAAATCGTCAAAAACCACCATATTGGGTTTGGATTGGCGATAGTTGCGCGCGATTTGCCCGAAATCCAGGTTTTTGTTGAGGGCACCGCCGATGCAGGTCCCCGGCGGATCGTAATGGAGCAGCCGATTATAGTAATCGCCAATGGCGGCCTGTTGCCCAGGTGTCAGCGAAATCCGATCCTGTTCCGAGCCGGCCGCCATCAGATCATTCAGGACTCCCTCGAAGGCCGCGGCAACAGCCAGATATTTTCGGGGCAGGATGTTCTATTCGACAAGATGGCGGAGTTGGTCGCGGTCGTGCCGCAGTTTGGTCGCCGAGGCCAGGCCGAAATCGCCGGCGGCGGGGTTTTGCTTTGATTTGACGGCCCGCTTGAACTTCAACGCCTGGGCAAAAGGCGCGATGGATTGTTGATGCTCTCCTTGATCGACCCGAATGACGCCGAGATTTTGATAGCCTTGATAGTCATTGGGCGCCAGATCAATGGCGCGGCAATAAGCACGGGCGGCCTCTTCCAGGCGGCCCATTTCACGTAAGGTATTGCCGAGATTCAAAAACAATTCCGGCCGCCCAGCGTGGGCATCGGTCAGACGCTGCAGTTCCAAAAGTGCGGCTTCGTGCCGGCCGTGGCGACGGAATTGGTTTGCCAAACTGGCGCCGAGGCCGGCATCGCCCGGCGACATGGCCAATCCCTTTTGAAAAATCGCCTCGGCCTCGGACGCCCTGTTGGATTGTGACAACGCGACACCCAGTGCGTTGTAATACGCAGGGACATCCGGCCGCAGGGCAACCGTCCGTTCCGCCAAATTGATCGCCGTGTCGGTCTGCCCCAACTCCACGGCGATGACCGCCATTAGGTTGAGGGCGGCGGCATTGTCGGGATCGGATTCAAGGATTGTCTGGCAGGTGCTGGCGGCCTCGCTCATCCGGCCGGCTTGGAAGTGACCAAGCGCATATTGCAGGCTTTCCTCCAAAAAGCTCATGGGACGATCTCCGGCTACAGGTGAAGGCGTCTAAATGCGAATTTAGCGGCGCTGGCGTGGTCGCGAAATTTAATAAATCCAGGACTTGATCCATCGTCTGATCAATTTACGACTATTCCGTGAATATACTCGAGATTTCTTGCCTGCAAATAGGATCAGGACCGAGCGGCCGGCCGCGGTCTGAATTCACACCGCGAAGTTTTCCTATTCGGCGGAAATTTTGTTCGGTGCCTTGGGCTGGCGCTTGGACAGCCTGGCGATCTTGGCCTCCATCTCCGGCGCGATCACGCCGATCGAGATGATGTACTTGGCGGCGTCTTCCACCGGCATATCCAGGTAGATCAGGTCGCGGCGCGGCACCATCAACAGAAAGCCGGAGGTCGGGTTCGGCGTGGTCGGGACATAGATGTTGATCATGTCATCATCCAGGCGCACGGCCACCTCGCCCTCGGTATCGCCGGTGACGAAGGCTACGGTCCATATGCCACGACGGGGATATTCCACTAGCACAGCCTGACGGAATGAGTTGGAAGACTGACTTAGAACAGTCTCCAAAATCTGCTTCAAGGCGCCATAAATGGTCCGCACAACGGGCATGCGGTTGACCAGGCGTTCCCCCGTCTTCAACAAGGTACGGCCGAATATGTTGGCGGTCAGAAAGCCGACAAAAGTCAGAATAACGACGGATATTACCAAGCCCAGGCCTGGTAATGAGAACGGCAGATAATTTTCCGGATTGTACTTCACCGGCAACAGCGGGATCGCCTGTCTATCGACCCAGTCGATGAACTGCCAGGTCAGATAGATCGTCAGGACTATGGGTGCCGTGACGATAATACCGGTCAGGAAATAGTTGCGCAGACGGGTAAACAAACCCGGACGTTGACGCGGCGCAATCAGAACTGGCGCTCCCCCGCCCCCCTGTTCAGGGGCCGTCTGTTCAGCCTCGCTCGGCTGCTCTGTATCCGACGGCGTTTCCGGCATGGCATCTTACCCAATAGTTAAATTTCATGGCATTCACTTAGTGCCGAATGGCTCCAGTGTCCATCTTATTCGCCTTTCCCTATTCGCTGTTGTATGGTGGTTCTAATTTCGACTGTTCCGAGCCGATTAAATATGATGCGGCAACCCGCGTACATAGCCATGATCTCAAGCCTACTGCTTGGATTGTCCTGCTTGTTGTCCCAGCCGGCCGCGGCGGATTTCAACAGCGCCGTGGTGGCCTACGACCACGGCAAATTCAACCCCGCCCATCGGGAATTCCTCTCCTTGGCCGAACGGGGCCATGCGGGGGCGGAATTCATGTTGGGCGCCATGCGGTTTTATGGCAAGGGGGTCCAGCGTAATGATGCCCTGGCCGCGGTTTGGTTTCACAAATCCGCGATCAAGGGCAACCCTTCCGGGCAACTGGCTTTTGGCTCCCTGCATATACGCGGTTTGGGCGTGCGCCAGGACCTCGTCAAGGCCTATGGCTGGCTGACGGTGGCGGCCCATCACGCCGTCCCCGGCCT
Source organism: Alphaproteobacteria bacterium (assembly GCA_029936195.1). Classification (GTDB taxonomy): domain Bacteria; phylum Pseudomonadota; class Alphaproteobacteria. The sequence goes on from JAPYUH010000058.1 coordinate 3,070, forward strand.
GCAGCAGCAGGCTATTGCACTACGGGACGAGGCCGCGCGGCTGATGCGGCCCGACGAAATTACCGATGCCCAGCGTTGGGCCAGCGGTTTCAAGGCACGCGGTTCGGGGCTGACCCTGGAATAGCATGCGAATGGAGGGCAGAGATGCGTTTACAGGATAAGATCGCCATCGTCACCGGCGCCGGCGCGGGATTTGGCGGTGGCATTGCCCGCCGCTTTGCCGAGGAAGGCGCCCACGTCATCGTCAACGATATCAACGCCACAAATGCCGATGGCGTGGTTGCCGACATCAGGAATAATGGCGGATCGGCCATATGTCTGGCCGGGGATGTCTCCTCCGACGGGGACACGGCGGCCTTAGTGGCCGGCGCGGTCGAGACATTTGGCGGCCTTGACATCATGGTCAACAATGCCGGCGTTCCCCAACGCAACATGCCCATGGACGAGGTGCCCGAGGGCGCCTTCGACCAGATCTTTAATGTCAACGTCAAGAGCCTCTATTGGGCCGCCATTCATGCCCTCCCTGAAATGCGCAAGCGTGGCGGCGGCGCCTTCGTCAATACTTCCTCGACCGCCGCGTTGAGCCCCCGCGCCGGTCTTGTCTGGTACAACGCCTCCAAGGGTGCGGTGAACACCATCACCAAGGGCATGGCGATCGAACTGGCCAGCGATAATATTCGGGTCAACGCCATCTGCCCCGTGGCCGGCGAAACCCAGATGCTGGCCGAATTCGCCGGCGGCGAGGTGACACCCGAAATGAGGCAAATGTTCCTAAATAGCATTCCCCTGGGCCGCTTCAGTCAACCCCTCGATATTGCCAACGCCGCGCTGTTTCTGGCCTCGGACGAGGCCGCCATGATCACTGGCGTTTGCATGGAAGTGGACGGTGGGCGCTGTATCTGAATTTCTGGATTTAAGTTGCCCGCCCACGCCCGACGAACACATTTTCCATGCGCCGGCGTCCGAAATTGATCTGAAAGTTCCCATGCAGGTTGGGGCAGTCCGAAAGTCATATCAATTGAATGGAGATCCAGACAATGGAACCTTGATGTTTCATTGCCCTATGTTCAGCCGGAAATTTCAATTCCGAATTTGTTAAAATTAGTTGATTAAGTAAATTAAACAATTTTACACAAAATCCTTCTATTCCTACGCAA
>JAPYUH010000058.1:4326-5749 GCA_029936195.1 Alphaproteobacteria bacterium
TAGTTGATTAAGTAAATTAAACAATTTTACACAAAATCCTTCTATTCCTACGCAAGGCATATATAGCTACCCCAAAATCAGTAGATTAAATATATGCCTTATGCAATTGGGAGGAATATTCATGAATACCAGCATCAAACAGATTTTCGTGTCGCTCGCCATTGGCAATGTTGCCATGCTCGTCGTCCTCGTGGTATCGAATTTTCTATACCAAGGCGCCCAGCAAGAGCTCGGCGCTTCATACAAATCACAGCACTTGTCATATCTTCTGGCTGATGAACTGAATCAGAGTTCGGATGACCTGCCCCGACTGGGGCGGGTCTACGTGACCACGGGCGATGTAAAATATGAAAAGCAGTATTTTGATATTCTCGACATCCGCAACGGCAAGAAACCACGTCCCTTGGATTATCACCGGATTTACTGGGATTTTTTCACCGTTGATATGAAGAAACCCCGTGGTGATGGCCAGGCAATTGCACTGCAGGAAATGATGAAGCAGGCCGGTTTTACGGATGAGGAATTCGGTTTTTTGAAACAGGCACAAGCCAACTCTGATGGTCTGGTCGGGCTTGAAGTCAGGGCCATGAACGCGGTGAAGGGTAATTTTCAAGATAAGGATGGCAATTATACGGTGAAGGGCGAGCCCGATTTCAAATTGGCCCGCACGCTGGTTCATTCCGTAGATTATCACCGTTTCAAGGCCGAAATCATGGCCCCATTGGACAAATTCTACATTGCCCTGGAAGCCAGAACGTCTCTGCGCGTCGCGGATACCGAACGCACAGCACAGCTATTCGGTTGGTTCGTCATGGCGGCAATTGCGACTGTTCTAGCACTTTTGGTTATCACCGGCGCGGTGCTCTTCCGTCGGGTTATCTTCTCCATTCAAAGTCTGCAAGAAGTCATGACGTGACTTTCAAAAAATGATTTGGATGTTGAAATTACAGTCGGCGACCGTAACGATGAAATCGGCCAGATGGCGGGTGCGGTCACTGTGTTCAAGGACAACGCCATTGAACGGGAACGCCTGGAGGTTGATAAGAAGGCGCAACGGGACGCTCAAAAGGCCCGCGCCGAGGAAATCCAAACCTTGGTCAATGACTTCGAGAAGCAGGTCGCGGAGTCCCTGGACACGACATCCTCGTCGGCCGCTGAATTGGAGGAAACGGCCCGAACCATGTCGGCGACGGCAGGTGAAACATCGGAGCAATCCACCGCCGCGTCGGCCGCCTCGCGGGAGGCAAGTGTCAATGTGCAAACCGTGGCTACGGCCTCGGAACAGCTTTCAGCTTCAATTCAGGAAATTTCCCGTCAAGTAGCTCAAGCCTCCGCCACGTCTTCAAGCGCGGTTGAGGAAGCTTCGCGGGCAACCACCGAAGTGCGGGATTTGGCGGAAGCATCACAAAAGATTGGCGAAGTG
>JAPYUH010000058.1:5849-19583 GCA_029936195.1 Alphaproteobacteria bacterium
AATCTCGCGCAATGTCCAAGAGGCGGCGACTGGCACTGAAGAAGTCAGCCGAAATGTCGTCTTGGTCAGCGGCGGTGCGGAGAAGACTGGCGCCTCCGCCGATACAGTTTTGCACGCCTCACGGCAGCTCTCAGAACAGGCCGTTATATTAGGTAAAGATATCAATGCCTTCCTTGGCAAGGTTCAAGTCGCATAACAGCAACTATATTGGCAAATTCGCGCCGCCGGACATCCAACGATCTCGAACCAACATGGGTGTTCGGCGGCGCCTCCTTTTTTTGCTTTGGCCCAGGTCATTCAAAGCCGCGGCATTGATCGGCGGCCACTTCGGGCGATAATGAGCGGGCTGCATTGCTCAATTCCAAACGGCAAAAAACTTCTACGCTTGGAATACGGAATCTCGTAGCCCCCTGGAGGGAGAGTGGTTATATTGCGCCCGCTCGAGGGATGGGGATCGGGCGCATTTCATGTGGTAAGGAAGCCAGCCAGTGCCCAAACGCACGGACATCAACAGCATCATGATCGTCGGCGCGGGGCCCATCGTTATTGGCCAGGCCTGCGAGTTCGACTATTCCGGCACCCAGGCCTGCAAGGCCCTGCGGGACGAGGGTTATCGCGTCATTCTGGTGAATTCCAACCCGGCCACCATCATGACCGACCCCGATTTCGCCGATGCGACCTATGTGGAGCCGATCACGCCGGAGATCGTGGCCAAGATCATCGCCAAGGAACGTCCCGACGCCATATTGCCCACCATGGGCGGGCAGACCGCCCTGAATACCGCCATGGCCCTGCACGAGGACGGCACCCTCACAGAATTCAATGTTGAACTCATTGGCGCCAAGCCGGATGCCATCAACATGGCGGAAGACCGCAGCCTATTTCGCGAGGCCATGACCCGGATCGGTCTGGAAACGCCGACGGCCGGTATTGCCCACAACATGGCCGAGGCATGGGAAGCATTGAAGCTGGTGGGACTGCCGGCGATCATCCGGCCATCTTTCACCTTGGGCGGCACAGGTAGCGGCATTGCCTATAACCGAGACGAATTTCAGGCCATCGTTACCACGGGCCTCGACGCCTCGCCGACCGACGAAGTGCTGATCGAAGAATCGGTCCTGGGTTGGAAGGAATACGAGATGGAGGTGGTGCGCGATCATGCGGACAACTGCATTATCATCTGCTCCATCGAGAACGTGGACCCCATGGGCATCCACACCGGCGACAGTGTCACCGTGGCCCCGGCCCTGACCCTGACGGACAAGGAATATCAAATCCTGCGCAATGCCTCCATCGCCTGCCTGCGGGAGATCGGCGTGGATACCGGCGGTTCGAACGTGCAGTTTGCTCTCAATCCCAAGGATGGCCGCCTGGTCGTGATCGAGATGAACCCCCGGGTCTCCCGCTCCTCGGCCCTGGCATCGAAGGCGACGGGTTTTCCCATCGCCAAGGTGGCCGCCCGCCTCGCCGTCGGTTATACTTTGGATGAATTGGACAACGATATTACGGGCGGCGTGATCCCCGCCTCGTTCGAACCGACCATTGACTATGTGGTCACCAAGATACCGCGTTTCACGTTCGAAAAATTTCCCTCGACCGAAGCGTTGTTGACCACCTCCATGAAATCCGTGGGCGAGGCTATGTCCGTGGGCCGGACGTTCGCCGAAAGCCTGCAAAAGGCCCTGCGTTCGATGGAAACCGGCCTTTCGGGTCTGGACGACATCGTCATTCCCGGTGTCGACGAGGATAAGGCCGACGCCCTGCGCAAGGCATTGGGCCAGCCGGCGCCCGACCGCCTGCTGGTGGTGGCACAGGCCCTTCGCCATGGGCTTGAGCGGGGGGAGATCGAACGGATCACCAGCATCGACCCTTGGTTCGTGGATCAGATCGCCGAATTGATCGCCGTGGAATCGGAAATCATCGCCAACGGTCTGCCCGATGACGCCCGGCTCATGCGCGGGCTAAAGGCACAGGGATTTTCCGATCAGCGCTTGGCGACCCTCGGCGGACAGAACGAGGCGGCGGTCACGGCCCATCGCCGGGCCCTGGATGTGCGTCCGGTTTACAAACGCATCGACACCTGCGCCGCCGAGTTCGAAAGCCATACACCGTATATGTATTCCACATACGAGGGCCTGAACCAGCCGGCGGAATGCGAAGCGCGGCCCAGCGACCGGGAAAAAATCATCATTCTAGGCGGCGGGCCGAACCGCATCGGCCAAGGCATCGAGTTCGACTATTGCTGTGTTCACGCCGTCTTTGCCCTGCGCGAGGTGGGCTATGAGGCGATCATGGTGAACTGTAATCCTGAAACCGTATCGACGGATTACGACACCTCGGACCGTTTGTATTTCGAACCCCTGACGGCCGAGGACGTGCTGGAAATTGTCCGTCTGGAACAGAGCAACGGCAGCCTGAAGGGTGTGATCGTGCAGTTTGGCGGGCAGACCCCGTTGAAGCTGGCCGCCGGGCTGGAGGCGGCGGGCGTGCCCATCCTGGGCACCACCCCCGATGCCATCGATATGGCCGAGGATCGACACCGGTTTCAGGAACTGCTGCAGCGGCTGGAACTGAAACAACCCCCCAATGGCATCGCCACGTCGTCCGAAGAGGCCCATGCGGTGGCGGACCGTATTGGCTTTCCCGTTGTCGTGCGGCCGTCATATGTGCTGGGCGGCCGGGCCATGGAGATTGTTCGCGACGAGGCCCAATTGGATCGCTACATGCGCGAGGCGGTAAAGGTTTCCGGTGACAGCCCGGTGCTGGTCGATGGTTATCTGCAGGATGCCATAGAAGTTGATCTCGATGCCCTGGCCGACGGCACGGATGTGGTGGTGGCCGGGATCATGGAGCATATCGAGGAGGCGGGTATCCATTCAGGCGATTCGGCTTGTTCCCTGCCCCCCTATACCTTGAGCGACGACATCGTAGCGGAGATCGGCCGCCAGGCGGATGCCCTGGCCCGGGGCCTTTCGGTAGTCGGACTGATGAACGTCCAGTTCGCCGTTCAGGGCGATGAAATTTTTATTCTCGAAGTCAATCCCCGCGCATCGCGCACCGTGCCCTTCGTGGCCAAGGCCGTCGGCCATCCCATCGCCAAACTGGCGGCGCGTGTCATGGCGGGGGAAAAGCTAGCGGATTTTGACTTGGATATGAAAAGCCGCAATCATGTTGCGGTGAAGGAGGCGGTGTTCCCTTTCGCCCGGTTCCCCGGTGTCGATGTGTTGTTGGGACCGGAGATGAAATCCACCGGCGAGGTCATGGGCCTGGACAGCTCGTTCGCCGCTGCTTTCGCGAAATCGCAGATTGCCGCCGGTACGGAACTGCCCCACGAGGGCGAGGTATTTATTTCCGTGAAGGACCGGGACAAGCCGGCGGCGTTGGATTTGGCACGGGAACTGGCGCGTTTGGGTTTTGATATTGTCGCGACAACCGGCACGGCAAGCTATCTGCACGAACAGGGTGTTGACGTCCGCCGGGTCAATAAAGTGCTGGAAGGGCGGCCCCATATTGTTGATGACATCACCAACGGCGTCATCGCCTTGATCTTCAACACCACGGAAGGCACCCAGGCCATTGCCGACAGCTTTACCCTGCGCCGGGCCGCATTGACCCATCGCATTCCCTATTACACCACGATTTCCGGCGCCCGATCGGCCATGCAGGCAATTGGATATCTAAAACAACGGGGCCTTGATGTTGCCCCCTTGCAATCTTACTTCTAATCTTCTGTTATGGATCGGTGCGAATGAGCTGATCATGACGAACCGAGCAAAAAAGAGGCTTACGACAGTTAAATGGAAAAGGTGCCCATGACCCGTACTGGTTTCGACAGTATGGAAGAGGAATTGAAACGGCTGAAAGGCGTGGAGCGCCCGGCCATCATCCAGGCAATTGAAGAGGCGCGCGCCCACGGAGACCTGTCGGAGAACGCGGAATATCATGCCGCGAAGGAACGGCAGTCCTTTATTGAAGGCCGGGTGATCGAGCTTACCAGCAAGGTCAGCCGGGCGCAGATCATCGACACCTCCACCATGTCCGGAAAAACCGTTAAATTCGGCGCTACGGTCACCGTGTTGGACGATGACGATGACAGCGAGATGAAGTTTCAGATCGTTGGCGAAGACGAAGCCGACATCAAGGCAAAGCGCCTCTCCGTCGGCTCCCCCCTGGCCCGCGCCTTGATCGGCAAACAGGTCGGCGACGAGGTCGAAGTGGCGACGCCGTCAGGCGGTAAATTTTATGAATTGCTGAAAGTGAAGTACGTCTAAAGCTGTTCCGCATGCGAGGGCCTGGTCGCAATCCAGATCGCGACGGGCGCCAATGCCGCGCCAACCAGAATGGGCACGATCATATTCTGGTTCAAGGTCATGGCGACGTATGTGAAGGACGCCCCCATCATTAAGATTGCCAATACCTTCGCCCTGACGGGGATGGCGCGGTATTGATGCCAATCCTGGAGAACCCGGCCGAAGCGCGGGTGGTTATGGAGCCACAGATGCAACCGCTTCGACGAGCGGGAAAAGGCCCAGGCGGCGATCAACAGAAACACCGTGCCGGGCATCACGGGCAGGATTATGCCGATAATGCCCAAGGCCGTGCAGACCAGCCCAAGAGCCAGCATTGTCAACCGCATGGCCCGGCACTGGGTGCCCGGTGCTGCTTGTTCCGTCGTCATGGCGACAATAATCGACCAAAGTCATAAACAATCTATTGATTTGCACGTCCTGCCCATTGGTCTTGACCGGCGATATGGTCGATAATGGGCGGATGAGCATGGTGGCGACATGAGCGGCAAATGGGAATGCCTGTCCTGTGGCCACATCTATCACCCGGAGCTGGGCGCGCCGGAAGACGGCATACCGCCCGGTACGCCGTTCGCCGATCTGCCCGAGGGCTGGACCTGCCCCGAATGCGGCACCCACAAGGGAAATTTTGCGCCATTAAAAGACAATTGAGTTCCGGTATTCGGAAGTGACAATATGACCGAGGCATTCGATCTAAAGACCCGGGCGGCGATCAACGATCCTGCCCCTATCTTCGCCGCCATGCTGGCCGAACAGCCCGTGCATTACAGCGCCGGCCTGAAGGGCTGGGTCGTCGCGGACTACGACAATGTAAAGCTGGCCTTGACCGATGAGCGTTTTTCGGTCGAGAAGATGTCGCCCTTCGCCGATCACATGGCGGCCGGCGAAGATGCCCACAAAATCAAAAAACTGGCCCAGGTTCTGGGTGGCTGGATGGTTTTTAAGGACCCGCCGGCCCATACCCGCCTGCGCCAGGTGCTGCAGCAGCCCTTCAAGCCGCGGGAAATGGAAAAGCTGCGCGGCGAGGTTATCCGTATCGCTGACGAAGTGGCCAGCGAAATGGCCCAACAAGCGGGCGAGATTGTGGATTTCATGACGGCCTTTGCAAACCCCTTGCCGGCCCGGGTTATCGCGGTGCTGATCGGCGTCGATACGGCCATGGTGCCGCAATTGACCGCCTGGTCCAGCGACATTGCAAAGTTCGTCTTTTCCGCCCGCGACACCCCGGATAAATACAGTCGCGCCCACGGCGCTCTGGTGGAGATCGAAGCCTTCTATCGCGAGGTCATCGCCGATCACCGCGTCCGCCCCCGGGACGATATGTTAAGCCGGATGATCGCCCATGATAGGGGTGATATGGCCGATGGCGCGCCGCTGACGGACGACGAAATCGTGTCCATGATGATCCTGTTCCTCTTTGCCGGGCACGAGACCACGGCTAATCTGATTGCCAACGGCCTGGTCGCTCTATTGGCGAACCCCGCGCAATTGGCCCGGCTGCGGGACGACTTCAGCCTTTTGCCCGGTGCCGTGGAGGAGTTCCTGCGCTACCAGGGGCCGGTGCAAACCATCGTACGCATCGCCAAGGAAGACATCGAACTGGGCGGCCAAGGTATCAAGGCGGGCGAGCGGGTCTTTGCCCTGCTCGGCGCCTCGCACCGTGATCTGTCCATGTTCCGGGATGCCCATGAAGTGGATATCGACAGAGTGCAAAACCCCCATGTCGCCTTCGGCTTCGGCATTCATATGTGTATCGGTGCGCCGCTGGCCCGAATTGAGGGCCAGGAGGCGTTTCGGGTCTTGTTGAGCCGGTTCGAAGATTTCCAGTTGGCGGCGGGCGAGCTGACTTGGCGAGACGATTTCGTCACCCGCGGCTTGGAAAAACTGCCATTGAAATTCAAACTGCGCGACAATTGAAATTCGACAAAAAGGGAGTGGTTTCGTGAGCTTTGAAAACCAAACGGTCGTTGTCACCGGTGCGGCCGGCAATCTGGGTGCCGCCGTGGCGACGGCCTTTCACGGAGAGGACGCGCGCGTCATCCTGGTGGATGCAAAAATGGAGTTCCTCGACAGCCGGTTCCCCGAAGCCGATCCCCGCTATGTGAAAGTGGCGGTTGATTTGTTGGATGCGGGCGCGGTCGGCCGTTCTTTTTCGGCGATCCAGGACCAGTTCGGCGGAATTGACGCGCTATGCGCCATCGCGGGCGGTTTTCACATGGGTGAAATGGTGCATGAAACGCCGGCCGACACCTGGGACCTGATGCAGAATATGAACGTCCGCACTTTAGTGAATTCGGCCGCCGCGGCGGTGCCCCATATGATCGCCCGGGAGTTTGGTAAAATCGTCACTATCGGCGCCAACGCGGCCCTGAAGGGTATTCCGGGAATGGGCAGCTATTGCGCGGCGAAAAGTACGGTCATGCGATTGACGGAATCCATGTCGGGCGAACTGCGCGAAAGGGGCATCAACGTCAACTGCGTCATGCCCTCAATCATCGATACCCCGGTCAACCGCGCCGACATGCCCGATGCGGACCCCGGACTTTGGGTCTCTCCCGAGGAACTGGCGGCGGTTATCATGTTCTTGTGTTCCGCCAAGGCCGGGGCCGTCCACGGCGCCCTGATACCCGTCGTGGGGCTATCCTAGGCGGGCGGCTAATACAGCTTTGCCGAGGCGGGCACCGGCGCTTCGCAGTTCAGGGCGTCGTGCAGGGATTTGGGGGAGATGATGCAGCGGGCCAGATTGGCGCGCCACAGATCGGCGCCCTTCAGATCGGCGGCGGATAAATCAGCGCCGATCAAATTCGCATCCGTCAGATTGGCGGCGGCGAGATTGCTATTGGTCAGATTGGCGCCGCTCAAATCAGCGCCGGTCAGATCGGCGCCGACCAGTTTGGCGCCGCGCAGGCGGGCACCGGACAACTTGGCATTGGCCAGGCTGACATGGCTCAAATCCCGGCCCTCGAGGTTCACGTCGCTGAGATTTTCGTCGGAGAGATCAGCGCGAACGCCATCGCTATCCCCTTGCAGCCAGCGATGATGGGCGGTTAGCGCGCGCAGCAGGCGGCGGTTTCGGGCCGAGTTGCGTCTGCGCTGTTCCTCGTCGACAACGTTTTTCTCGATGATCCGGGTATCGACGGGCAATTGGGTCAGACCGAGAAGAACACGCAGGCGCCGCTGGGCATGCTTCATGTCGTAGGCTTCCAGATCACCCGTGGTCAGGCTGCCACCGGGATGAAAACGAACTTCGTAGAGATAATCGATCAGATTGGGCTTGTTTTGCTCGTTGGTCTCCGCCTCGGCGGCCTCCAAGGCGGCCAGCTCGGCCGCAATCTCATCGGGTGGAGCAAAATTGCTGTTGTGACCAATGCCGGGCTGCCATTCAGCAACATTATCTTTGATCTTCCCGCGCGGCTCGGCCATCAATATTCCTCCAGTCGCCCATCCCTTCAATACAATGCTCAAAAAGGAGCCGGGATTTGCTTAGTCCAATGGCCTTGAATCTTAGTTAAACTTCATTAACAAAAAATTATGCCGCGCTAATCACGGATCCGCAGGCTTTTTGGATCATAGAGGGGGCGCAGGGAGGCCGTGGCGGCGACCTGTTCGTAGGCTACTTCGATCATGTAGGCCCCCCCTTTGACAAAATCAGCATCGACCGCGCCGCCGTCTGGATCATGGACATAGCCCAGGCCAATGGCGGCGCCAAGCGTATGGCCGTAGGCCCCTGAACGTATGTACCCGACGATCACCCCGTCGCGCCAGATGGGTTCGTTGTGGTACAGCAGCTTCTCCCGATCCTCCAGCCTGAACTGCACCAGGCGCTTGTTTGGCCCCGTCTGGCGTTGGCGCAACAGCGCCTCCCGCCCGATGAAACCACCCGTTTTGTCCCAGGCCACGGCAAAACCAAGGCCGGCCTCGATCGGGGTATCCTCGTCCGTGATATCGTGGCCCCAATGGCGATAGGCTTTTTCCATGCGCAGACTATCCATGGCATGGTAGCCGGCATGGCGCAGATCAAGGGCGGCCCCCGCCCCAACAATGGCGTCATAGATCCCTTGGGCGAATTCACTGGGGATATAAAGCTCCCAACCCAACTCGCCCACATACGTCAGCCGCGTTGCCCGCACCTCCCCATGGCCGATGTTGATCACCTGGGAGGCGCCGAAGGGAAAGGCGTCATTGCTAACATCGTTGTCGCTGATCGCGGCCAGCAGGTCGCGGGAATTGGGGCCCATGAGGGACAGCACCGCATAAGACGACGTGACATCGATCAAATGCGCATGGGCGTCATCGGGGATATGGCGCTTCAGCCAATGAAAATCGCGCATCTGGCTGGTGGCCGACGTGACAACCAGGAATTCATGGTCCGCCACCCTGGTCACCGTCAAGTCCGCCTCGATCCCGCCGCGTTCGTTCAGCCATTGGGTATAGACCGTGCGGCCGGGCGGGACGTCGATTTGATTGGCGCTGACCTGGTTCAGCACGGCCAGGGCGTCGCGCCCGGATAATTGGTACTTCGCGAATGATGTCTGATCGAACAGCGCCACCCCCTCCCGGACCGCCCGATGTTCGGCGGCGGCGTGATTGAACCAATTCTGCCGGCCGTAGCTGTATTCATAATGCGGCGAGGTTTCGTCGGGCGCGTACCAATTGGCCCGCTCCCACCCCGCCGCCTCGCCAAAGCAGGCGCCGGCGGCGGCAAGACGGTCATGCAGCGGCGATGTCCGCACCCCGCGCGCGGTACGGTATTGATAGAACGGCCAATGCATCGCGTAGAGTAGCCCAAGGGCTTCGCCGACCCGCTCCGACAGATAGCGCGGATTGCTCTGAAACGGCATGACGCGGCGGATATCCACGTCCCACAGATCCATGGGCGGATGGCCGTCGCGGATCCATTCGGCCATCACCTTGCCGACGCCGCCCGCCGACTGGATACCGATGGAATTGAAACCACAGGCCACGAACAACCCCTTGACGTCGCCCACCTCTCCCAAATGATAGCGGTTGTCGGGGGTGAAGCTTTCCGGCCCGCAAAACCAAGTCCGGATACCCACCTCCTGCAACGCCGGCATGCGGTTCATGGCGCGCTCCAGCACCGGCATGAAATGATCCATGTCCGAGGGCAGTTCATCGAAGCAGAAAGCTTCGGGGATGCCGCTGCCGCCCCATGGCTTGGCTTGGGGTTCAAAGGCGCCCAAGAGTATCTTGCCGGCATCCTCCTTGTAGTAGGCGTAATTGTCCTGATCGCGCAGCACCGGCAGATTGGGCGTGACGCCGTCAAACGGTTCCGTCACCACATAGAAATGTTCGCAGGCATGCAGCGGCACGGCGGAATTTGTCATCGCACCCACGGAGCGGCCCCACATGCCGGTACAATTAACCACAATATCGGCCTTGACGCGGGCGTCACCAACGGCAACGCCGACCACTTTGCCGTTCTCCACCAGGATGTCGGTAACGGCTGTGTTTTCCAGGATGGCCGTGCCGCGCGCCCGCGCGCCCTTGGCCAGGGCCTGGGTCAGGTCGGATGGATTGATCTGGCCATCCTTGGGCAAAAACACCCCGCCCACTACGTCATCGACGTTTATCAACGGGTGCATGGCCAGAATATCGCCGGCACTGACTTCCTCCACCGCCAGGCCAAACACCCGCGCCATGGAGGCCCCCCGGCGCAATTCCTCCAGTCGTTCCCCGTCGGTGGCCAAGGCCAGGGAACCGTTCTGTTTAAAGCCCGTGGCCTGGCCGGTCTCAGCCTCCAACCGGGCATATAGCTCGGTCGAATATTTCGCCAACTGGGTCAGATTCTGGGTCGCCCGCAATTGTCCCACCAACCCGGCGGCGTGCCATGTGGTGCCCGACGACAATTGTTTGCGTTCCAGCAACAACACATCACTTATGCCCAGTTTGCCCAGATGATAGGCAATGGAACAACCCACGACGCCGCCGCCGATAATGATGATGGCGGCCTGGCTGGGTAGTGCTTTCGGCATTGCGCGCTCCCAAAGCTAGAAACCATGGCCGAACACTACCGGAATGACGTGGCTTGGGCCATAATGACGGCAAAACTTTAGGAGGAAATCTATTGGCATACGATCTGGTGGTGCGAAACGGTACAGTAATCGATGGCTCGGGCATGCCCCGCTACCGCGCCGACGTGGGCGTCAAGGATGGCAAGATCGCCCATGTGGGACGTATTGCAAATGATGGCGGCGAGTCCATCGATGCCGGGGGCCACATCGTCTCCCCCGGTTTTGTCGACGGCCATACTCATATGGATGCCCAGATTTTTTGGGACCCATTGGGCAGTTGCTCCTGCTATCACGGCATCACCTCGGTGGTCATGGGCAATTGCGGCTTCACCCTGGCACCTTGCCGGGCTTCGGAGGTGGACTATGTCTTTCGCAATCTGGAGCGGGCCGAGGATATTTCCCGCGAAGCCATGCAAGCGGGCATCGAGTGGAATTGGGAAACCTATCCGGAATACCTAGATGTGCTGGACGGCCTGCCAAAAGGCATCAACTATGCCGGCTACATGGGTCATTCGGCGCTCCGCACCTATGTCATGGGCGAGAGGGCCTTTTCGGAAAAGGCGACGGAGGATGAATTGGCCGCCATGTCGCACCAGGTCAGGGAAGCGGTGCGCGCGGGCGCCATTGGTTTTTCCACCTCGCGCAGCCCAAACCACGAAACCTCCGACCGTCGCCCCGTGGCCTCCCGCGCCGCCGACTGGGACGAGTTGGCCACCCTTGTGCGTGCCATGGGCGCGGAGAACGCCGGCATTCTGGAATTGGCCGGCGAGCCGACGGGGGCAAGAGCCGAAACCGCCGGGCCGTACTTTAACGCCCTGAAGGATCTATCGGTGGAAACCGGCCGGCCGATTACGTTCGGGATGTTCTCCACCCGCATGAAGCCCCAAGCCTGGCGCCCCTGGTTCGACATTTTGGACCAGGCGGCGGCCGAGGGCGGGCGGCTGTTCGTTCAGGTCCACAGCCGGGCCTTGAGCGTGCTGCTATCGTTCGAGACCGCGACGCCGTTTGATAAATTTCCCGTCTGGCGGGATATCCGCGCCCTGCCCCTGGAAGAGCAAAAGGCGGCCCTGCGCAATCCCGATAACAAGGCGAAAATGGTCGCGGCCGCGAACACGCCGCCAAACGGCCCCAAGGCTATCGGCACAGAGGCGCGTCCCCCAGAATGGGATTGGCTGTTCTATATGGACAGTGTCGACGGCCCCAACAAATCCATGGCCGAAATCGCCCGTGAACGCGGCGTCTCGCCGGTGGAGGCGATGATCGACATCGCCCTCGAAACCGACTTCAAGGCTTTCTTCCGCCAGCCCATTGCCAACGAGGACCAGGACCAGGCCCTGGACATGATGAAGCATCCGCGCAGCGTCGTGACGTTCTCGGATTCAGGCGCCCATGTCAGCCAGATCATGGATAGTTCCCTGCAAACCCACATCTTTAGCCACTGGGTGCGCCAAAAACAGGCCTTCACCTTGGAGGAAGCGGTACGCCTGGTAACCTACGACACGGCCACGCACTGGGGCTTCCACGACCGCGGGCTGATCCGCGAGGGCATGGCCGCCGATCTGGTGGTCTTTGACCCCGATACCATCGGCGCCCGCATGCCCGAGGTGGTCAGCGACCTGCCCGCATCCGCCCGCCGCCTGAAGCAAACCGCCAACGGCATCGCGGCCACGGTGGTCAACGGCCAAGTCCTGCTGCGCAACAACGAACCCACGGGCGCGACGCCGGGGCGCCTCATACGGGGGCCGTTAGCGCGACAATAATCGGCGCGGCGTTAGTTTAAGCCGCCGTCCCTGGCGCGAAGTCCGTGTTGGCGGACGAAAAATAGTCGCGCAGGCGGTCAATGCCTTCGTCATAGCGGTTGTTGCAAAAGGCCAGCCGCAGGTCATGGGGGACACCAAAGTCGGTGCCGGGCACCACGGCGACATGGGCCTTTTCAAGGATGTCGCGGGCAAGTTCCTTCGAGGACGGGAATCCTTGCGCCTTGTTCCACTCTTCGCAGCGGAGGATGGCGTAAAAGCCGCCCTCGGCGGCAATGGGGGTGCAACGGGTGCCGGTGAGGCGTTTCGTTGTGTATTCGGCCCGCGCCTTGTAGACGCTGGTCAATTCCTTGGGGCTTTCCTCGTCTTCCAAGGCGGCGATCATGCCGTATTGATAACAGGGGTCGGTGCAGAGCAGGGTGTGTTGTTGAATAACCCGCAAATTGGTTTGCAATTCCGTTGGCAGGATCGCGAAACCAATACGCTTGGTATACATCCGGAAACCCTTGGAAAAACTATTGGTGACGATGGTCATGTCCCTGTGTTCGGGGAACAGTTCCAAGGGCGAATGAAATTCGTCATAGAACATTGTGTTGTTATAAATTTCGTCGTTCAACACATAGGCCTGACCATCGACGATGCCGTAAATCTCGGCCATTTCCTCGGGCGTGACGATATTGCCGACCGGGTTGCCGGGAGAATTAATGACGACCAACGATGTACGCTCGGGCGAAAAATTGCGCCGGAACGAGTCCATGTCGACGCGCTTGGTATCAATGTCGATGTCATAAAATTTCACCGTCGCACCGGCCAACTTGGCGCAATACAGATAGAGGGCGTAATAGGGCCGCGGGATCATGATTTCGTATTCGGGGCCGGACAAAAGCTGAAAAATATTCCGGAAAATGGGCGAAGTGCCCGTATTCACGATAACATTGTCGAGGGATGTATCCGCCCCATAGCGCCGGTTATAAAACTGCACGATGGCCTGGCGCAGCTCGGGCAGACCTTCCGGATAGACACGCCGGACGAAATCAGGGTCCTTGAGTTTTTCGATCATGCCGTCGAGCGCAGATTGGGGCATGAACAATTCCGGCACGCCGATTGTCAGCTTCAAGACATCGGCGCCTTTTTCTATCAACCCGTCCGCAAGTTCGTCGAGAACGAACATCTGAAATTCCAAATCACCCGGCATGAGGTCCTTAATAACTTGCGGCATAGTTTCTCCTGTAATTCGATCAAAATCTTGGATCCCCGAGGTAATGCACGGTCGCAACCCGACCGTCGGCTGGCATGCCCACCGGGAATTTTGGCGTAAAATTGAAGTTGCAAAGTTCGCCGCATGCTACAGCACGAGGCCGGGCATGCATAGCGAATGTGATCGCGCCTGACTTTGGCCGCGGTCGGCCTCGAAAATCAGCTAACTGAAAACTTCGAAGTCAGGGGCGGATTTCGTAGAGTACGTTGAGGGGATGTTCGACCGGCAATCGGCGCACGGAGGTGAAACCAGCTTCCCTGGTAAATTCCTTGACCTTGCCTTCCGGCAAACCGACGGTACCCAGACCCAGGCCGCCCTGGGCCAGCGACGTGGTCATGCAGAAATGAATGCTGGCGCCCAGTTGCACCACGGCCATGGGG
>JAPYUH010000321.1 GCA_029936195.1 Alphaproteobacteria bacterium
AATTCAAGCGGCGGCGCAAGATGTATCTCTCGCCGTAGAATTCATGAAAGTAATGAGCGGCCAGTGGATGCCTAATCGGTTGCGGTTCGTCCGCCGGCGCCAGGTTTTGTTCGGCCACGTAAGTCGTGTGAACGGCCTGATCGACCAGAACATGGTACCACGGCTCGTCTTTCGGGGGGCCGGGACAACGATATTTTCGTTTGCACGCCGCCGCGCAGCGGCACCACCTGGACCCAGACCCAGTGCTGCCTGTTGCTTTTCGGCTGGCGTGATATTGACATCAAGCCATTGGATGTGTCGACTTGGTATGAATTTAGGGTTCATCCCCTCGAAGACGTGAATGCGTTGCTGGCGGCCCAGGAGCATCGCCGCCTGATCAAGAGCCACACGCCGTTGGACGGCATTCCATACAATCCGCAATCGACTTATGTCACCGTTTATCGCGACCCGCGTGATGTCTACCTGTCCATGCGCCATCACATGGATAATTTTCAGCGGGCCAGTATTTCAGTTGACCTCGACGAGGACATATCCGGGCCCTTCCGCGAATGGCTGCGCACCCCGGCCAGCCGCGACGGCAACATGTTCCTCTCTCTTGAAAATATCATCAATCATTTTCAAAGCTACAAGCGGTTCAAGCATTTGGCGAACATTCAAATGTTCCATTATTCAGATATGAAAAGCGATCTGCCCGCCGCAATTTCCGACCTGGTCCGCTTCCTTGCAATCCACGTCACGCCGGACGATATCGCGCAAATGTCCCGCATCGCCGATTTTCAAAACATGCGTGATAATGCCGCCCAATTCACGCCCCATGCGGACGACGGCTTATACAAGAGCGACGAAAACTTCTTCAACAAGGGTGTCGGCGGCCAACGGCGGGAGGTCCTAAACGCCGAAGACCTGGCCTTGTACGATTTACGCATGAGCGTCCTGTTGCCGAAAGAAGACATTGCCTGGCTGCATCATGGTGCTGACCAGTAATATGGGTCAATCCCGGTCGGGCAGCAGGTCCATGATCTGTTCCAGGTTGGCAATGCGCTGGCTGATCTCCAGATTTGCGTCCAGACGCAGGGTCAGGGAATTGATGCCGGCGTCGCGATAGGTCTCGAACCGCTTGGCAACCATTTCTGGGGTGCCGATGGCCCCGAATTCGGTGACCATGGCGTCGGGCACCCGGTCCGTGGCCTCCTGCCGCTTGCCGTCCTTCCACAGACGTTGGATGGCCAGGGCGTCATCCGTATAACCGGCCCGCTTGAAGGCATCATTATAGAAATTGGTTTTTTCGGAACCCATGGCGCCCATGGAGAACGCCACGCCGGGCTTGTGGGCATCGATCATCTCCTGCACGTTCTCGCCGATGGCCACGTTGCAGGATGAATGCAAATCCATATCCGTCAGGCTGCGTCCCGCGCTCAGGGCGCCCTTGGCCAGGTGATCCATGTGTGCCTCGGCATGATCGGGGGAGAACGAAGTGCCCAGCCAGCCATCGGCGGCGGCGCCGGTGTATTCCAATGATTTAGGCCCCAGGGTGGCCAGGTAGATGGGAATGTCCTTGGGTGGGTGGTCCAGACGGATGGCCTTGCCCTCGCCGTCGGGCAGGGGCAGGGTGAAACGCCTGCCTTCGTAACGGATTTTCTCACCCCGGAAGCCCATGCGGATGATCTCCACGGTTTCCTTCAAACGGCCCAAGGGATATTTGTAGGGTACGCCCTGCAGGCCCTCGACCACCTGCGGGCCGCTGACGCCCAGCCCGAGAATAAAGCGGTCGTTGCTCAAATTGGCCAGGGACAGGGCCGTCATGGCGGTCATGGAGGGGGTGCGGGCGCTGATCTGCATGATGCCGGTGCCGAGAATAATCTTCTCGGTCTTGGCCGCCAGATAGCCCAGGGTGGTGACCGCGTCGTGGCCCCAGGCCTCGGCCGACCAGGCATAGGCGACGCCCAGGGCTTCGGCCTGCTGGATGTAGTCGACCATGCCGAGAACATCGACCCGGTTGTAGGCGCCGATGGATATGGAAATTTTCATTGCTTAATCTCTCTACTTAATCTCACTGACTATTCGGGAGCGACAAATTCAGGGCCCTTGGGGCAGGTGCGCACCCCGGGGCGTAGGTTTTTGTAGGGCAGATCCTCGGGCCGGTCAAAGCTGGCGCCCGGCGCCTCGACCACCAGGATCTGTTCGGCGATATCGGTGAAATCGGCCCGAAAGTGCACGCTGCTTTTGAGGCCCAGGATTTTTTGTTCCGAAGGCTCGCAGCCCAGATGACGGAACATTTCCTTGTCGGCCGCCTGCATGCGGTGGGTGGAGACGACGACGGAAACCCCGCCCTTGCGCAACAGAGCCATGGGGCCGAGGTTCGGCGTCGCGCCCTTGTAGAACGGCCCCGTGCAGGTGAATTGGCCATCGCTCAACGCCATGACCTCGAACCGGCCCTCGTAGGGCGGATCACCGTCGGTATAGACCTTGCCGCCCAGGCTGACATCGATCGTCGCGCCCTTGCCCGCCCCGTGGGCCTGCAGGGCGGCGGCACCGTCGACAAGAATGCCGATCACCGCCCCATCCGCGCCGCCCTCGATCAGGGCACGCAGCAGCCCGGTGGTATCCGAGGTGGCGCCGGCGCCGCAATTGTCCTGCACGTCGGCCAGAACGTAGGGCTTGTGGGCGTTGGAGGCGACGGCCTGGGCCACCGCCGTGCCAGGGCTCAGGCGCTCCACCTGGAATTCCGCCTCCCGCGCCAGAATGGCCTCGTACAGCGCATCCGCGGCGCCATCGGCGGCCGCCTGATCGTCGCCGTAGGCCACTACCACGGGACCACAATGCCAGATATCGGCGGGCGGAAAGCCCGGCGTGAACGACACCGATTGCACGCCGGCCCCGGCCTCCAAAGCCTCCAGCGCAGCGTAGGTGCCCATGGTCGGCTGCACCATGGTGCATTGCCCGGTCAGGGGCATCAGGAACGGCAAAACCCTGTGCGCCTTGGCCGGCAAGACGCCTGGATTGGCCAGCAGGCCATCAAGAAACCGGGCAGCGCGCGCCCCGGTATCCGCCATGTCGATGTGGGGGTAGGTACGATAGGCGATAAGGGCATCGCAATTTTCGAACATCCGGGCCGTGGTGTTGCTATGCAGATCCAGACTGACCACCAGGGGCACGTCGGGGCCCAGTTGGGCGCGAACGCGGACCAGCAGTTCACCCTCGCCATCTTCCACATGCTCGCAAACCATGGCGCCGTGAAGGTCGAGATAGACGGCATCAAACGGTGCCGCCTCCGCCAGTCCTGACAGCAGCATCCCGGCATAGGTTTCAAAGGCATGCTCGGTGACATGGGCCGAAGGCACGGCGCAGCACCAGGACAGCGGCAGCAGTTCATGGCCTTGCGACTGCGCCGCTTCGATGAAACCGGCGATGGCGATATTCTTGCCCGGCATGACGGACATGATTTCATCGCCAACCGATAGCCC
>JAPYUH010000322.1 GCA_029936195.1 Alphaproteobacteria bacterium
CCCCTCAAGGATCGCGGCGATCTAGCCGAGCCCCATGGGAAAATGGTGCATATAGGCACCGTTGTCGTACACAACCATCAAAACCCGCATGCGCCCATTCCCCTATCTTGAAATTTACGTCTTCAAATGCGACCCCAAGGCGTTTCGTGCCGTCACCAACTTGATCCAATGATTGCCACGTTGGCTTGGTGTTACTGAAATCAAACGAATATGATTCGCTATCACACACTGAACATAAAATATTTCTAATCTAATTCCAACGACTAAGAGCAAATTGCCGCTAATCGCCAGTTTCGAATTGCAGGGCCATGAGGCAGAGGATTTCAAACGCCATTTGGGCCCCGACCTGGACCGTGTTGGTGGTGGCGTCATATTGCGGCGCAACTTCCACCATGTCACCGCCGATCACGTTCAGGCCGGCAAGACCGCGCAACAGGGCCTGGGCCTCGCGCGGGGTCAGGCCGCCAATTTCGGGCGTACCGGTACCGGGCGCAAACGCCGGGTCCAGGCCGTCCACGTCGAAGGTAACATAAATTGGAACATCGCCGATCAGCGCCCTGGCCTGTTCGACTACCGATGGGACGCCGCGTTCCTCGAATTCCTCGGCATGGATCACGGTCATGCCGGCCTCGTAGGACAGTTCCCAAAGGAATTCGGCGGAACCGCGAATACCGATCTGCATGCTGCGATCCGGATCGATCAAGCCTTCCAGAATGGCATGGCGGAACGGCCCGCCATGATGAAATTTGGCGCCGTCGGTTTCCCCGGCGGTATCGCAATGGGCATCGATATGAAACAACGCCACGGGACCATGTTGGGCCGCGATGGCCCTGAGGATGGGATGGGAAATGGAATGGTCGCCGCCGATGGCCAGGGTCCGCGCCCCGGCTTCGGTAAACTTGCGGAAATGCGCCTCGATATCCTCGATACAATGTTCCAGATTGAAGCGGCTGCGAAACGGCACATCACCCACGTCCGCAATTTTACAGGCCGCGTCGGGAATAATTTTCAAGGCATGGTTATAGGGCCCGACGCGCTCAATCCCACGCACGGCCCGGGGTCCGAAGCGGGCGCCGGGGCGGTTGGTGACGCCCAGATCCATGGGCACCCCGACCACGGCGATATCCAGCCCGGCGAAATCTTCCCCCCGCTCCATATCCATGTGCGGCAAGTCCATGAAGGTGGGAATACCGCTATAAGGCAGGGTGCGGTTGCCGTCCTCCTTAAACAGCTTTTCGGCGACCACCTTGAAGGTGGGATCAAACACCACGTCACCCGTGGCATTGCCGTATTTGTCCTGCAACGCCTTGAGTTTTATCTCGTCCATTGTTGTCCTCGCTAAGGCAGATAAGGAATATGCGGCGGGCCCAGTTGGGATTGCAAGATGCGCTGGGCGTCTTCGATAAATTCACACAACAGTGGGCGGGTTTCGCGGGGGTCGATGATGTCCTGGCCGGTGGCCTCCGCCGTCAGGAAGGGCGAGGCCAGGGCCTGCAGGCGGGCCTCGATCTCCTCCCGTTTGCCCTCGGGGTCGTCGGCCGCCTCGATCTCGGCCCGGTAGGCGGCCGCCGCCCCGCCCGAGATATGCATGCTGCCCCAATTCGCCGACGGCCAGGCATAACGGCGGAACATGCCCGAGGGGCGGTGGTGGCATTGCCCGGCGACGCCATAGACCCGGCCCAGCACCACCGTGGCCCAGGGCATGCGGGAATTACAGACCGTGGCGATCATCCGCGCGCCGGCCCGCTCGATGCCCTGTTTCTCCGACTCCAGGCCGACCATGAAGCCCGGCTCGTCGCACAGGGATATCAAGGGAATGTGGAAGGTATCGCAAAGTTGGATCAACCGGTTCGCCTTGCTGCCCGCCGCCACGTCCGTGGAGGAGCCGTTGAAGCGCGGATTGTTGATCATGATGCCCACGGGATAGCCGTTGATCCGCGCCAGGCCGGTGACCCGGGCCCGACCGTAGTACGGCGCGATCTCGAAGAATGAACCCTGGTCGACCACCGCTCGCAGGATTTTCTTGGCGTTGTAGGTCTTGCGGCGATCCCTTGGCATGGCGGACAGCAGGCTGTCCTCGCAACGGCCCGGATCGTCGGAAGTATCGCCCCTGGGCGCCATCTCATGAACGTTGGAGGGCAGATAGCCGAGGAAGGCGCGGATCTGGAGGTAGGCATCCGCCTCGTCCTTGGCTAGGTTATCGACGCAGCCGCTTTCCCGCACATGAATATGATCGCCGCCCAGATCCTCCTTGGTGATGTCATAGCCCAGTGCGGCCTTTACCACGGGGGGTCCGCCGGGGAAAATCTGGCTCATGCCCTCGACCATCACGGAAAAATGCGACAGCGGCGCCTGCACCGCCGGCAGCCCCGCCACCGACCCCAAAACAGCGGAGACCACGGGCACGGCGGATAGCTGCATCACCTCGTACTGCACCCATTCGTTGCCGTCGGGCAGATAGGTGCGCCCCATCTCCTCGAAAGAGCGCACGCTGCCCCCCGCCGCATCCAACAGACGTATATAGGGCAGGCGCCATTCCAGGGCCCGTTTCGAGGCGCGCATTTCCAGCCCCATGCCGCCGCCCGAACCGCCCGAGCCGCCCCGGACGGTAAAATCACCGGCAGTCAGGATCACCTTGCGGCCGTCGATCTTGGCAATGCCTTCCACCAGACCGCGGGGCAGAAAATGCTTCAGTTCATTGTTTTCGTAAGTGCCCTTGCCGGTCAGGCCCATGAATTCGCGGAACGAACCAGAATCGGAAATAGTCTCGATACGCTCCCTCACGGTCAACTTGCCACGTTTTCGCTGCCGCGCGACACCGTCGGCGCCCCCCATTTTGGCGGCGAAGGCGCGCCGGGTTTCCAATTCCTGAACTTCCTTTTCCCAAGACATCGGCGCAACTCCTATTCGTACGTGGTCAATTTCAAGCTGCCCTACTATGCAATTGCTTCGCTCCCGCCGCAATTCAATCCAAAACCCAAACGGTTAATCGAAGGAATGGACGGCACCCCACCCCGCGAGGGCGTAGGCAAATTCGTGTACATTCGCTTGACAGCACCCGCAAAGGTATTGCCGGGCATTTCCTTTAATGGTTTAATTCGGCCATGAATTTTGCGCCTTTTATGAGATATAAATTGGTGGTCGGTGTTGTCTGCGGCCTGGCGTTTCTGGGCCATCGGGTCTTGGCGGCCATTCCAGATGGGGAAACAGATTGGAATATCTGCTTTCAGGCAATTGCGGTCAATGAGGCGGCGGACCCAAGCCATGAAGATCAGGCCATTTGGGCCAAGGTGCCGGATTATGTCGTCGAGGCAAGGAAGCGGGGATATTCGCCGGAAATCTATTTGTCGGTTATCAGACGGGAAATCCAATGGGACATACCGGTCTATGAACATGTTTTCGCCGCCCTGTTGGCGGCAATTGACGAGGATGAATTATTCTTCTGGAA
>JAPYUH010000323.1 GCA_029936195.1 Alphaproteobacteria bacterium
GTCCATGACATGGGGCAGTTCGCTCTGCCGTTCGTAGACCTCGGCGATATCGTCGGTTACCAGATATTGATGCTCCATGGGATGGAGGGGCAGATAGACGCCAGCCATCTCCCCCACCTCGCGGGCCCATAACCCGGCGGCGTTAATGACATATTCGCACTGAATGGTGCCCTGTTCGGTAACCACGTCCCAACTTTGGTCGGGCTTTTGCACCAGTTCCACCACCCGGTTGCGCAGGGATATCTCCGCCCCGCCCATGCGCGCCGCCTTGGCATAGGCCTGGGTGGTACCGGAAGGGTCCAAATGGCCGTCCAGGGGATCATACAGGGCGCCGACCACGTCATCGATGTTGAGTACCGGGCACAGCTCCTTGATCTCCGCCGGCGTGACCAGCTCTGTCTCCAGGTCCATGTGACGGTGCTTGGCGCGCTCCGCCTTGAGGAAGTCCATGCGGTTGGCATCCGTGGCGATGGTCAGACCGCCCACGTGATGCAGGCCGCAGGATTGCCCGGTCAGCGCCTCCAGCTCCCGGTACAAACGAATGGTGTAGCCTTGCAGGGCGGCAATGTTCGGGTCCGCGTTCAGGGTGTGGAAACCGCCCGCCGCATGCCAGGTGGAGCCCGAGGTCAATTCCGAACGCTCCACCAGGATGACGTCGCGCCAGCCGAATTTGGTCAGATGATACAGCACGCTGCAGCCGACCACGCCGCCGCCAATCACCACCACCCGAGCCTGGGTTCTCATGGCCCTCTCCCACGTTCCCAATACCTCCCAGATAGGATAGAAGAACGCCATGTTGGTCAATGGGGCAGCTTTGGTGGCGCATCATTCGGGGGCTGTGTTTTGGCCCGCCGAAGCCCTGTTGATGGTCGCCGACCTGCATCTGGAAAAGGGCTCTTCCCAGGCTGACAGGGGGCATTTCCTGCCGCCCTATGATACGGCGGCCACGTTGCGCCGCTTAAGCCTGGTGATCGATGAATTCAATCCCGCCACCGTGGCCTGTCTGGGCGACAGTTTCCACGATCCAGGCGCCGAGACCCGGCTGAGCAGCGCTGACACCGCGGCCATTCAGCGCCTTACGCAAGCACGGGACTGGCTGTGGATCGGCGGCAACCACGACCCGGTGCCGCCCGCGCATTTGGGTGGTCAGGGTGTTGGTGAATTGACAAGGGGCGCGCTGACCCTGCGCCATATGGCGGGGGGGCGGCTGGCCGGCGAGGTGGCCGGTCATTTGCATCCCAAAGCCTCCGTCAATATACGCGGCCGGCGCCTGACCCGGCGTTGCTTCATCACCGATGATGTGCGTCTGGTGCTCCCCGCCTTCGGTGCTTACGCGGGCGGTCTGGACGTCGGCGATGGGGCGTTTGGGAAGCTATTTCCCGGCCCGTTCCGGGTCTATCTGCTGGGACGGGATAAAGTTCATGCCTTCTCCTCCCGCCGTCTGGCGAGCCGTGCGGGCGAAGGTGAGGTTATGCACCGGCTGGGATAACCCGGCGTTCGCGGCATGTCCCAAATGTGGACCGTATCCGGTCAGCCGCGCATATATTTTTTTTCGGGGCGGTAGATATTCAGGAATTTTTGAAAAATATGCACGAAAACAATTTTAAGTTCCGACAATTGAGGTCTCCAAGATTTCGTTCAACGCTGCCAGCCCGCAAAATGGCACCGCCGTTTTGATACGCAGGCACCCGGCGCGGCAATGGCGACGCCAGAACAGACATAATACACATAATTCGTTAGCCATTCGTTATGTAAATATGGCCAGCGGAAAATTTTGGTGCTTCAAACCGGATGAATTCGCCTAATCGCCGAAAATCCGGGCCAGCAGGCTGCGCCGGTGTCTTTTCGGGGGGTAATGTTGTTCATCCGACCTCTGTTCTAATTGTTGAGAGAGACGCAGGACTTTACGTTCCAGAGGGGCAAGGGAAAGGTTGGCGCGTTCGGCCTTGGCCTCGGCATCGCGCACGCGCTCCTGCATTTTTGCTTGCTGGGGGCCGGCAATGTCGCCCAGTTCCAGGGCGTCGAACTTGGCATCAACGTTCTTTTCCAACTGCCGGACGCTTTCCGCAACCGGGGCCACGGTCTCCTCCACGTCGGCAAGATCCACGCCGCTGGTGTCGGCGTTTTCCCGTTGTTTCTCGATAAGTTCGCCCAGAGTGGCTATGGCCTAGGTCAGTTCGCTAACCGGCAAGGCCGGCAATTGGTTGCTGACAGGGGAATCCGGCGATCCCTGGATGGACTGTTTCGCGGCGTCCATGATGGCCCGGTTCAGCCATTCGCCCATGGTCAGGCCGGCCCGCCGGGCTGCCACCTTGGCCGCTGCACGACATTCGGGCAGGACACCCGTAACACTCCATCGCGACTTTTGCGCCATAAGTTACTGCCTATTGATCACAGAATCAGAACTCAACACCGAAACTACCGGCAAAATCCCGATAGTGCAATGTAACGTTTAAAACCAAATTAATGTAATAAAATTAACCAGTTATAGAGTGATATTACAGTAATCCCTTGGAAATTTTCCGATATTGACTACGCCGTCACCGCCATTTGCGACAAAGCCGTGGCCAATATTTTTTCCGGCGTGATGCGCAATAGGTCCTCCAACGGCTTGGCGTAGGATATGGGCGCCCGCGGCGCGCCCAGGCGCCGAATGGGGGCGGTCAGTACATGGGCCAAATGTTCGGCTACCGTGGCGGCGATTTCAGCGCCGAAACCGCCGACCTGAACTGCTTCATGCACCACCAACAGACGCTTGGTCTTGGCCACCGAGGCGAACACCATGTCCTGGTCCCAGGGCCACAGGGTGCGCAGATCGATCACCTCGATCCCGACGCCTTGCGCAAGAGCCAGTGCAGCCGCCTGTTCCGCGACACCGACCATTTTAGACCATGTGACCAGGGTTAAATCGTCGCCGGGGAGGGCCAGGCGCGCCTGGCCCAGGGGGACCAGATGGTCCGGGTCATCGGGCACGTCGCCCTCCAGGGCCCAGTTGTCCTTGTGTTCGATGTAGATAACCGGGTCGTCACAGCGGATGGCGGATTTCAACAAACCCTTGTTGTCGGCGGGCGTATAGGGGGCCGCCACCACCAGGCCCGGAATATGGGTATACCAGGCCTCCAGCGATTGCGAATGCTGGGCGGCGGAGGACCGCCACATGCCGCTGGGTTGGCGGATCACCATGGGCACCCGGGCCTGGCCGCCGAACATGAAGCGCGCCTTGGCCGCCTGGTTGACCATTTCATCCACCGCGCACAGGGCAAAATCGGCAAAGCGCATCTCCACCACCGGACGGGTGCCCACCAACGCCGCACCCACGGCGGCACCCATGATCGTAGCCTCGGAAATGGGTGTATCGGCGATGCGCTCGGGGCCGAATTCATCCACCAGGCCCTTGTACTGGCCAAAGACGCCGCCACGGCCCAGATCCTCGCCCAGGGCCCAG
>JAPYUH010000324.1 GCA_029936195.1 Alphaproteobacteria bacterium
TCGTCATCGTCATCTTTATCCAGCAGCTCGTCGTCCTTTTTGCTGGTCTGGGCCAACAGCAGGGGCTGGGAAATCCGCGCGGCCGTCAACGACGTTCCCACGTCGGCCGTGGCGGCCGCCGCCACGGCCGTTGTCATGGTCAAAGGCGCCGATATTAACAATCCGGCCACGAAGGCACCCGCCGCAAGGGGTGTCCACAGGACGTTCGCCATGACTGCCCGACCGCTCTCGTCAGTACGCTTCCGCATATGGATTGCTGGTGCGTTCGGGTTTTGATGTCTGCCAGAAATATCATTATTCCGCGTCATGGTCATGGACCCCATCACTGTCTGTTCATTTGCTGGCTGAAAACCGCCGCAACAACCAACATTGGGCACTTATCATGTCTACACTATATTTGCCAACACCGCGCATCGCCAAGTACAATTTGAGCCAACGGCGTATATTGCCACACGTTAACCTGATTTTCCCCGGCAAACAAAATCAGATGATCTTGCGGGACATGCTTTGCGGCAATAGTAGCAATAATGTGACATGTCTTTTCAGGCACCGTGTATTGTTCACGGGATTGGGGTTTGCCATGTTCCTTGATCAGAAAAATCATCAAGGCGCTGGAAGCCTGTCATTCTTTCTTCAAAACCGGGCCGCAATAAATACCAGACAGATATCTAGGTTTTCACCAGTTCGTCCGTCACCCGTTCGTCCGTCACTCGTTTGGCCTTGAACTCGGTCTTCGGCAGGGTGTCGGGCGCGACGACTTCGACGCCGGCGCGGATCTCAATTTCCGTGCGCAGGGCATCGGCGACCTGTTGGGCCAAGGCTGAACCAGGGCCATGGTCGGCATGCTCTACAACCACCTTCATGATGTCCATGCCGTCCTTTTCGCGGCTGGACAGGATGATCTGAAACTCGTCGCCCACGCCGGGGATGGCGCGCACGGCTTTTTCGATCTGGGTGGGAAAGAATTTAATGCCGCGCAAATTTATCAGATCGTCGGCCCGCCCGGCGAAGCAGCCCATGGCCCGGGCGTGACTGCGGCCGCAGGCGCAGGTCTGGTGGTTCAGGGTGGTGAAATCACCGACCAGAAAACGCAACTGCGGCGAACTTTCGGAAACCAAATTTGTACAGACGGACAGGCCCCGCGCACCGGGCGCCGTCGGCGCCATGGTTTCGGGGTCAACCGTTTCCCAAATCTGGACATCCTCCATCAGATGCAGGAAATACTCACCGTTCCGGCCCGTGGCTTGACAGGTATAGCCACCCGCTTGGGGCGCGGCTTCGGTGCAGCCGTAGAATTCGACCAGACGGGCACCCCATAGATCCTGCAACTTGTCCCGGGTCGGACCAATGGCCAGGGCCGGTTCACCGCCGCAAAACAGCTTGGTCACCGAAGTGGCGGCGGGATCAAGACCCATATCCTGAAGCGTGCGCCCCATGTAAAGGGCGTAGGACGGCGTGCAACACAGAACCGTGGGCCGGAAGCGTTCGATCATGCCGGCCCGCATCCTGCCGTCCATGCCGCCGCCCGGTATCAGGCCGATGCCCATCTTGGCCAAGCCCATCTGCACGCCCCAGGCAAAAACATGGGCGCCATAGCCGGTCATCATGAAGACCGTGTCGGCGGGGGCGAAGCCCATGGCATGCATGGCCCGGGCGTTGGACCAGGCCCAATTTTCCCGGTCGATCTGGGAATAGCGGAAGATGCGCGGCGTGCCCGTGGTGCCGGAGGTGGAGAACAACATCCAGCCCCGCGTGTGCCAGATCCCGTCGGTCATGGTGGTGTAATGGCCATAGGGGGGCGAGGCTTCGACGTCCGCGGTCATCTCGGATTTATCAACCACGGGCCATTTGGATAGATCATCGATGGTCGCGATATCGCTTGGCGCCAGACCCAGTCGGTCAAATCGGTTGCGGTAGAATTGGCTGTTTTCGTAAAGAAAAGGCGTCACCGCCGCAAGTTTCTCGTTCTGAATGGCCACCAACTCATCCCGGCTGGCTCCATCCAGGCGCGGCGACCACATGTTTTTGTCTCCCGGCCGGTCGGGATCGTGCTTGAATTTCTCCAGGGTGGCCAGCCAAGAGTTCCGGGTTGCGTCCGCACGATTTTTCATGATGACGCCTCGCTCTCCTGTTCTTCTTCACGTTCAATGGCGCGCCAGCCGATGTCGCGGCGGCAGAAACCGTCAGGCCAATCCATGGCATCGACGCCTTGATAAGCCCGCGCCTGGGCCTCCCTGACATCAACACCCTGCGCCGTAACACCCAGAACCCGACCGCCGTTGGACAACAGTCTCTCGCCGTCAAGTTTGGTGCCCGCGTGCAGCACGGAAACACCGCTGATGGCTTCCGCCTCGTCAACGCCCCTAATCTCCGTATTCTTGGCATAGTCGCCGGGATAACCGTTGGCCGCCATGACCACGGTAATCGCGGCGCGATCCGACCAGTTCACTTCATAGCCCGCCAACTGGCCCTTGGCCGCCGCGATCATGGCCGCCAGGGGATCGCTTTGCCAGCGCGACAGCAGCACTTGGCATTCCGGATCGCCGAAGCGGACGTTGTATTCGATCAGTTGCGGGCCCCGCTCGGTGATCATCAGGCCGGCATACAGCACCCCCTTGAAGGGCCGGCCGTCCTGTTCCATGGCCCGCATGGTGGGCAGGATGATCCGCTCCATGGTTTTCTGGCACATCTCGTCCGTCATCACCGGGGCCGGCGAATAGGCCCCCATGCCGCCCGTATTGGGACCCCTGTCGCCGTCGAACACCGCCTTGTGGTCCTGGGCCGTTGCCAGCGGCAGAGCGTTGCGGCCGTCGCACAGGGCGAAAAAACTGGCTTCTTCCCCCACCATGAACTGTTCCACCACGATCTCGTTGCCCGCGTCGCCGAACTGCCCGCCCAAGACATCCTCGGCCGCCGCCAAAGCCTCTTCGACGGTTTGGCAGACGATGGCGCCCTTGCCGGCGGCCAGGCCATCGGCCTTGACCACGATGGGCGCGCCGCGATCCTGGATATACTCCCGCGCCGCCGTGATATCGGTAAAGCGTTCGTAGGCGGCGGTGGGAATGTTGTGGCGGCGGCAAAGTTCCTTGGTGAAGACTTTAGAGCCTTCCAGTATGGCGCCCCTTTGATTGGGGCCAAAGGCCAGAATACCCTCCCGCTCCAGGCGGTCAACCAGGCCGGCAACCAGGGGAATTTCAGGGCCGACGATGACGAAATCTACTTTCTCGGTCCGGCAATAATCGACAATACCGTCGAAATCCTCCATCCCGATATCGACGCATTCCGCCAGCCGGGCAATGCCGCCGTTGCCCGGCGCACAGCTTAACCGGCTCGCCAGCGGCGACCGCGCCACACCCCAACAGAGCGCGTGCTCCCGACCTCCGCCACCGATCACCAGAACATGCATGCCAACAACGCCTCTTTGCTTTACTCAATTGCCGCCCC
>JAPYUH010000325.1 GCA_029936195.1 Alphaproteobacteria bacterium
GACGGCGGCCTTGCCGACAACGTTGATGGGACCGGGGTCGGCCGGCGCTCGGATCAGCGTTCCGATCAGCGCGCCGATATCGTGCTGGGCGACCGCTTTGGCACCGCCTGTGCGCCTGCGCTAATCGATTGCGCCCATCGCACCCTTTCCGACCTGGGCCTGCGGGTGCAGCGCAACAATCCCTATGCGGGCGGCTTCACCACCTATCATTACGGCCGACCCGCAAGCGGCGTGCATGCCCTGCAGATCGAGATTAACCGCCGCCTCTACATGGACGAGGACGAAGTCCGGCCGCTGCCTGGCATGGGCCGCATCCGCGATGCCATGACGACCCTGATCGCGGCCCTCTGCCGTCTGCCGGCCAGTTGTTTCACCACTCGGGAAGCGGCGGAATAGAGCGTTTTCAACTTTCGTTGAATCACCGGGCCACCCGCTCCCCCGTCCCAACCACCCACAGGGTACCATTAATGGGTGGTTGGGCCGGGGGAGCGGGCGGTTCAGACTGCATTGAAAATGCTCTAGAAATTCGGTTTTCGGAGCTGCCCGGCGATTTACTCATGCCAATAAAACCGGACTTGCCCGACAGTTGGCATGGTTCTTGCGTGTTTATCCATGAACCAGTTTCATTGGATGGGTCACGGAGATGATGATCAGGGCAAAATTCGGCATTTGGGCATTGCTTGTATCTGTTGTTTGCTGGCCGCCGTCCGCCGCGGCCGCTGCCACGCCAAACCAGTTGGGAAACGCAAAAATCAGCCTAAAAACCGTGATGGATGCGGCTTATTCCAAGGTTGACTGCCGCCGTCTGATCGGCGCGGCGGAGCGCCGGCACCGTATTCCGGCACAATTGCTGTCGGCCATCGCATTGACGGAATCAGGCCGATGGATGGTGGAAACGGGGGCAATAATTGCCTGGCCCTGGACCGTTTATGCTCAAGGCGAGGGTAATTTTCATCCCAATCAGGCGGCCGCCAGCGCCGCCGTGAAACACCTGCGGGCCAGAGGCGTGACAAACATAGACGTGGGCTGCATGCAGATAAATCTGCAATACCATGCCGAGGCCTTCCCCGACGCCGAAACCGCCCTGACGCCTGGGCGCAATATAGACTATGCCGCCGATCTGTTGCGCCGGTTATATAGCAAACACCATTCCTGGCTGCAGGCGGTGGCCTATTACCATTCCGCCACCAAGAGCCTGAATATACCTTATCGGAGAAAAGTCATGGCCCGGTGGTACAAGGAACGCACGTGGGCCATCAACGAACGTCGCCGCCTGGTTCAAGCCGCCTACAACCGCCGCCGTGTCGGCCAAAACAAGCGGATCAAGTCGTCCGGTTTCAAGTAATTTCGTCGATCTGATCAATTGACAGGGTGCCGGGCACCACTGTCACCGGCACCCGCAATGCCCCCGACATGGGCCCCGCCAGAGCGCTGACCAGGGGCCCGGGCCCATCTTTCTCGGCCGAGGCGCCCAGCACCAGCAGGCGGATTTCCGGCTCGTCCTCCAACAGGGTCAGAACCTGTTCCTGTTTGCGTCCCTCGCGAATGGCGAATTCGGGCATGATGCCGGACCATTGGCTGACTTCATCCGCCAGGGTTTGCAGCACCTCTTCTGCCGCCTCCCGGGCCTCTTCCTTCATCAGGTTTTCCACCGCCACCCAATGCTGAAAATCAGCCGGTTCGATGACATACAGCAGAATTACCCCGCCCCCCGTCCGCGCCGCGCGGCGAAAGGCAAAGCGTAATGCCAGGCGGCATTCCGGGGAATCATCCACCACGCAAACAAACTTCCGTCGGGTCAGTGCACCCTGTTGCAGCTCATCCATCGGCCTCGCCCTTAAATTCACCAATATGGTGCCAGCCCAGGGGCCGGAGGGCAACCGCTATGAACGCCGGAAGATTTACCCACAATCTAAACTGTTTGTTGAGCTAAAACTGTTCGTTGGGCAGGGCGCCAAAAATGGCTGATCGCGGCAGCCAGGCGCTGATATCGGCGATGTCCATCCGGCACCAGGCTTTCCTGCAGGTCAGCAGTTTGCCGATGACGCCGGCCTCGGCGCGCAGAACTATTCGTGCGCTTTCGCTGGGTTGTTGCCGCAGCACCGTGCGCGCGGCGCGGAGCACCGCCGTGCGCCGGCCCGATAGCAGGCTGCCGTGGATCCAGCCTTCCGTGCCGTCGAGATCCCGCACCTTGCGCCAGTATTCATGTTCCGCCATGACCATGAACGGCGTGCCCAACCGCTTATAGACCCAGGTGATGGGATAGCGCACGCCGGGCCCCGCCCGCATATGCACCGTTGCCGAGGCCAGTGAGACAAAGCGCGGCGTCGGCAGGCCGGAGGCGCCTGGGTGGGCCAGCCTGGCCGCTTTATTGGCGGCAAAGGCGGGTGGCGCCGCCAGGATCAGGACTATGAAAAGAAAGGAAATCAGCTTCATGATGGGGCTTATAGCACATCTGAAATTGTCCGCAGATTGTATGGCCCCCCGCAGTCTGCTAGAGACGTAGCCGAGACATGAATTTCGGCCCCCTAATTGCCCAGCTGAGACAAAACCATGCCGCAGAGCAAACCACTGGTGATCGTAACCCGCAAGCTGCCGGACGTGACCGAGACGCGGATGATGGAATTGTTCGATACCCGTCTGAACGTCACCGATGACGCCATGAGCCGCGAGGACCTGATCCAGGCGGTGAAGTTCGCCGATGTTCTGGTGCCGACCGTAACCGACCGTATTGACGCCGACATCATCGCCCATGCGGGCGAGCGGCTGAAGCTGATCGCCTCGTTCGGCACTGGCTGGGACCATATCGACCATAACGCGGCCCGCGAACGCGGCATTACGGTGACCAACACGCCTGGCGTGCTGACCGAGGATACCGCCGATATGACCATGGCGCTGATCCTCTCCGTGCCCCGGCGCGTGACGGAGGGCGAGCGGGTCCTGCGCGCCGGCGACTGGCAGGGCTGGGGTCCCACGTGGATGCTGGGGCACCGCATCTGGGGCAAGCGTCTGGGTATTATCGGCATGGGCCGGATCGGCACGGCGGTGGCGCGCCGCGCCCGGGCCTTTGGCCTGTCGATCCACTACCATAACCGCCACCGGGTCGACGGGGAGACCGAGGCCGAATTGGAGGCGACCTATTGGGAAAGCCTGGATCAAATGCTCTCCCGCATGGATATTATTTCCGTCAACTGCCCCCATACGCCCGCCACCTATCATCTGCTCTCGGCCCGCCGCCTCGCCTTGCTGCAGCCGCAATGTTTCATTGTCAACACGGCCCGTGGCGAGGTCATTGACGAGGACGCCATGGTCCGCCTGTTGCAGGAAGGCCGCATCGCCGGCGCCGGTCTGGACGTGTTCGAGCATGAACCCGCCGTCAACAAAAAGCTGCTGGACATGGCCAACGTGGTTTTGCTGCCGCACATGGG
>JAPYUH010000059.1:0-11463 GCA_029936195.1 Alphaproteobacteria bacterium
ACTTCGAATGCTTGCCATTGGACACACCTCATTGTGACTGTGGTGTGACAGGGCCGAATTTTGAGGATGTGTCTAAAACGGCACCTCAAGAAATCTAAATGATTTCAAGGGGATATGGTGGAGCCAGACGGAATCGAACCGACGACCTCTTGAATGCCATTCAAGCGCTCTCCCAACTGAGCTATGGCCCCATAATTTTTTGCCCACCGGCCCGAACATGCCGGCCCGTTTGGACCGGCGGAAACTAGGGCGGGGCGGGCGGTATTTCAAGGGCAAACTGCGCCCACCGCGAAATATTTCCTATAATAATTTCTGCCCGCCCATGCCGACCGGCTATTCGTCGGATATCTTGTCCTTGGAAATGTCCGCTTCCGCCAGGACATCATCGTCGTCCTCCTCGTCGTCGGCCAGGGTGGCAATGGCGTCGTCCTCGTCGTCAACCAGATCGTCAACTTCGGCGGCCAGCGCCTCGTCGCCGTCTTCCGGCTTCTTGGCCTCGTCTTTGGCGACGACGGGTTCGGCCTTGACCTCTTCCTTGCGGACGCGCCGGGTACGACCGGGCGTGGCGACGACCACGGGTTCGTCACAAGACGGGCAGGTGACCGGGCTACGGCCCATGTCATAAAACTTTGCACCGCAGCCTTGGCATAAGTGCTTGGCGCCCCATTCTGGCTTGGCCACTGATATGATCTCCCCAACATCCGCCGCTATTCCCTATCGGCGCATCCCAATAGAGAAGATGCGCCGGTCCTGTCAACAGAGAAACAACCGCCAATGCAAATATCGATAAACGCTAGCCGCCATCTGGCGATGGCCGCGGCATTATGATAGGCAGGCGCCTGTCCATCGCGACCCCCAATCGAGGAAACATCGTGCCCATCCCGTCCGTCCAGACCGCCCATCCCGCCGACCGTCCGCTGAAGGGCTTGATCAACGTGCCCGGCGACAAATCAATCTCGCACCGGGCCTTGATATTCGGTGCCCTGTGCGTGGGCGAAACCGCCATTCACGACCTGCTGGAAGGTGAGGATGTGCTGGCGACGGCCCAGGCCCTGCAATCGTACGGCGCCCGCATTGAACGGGACGATGGTGGCGTCTGGCGGATCAATGGGGTCGGCATCGGCGGCCTGATGCCCCCTCGTGATGTGCTTGATCTGGGAAATTCCGGCACCGGGGCGCGCTTGCTGTTGGGATTGGCGGCGTCCCATGGGCTGACTTCGGTCTTTACCGGGGATGCCTCGTTGCGGCAGCGGCCCATGCAGCGGGTCATCACCCCCCTGGCGGAAATGGGCGCGGCGTTCGAGGCGGCGCCGGGCGGGCGGCTGCCGCTCACCGTGCGGGGCCGGGATAGCTTGATGCCGGTCGAGTACCAACCGCCCGTGGCCTCGGCCCAGATCAAGTCCGCCGTGTTGCTGGCCGGACTGAACACACCGGGCCAAACCACGGTGATCGAGGCCACGCCCACGCGCGACCATACCGAACACCTATTGCGTCATTTCGGGGCCGATGTCGAAATTACGGAAGATAGCGGCGGCAACCGCCGCATCACCCTGACCGGCCGCCCCGAACTACGGCCACAAACCGTGCGCGTGCCCGGCGATCCGTCATCCGCGGCGTTCCCCATCGCCGCCGCCCTGTTGGTTCCCGGTTCCGAAATCACCGTCAAGGGCGTCGGCCTGAACCCCTTGCGGGCGGCCTTGTTCGATACCCTGCGCGAGATGGGCGCGATAATCGGGGAAACCAACCGCCGCATGGACCAGGGGGAGCCGATCGCCGATTTGGAGGTCCGCGCCGGGCCGCTGCGGGGCATCGAAGTGCCGCCTGACCGGGCGCCGTCCATGATTGATGAATATCCCGTGCTCGCCGCCATCGCCGCCCATGCCACCGGCCCGACCGTGATGCGGGGCATCGCCGAATTGCGGGTCAAGGAAAGCGATCGCATCGCGGCCATGGTCACCGGCCTGAAGTCCCTGGGCGTCGAGGTGGAGGAGCTGGATGACGGTATGATCGTGCACGGCAATGGTGGTCACGGCGGCCCGCCCCCCGCCCGCCGGGATGCGCGTGTCGAGACCGAGATGGACCATCGCATCGCCATGTCGTTCCTGGTTTACGGCCTGGGCGCGCAAGCCCCGGTCAAGGTTTCGGGCTGCGAAATGATCGAGACCTCGTTTCCCGGTTTTGCCAAGCTGATGAACGGCCTGGGCGGACGCATAGAAGCCGCCCCATGAAAAAGTTCGTCGTGGCCTTGGATGGCCCCGTCGCGGCCGGCAAGGGCACCTTGGGCCGGCGGATCGCGGTGCAATTCAGTTTTGCCTACTTGGATACGGGCGGGCTATACCGGGGCGTTGCCCTGCGTATGCTGCGGTCCGGCGATGCCCTGGATGATGTGGCGGCCATGGTGAGCCAAGCCAGTGCTATCACGCCGGCGGATCTGGAAGACCCAGAGCTTCGCGCCGAAGGTACCGGCGAGGCCGCCAGCGTTGTCGCGCCGCGCCCCGAACTGCGGGCCGCATTGTTGGCCTATCAGCGAAACTTCGCCAACCATCCGCCCAACGGCGCGGCCGGCGCGGTGCTTGACGGGCGCGACATCGGCACGGTTGTTTGCCCGGATGCAGAGGTGAAATTGTTCATCACCGCGTCGGCGGAAGCGCGGGCCCAACGGCGCCATGCTGAATTGCGTGGTCGCGGCGAAGACATCAGGTTGGAAATTGTACAGGCCGATCTGGCGAAACGGGATGCCCGCGATAGCAGCCGTGCCGCATCTCCCCTGGCGGCAGCCGACGATGCGCACTTGCTCGATACAACAAAAATGGATATAGAGGCCGCGTTCGCGGCGGCTCGTCAAATTATTGCCGACCGCCTGAACGACTAGTACCCAATATCAGGATCTAGACCCCTAGGCACAAGACCGCCGGATACAACCGGTTGGCCGACAAACATTTTGGAAAGAGACAGTTGATGACAGACCTCGACAGCGGCCCCAGCCAGAGCATGGATTTCGGCGCGGAAGACGATTTTGAAGCCCTTCTGGCGGAGAGCTTTATTTCCCAGGAACAATTGGAAGGCCGCGTCGTGCATGGCACCGTGGTGGCGATCGAGAACGACAATGTCGTAATCGACGTCGGGCTAAAGACCGAAGGTCGGATTTCGATCCGCGAATTCGGCAAGGCCAACGAGGAAATAGAAGTTGGCGACAATATCGAGGTATTTCTCGAGCGCATTGAAAACGCCCTGGGCGAGGCGGTCATCAGCCGCGAAAAGGCCCGCCGTGAAGAAGCCTGGAACCATTTGGAAGTCGCTTATGACAAAGCCGAACAGGTGGATGGTTCCATTGTCGGCCGGGTCAAGGGCGGCTTCACCGTTGATCTTTCAGGCGCCGTGGCATTCCTGCCGGGCAGCCAGGTCGACATCCGCCCCATTCGCGATATCACGCCATTGATGGGCATCCCGCAACCCTTTAAGATCCTGAAGATGGACCGACGCCGGGGCAACATAGTGGTCTCCCGCCGGGCCGTTCTGGAAGTCACCCTGGCCGTGCAGCGCACCGAACTGGTGGCCAATCTGGCCGAAGGCCAGGTGCTGGAAGGCGTGGTCAAGAACATCACCGATTACGGCGCCTTCGTGGACCTGGGCGGCATCGACGGCCTGCTGCATGTCACCGACATGGCCTGGCGCCGGGTCAACCACCCGTCCGAGGCCCTGACCATCGGCGAAACCGTCAAGGTTCAGGTGATCCGCGTTAATGCGGAAACCCAACGCATCAGCCTTGGCATGAAACAATTGCTGGCCGATCCCTGGGATGGGATCGAGGCCAAATACCCCCTGCAGGCCAAGTTCACCGGCCGGGTCACCAACATCACCGACTACGGCGCCTTCGTAGAGCTGGAGCCGGGCGTGGAAGGCCTGGTGCATGTCTCGGAAATGAGCTGGACCAAAAAGAATGTCCATCCGGGCAAGATCGTCTCCACCTCGCAGCAGGTGGAAGTGATGGTCCTGGACGTGGATCCCGAACGGCGCCGGGTCAGCCTGGGGCTGAAACAGTGCATGGAAAACCCCTGGGAAGAGTTCATCGCCGCCCATCCCGTCGGCAGTCAGGTCGAGGGCGAGGTCAAGAACATCACCGAATTCGGTCTGTTCGTTGGCCTGGGCTTCGAATTGGACGGCATGGTGCATATGTCCGACATCGATTGGGACAAGGCTGGCGAAGAAGCCATGAAGGACTATTCCAAGGGCGACATGGTCAAGGCCAAGGTGCTGGATATTGACATCTCCAAAGAGCGCATCAGCCTCGGCATCAAACAGATGGGCAGCGACCCCTTTGCGGAGGCCGAAACCATGCGGCGGGGCAGCGTCGTGACATGCACCGTGGCGGCGATCCTGGATCGCGGTATCGAGGTGACGGTCGGCGACGGCCTGCGCGGCTTCATCCGCCGGGCCGATCTGTCGCGGGACCGCTCGGAGCAGAAGCCGGAGCGTTT
This sequence comes from Alphaproteobacteria bacterium, assembly GCA_029936195.1. Taxonomy (GTDB): domain Bacteria; phylum Pseudomonadota; class Alphaproteobacteria. The sequence continues at coordinate 4,479 of JAPYUH010000059.1, forward strand.
CGCGGTCGGCGACAAGCTGGATGCCCAGATCAACTCCATCGAAAAGAATACACGCCGTCTGGCCTTGTCCATCAAGGCGCGCGAGATCAAGGAAGAGAAGGAAGCCGTGCAGCAATACGGCTCTTCCGACAGCGGTGCCTCCTTGGGCGATATTCTTGGCCCCGCCATGGGCCGGGCGCGGGCCTTGGCCAATTCGGATCAAGACGATGACGAGGATGATAACGCCGAGCCGGATTACGGCGACACCGAAGCCCCCGTCGCGGAAACTGCCGCGGAATCTGAAGTAGAAACTGACGCAGAAACCACCACAGAAACCGCTGAAACCACCGAAGCCAAGGTTGAAGCCGAGGCCGAGCCAGAAGCCGAGCCGGAGGCCGCGGCGGAAGCTGATGCCGAGACGTCCGATAGCGACGACGGTGCAGATAGCGGCGAAGACGGGGACGACGCCAAGGCCGATGCCTAGAGCCGCCGCGCCGGCCGCGCCGGCCTCCTTGCCGGTCGTGGTGCGGGTCTCTCATGGATGCTGATGCCATTTTGGATCGGCGGCGTCTAAAGCGCCGCCTGATCCTGTGGCGCCTGCTCGCCGCATTCGCGGTCATGGCCTTGATTGCCGTTGGCGTTGGCAAGTTTGCCATCCCCGGCGACCGCCATGTGGCGCGTTTGTCCATCGACGGCTTCATCTCGGAGGACCGGCAGCGCGGCGATGCCATCGAAAATTTGATCGACGAAGATGATGTGGAAGCGGTCATCGTCCGCATCAACAGCCCCGGCGGCACCACCACCGGTTCGGAACAGATCTATCACAGCCTGCGCCGGGTGGCGGCGGAAAAACCGGTGGTTGCCGTGATCGGCACTATTGGCACGTCGGGCGGCTATATTGTCGCCATCGCCGCCGATCATATTATCGCCCGGGAAACTTCCCTGACAGGTTCCATCGGCGTCTTGTTTCAAACGGCGGAGTTCACCGGTTTGCTGGAAAAACTGGGCATTAAGCCGTTCACCTTGAAAAGCTCGCCCCTGAAGGGTCAGCCATCGCCCCTTGAGCCCGTCAGCGAGGCGGTCCGGGAGTCCTTGAAAATTTTGTTGAAAGACAGTTTTGATTGGTTTTCCGGCCTCGTGCGTGACCGGCGCAACCTGGATAGCGCAACGCTCGCGGCGGCTACGGATGGCCGGGTATTCAGTGGCCGGCAAGCCATCAAGCTGCGCCTGATTGATGGCCTGGGCGGCGAAATGGCTGCCCGGCGCTGGCTGCGCGAGAGCCACGATATTTCCGAGGATTTGCCGGTCCGCAACGTACGCTGGGGCGAGAATGCCGGCCTGATCGCCCGGACACTTGACACGTTGGGCGGAAAACTGTTTAAAAATGAACGACTTACCCTTGACGGTCTGTTATCGGTTTGGCAACCTTAAGGGGTTTATTGGTCTGACCCTGCCTTGATCTGAACGTCACGCGCCCTGAGTGGAATCGGGACCGAAATATCGGGGAATACTGGAATGCAGGAAAGATGAGCAAAAGATGATTAAGTCTGAATTAATCGCCCGTCTTGCTGAACAAAACCCCCATTTGTACCAGCGTGATGTTGAACGCATCGTGACGACGGTTTTTGACGAGATCACCGATGCCCTGCAACGTGGCGACCGAGTGGAGCTGCGCGGCTTTGGCGCCTTCTCGGTCAAGCGGCGGCCGGCCCGTATCGGGCGCAATCCCCGAACCGGTGATTCCGTTGCCGTGGCCGAAAAGTTCGTGCCTTTTTTCAAGACCGGCAAGGATCTGCGCGAGCGTTTGAACGCATCTGGCGCCGGGCAATCCGGTAGCACCCCGAATGCCGAGCCGGAAGGCTGAACCAACGAACCGACAATGTGACGGACTGACAAAGTATGCCCTTAACCAGCCGGCGGGTTCCGACGTGAAAATTCTACTCTGGCTATTGCTGTTGCCCTTGATGGTAACTTTCGTGGCTTTCGCCATCGCCAATCGCCACCTCGTGACCTTGTCCCTGGACCCGACACCGCTCAGTATTGAGGCGCCCCTTTTCGGTCTGGTCTATGCCGGCATTTTTGCTGGCCTGGTGACGGGCGGCCTAATCGCCTGGATGCGGGCGGGGCGGGTGCGGCGGCGCTTGCGGGAAGAACAGCGGGCCGTGCGGCGCCTGGAAGGTGAACTGCGCAAGGCCAAAGACGCCGCCGAAACCGCCACTAAGTCCGCCACTAGAGCCGCCGCGGTTCCATCACCGGGCGAGGCGACCGATATCGTGAAGGCCGCATAATTCATACCTGTCTTGGTCGGGACAAAGCACACCGGCCTTGGTATAAACCACGCCATGAACACGACCTCTAGATTCGGGCCCGTCGCGGCCAAGATTTGCGGCTTGAAGGACGCGGCTGGGATTGAAGCCGCCATCTCGGGCGGTGCGCGCTATGTTGGGTTGAATTTCTTTCCGCCCTCGCCCCGCGCCGTGACACCCGCCCGGGCCGCCGAACTTGCCATTTCGATCCCCGGAACCGTGAAAAAGGTCGGGCTGTTCGTGGATCCCGATTATGGCTTGCTCCGCGAGGTTTTGGATCATGTTGCGCTGGATCTGATCCAGTTGCACGGCGGCGAAGACCCTGAGCGCGTTGAGGCCATAAGGGCGCTAACCGGGGTCCCCGTTCTCAAGGCCATCAAGGTGGCGGGCGCAGCCGATCTGGATGCCGCCGGCAAATTCGACGGCGTGGCGGATATGTTGCTGTTCGATGCCAAGGCGCCCAAGGATCTCGCCAACGCGCTACCGGGGGGCAATGGCCTGGTGTTCGATTGGAACTTGTTGGCGGGCCGCCATTGGCACCGGCCTTGGATGCTGTCGGGCGGTCTGGACACGGGCAACGTGGCCCAGGCGGTGACCATCGCCGGAGCCCGGGTCGTGGATGTTTCTTCCGGCGTCGAACGGGCGCCGGGGGAGAAGGACCCCGCCGCCATCAAAGCTTTCCTTGACGCCGTCAAGGCCCTCTGACATAGCACGAGTGATCATGTCGAAACTGAATTCCTATAGAACTGGGCCCGATGGGGCCGGCCGATTTGGCATCCACGGCGGCCGATTTGCCGCCGAAACGCTGATGCCCCTGATCCTGGATCTGGAACGGGCATATCGTACCGCTCAGGCCGACCCCAGCTTCCAGCAGGAGCTGGATTATTACCTGGAGCACTACGCGGGCCGGCCCAGCCCGTTGTATTTCGCCCAGCGCCTGACGGAACATTTCGGCGGCGCCAAGATCTATTTCAAGCGTGACGAGCTGAACCATACTGGCAGCCACAAGATCAACAACTGCCTGGGCCAGATCCTCCTTGCCAAGCGCATGGGCAAGACCCGTATCATCGCCGAGACCGGCGCCGGGCAGCACGGTGTCGCTTCGGCCACGGTGGCCGCGCTGTTCGACCTGCCTTGCACGGTCTACATGGGCGAGGTGGATGTGGAGCGGCAACAGCCCAACGTCTTCCGCATGAAACTCCTCGGAGCCGAAGTGATACCCGTCAGCTCCGGCTCCCGCACACTCAAGGACGCCTTGAACGAAGCCATGCGCGACTGGGTTACCAATGTGCATGACACGTTCTATATTATTGGCACCGTGGCCGGGCCTCACCCCTATCCGGAACTGGTGCGGGATTTCCAGTCGGTCATCGGCAACGAAGCCAGGGCGCAGTTGATGGCGGCCGAGGGGCGTTTGCCCGACACCCTGGTCGCCTGTATCGGCGGCGGTTCCAATGCAATGGGGCTGTTCCATCCCTTTCTCGATGACGACGGCATCAACATCATCGGTGTCGAGGCGGCGGGCGACGGTATCGAGACGGGGCGGCACGCGGCCTCCATCACCGGCGGGCGGCCTGGCGTGCTGCATGGCAACCGTACTTATTTGTTACAGGATGACGACGGCCAGATTACCGAGGCCCATTCCATTTCCGCCGGCCTGGACTATCCCGGCATTGGGCCCGAACATGCCTGGCTGCACGATATGGGCCGGGTCAGTTATGTCTCCGCCACCGACGCCGAGGCGTTGGAAGCGTTTCAGCTATGCAGCAAGCTGGAAGGTATCATTCCGGCCCTGGAGCCAGCCCATGCCCTGGCCCATGTGGCCAAGATTGCGCCCGGCCTGCCGAAAGACCATCTCATCGTCATGAACATGTGTGGCCGCGGCGACAAGGACATCTTCACGGTAGCCGAGATGCTGGGGGTCGAAATATGACTTTTGGCAGAGCCCGGATCGAAGCACGTTTCGCCAAGTTGCGCGCCGAAGGCCGGTCGGCCTTTGTCACCTATGTCATGTCCGGCGATCCGGATTTGCAAACCTCGGCCAAAATCCTGGCCGGCCTGCCCGGCGCGGGTGCAGATATTATTGAACTGGGCATGGCCTTCACCGACCCCATGGCCGATGGCCCCTCAATCCAGGCGGCCGGTTTGCGGGCTTTGAAGGCAGGGATAACGCTAAGGAAAACCCTGGAACTGGCAGCTGAATTCCGCCGCCAGGACACAGAGACACCGATCATCCTGATGGGTTATTACAATCCGATCCATAGCTTTGGCGTGGACGCCTTTCTCAAGGCTGCCGCCGAGGCAGGTATCGACGGCCTGATCATGGTCGATCTGCCCCCCGAGGAGGACGAGGAATTGTGCCTGCCGACCCTGGCCGCCGGCCTTGGCTTTATCCGTCTGGCGACGCCGACCACGGATGACGGGCGGCTGCCCGCCGTTCTGGCCAATACTTCCGGCTTCGTCTACTACGTCTCCTACGCTGGCATTACCGGCGCCGGATCGGCGGATGCGGACACGGTGGGCGCCGCCGTGGCGCGTATTCGCGGGCAGACGGACCTGCCCATCGTCGTGGGATTTGGCATCCGCACGCCGGAACAGGCCCGGGAAATCGCGGCGGTGGCGGATGGCGCCGTGGTCGGCACGGCCTTCACCGATGCGGTGCGTGACAGCCTGGACGGTGCTGGCAAGGCGACCGATACGACCGTCGCCGCGGTATTGGATTTAACCCGCGAGCTGGCCGCCGGCGTCGCGGCAGCCAGCCGTAAGGCAGTTGGGGGAGCGCAGCCGTGAACTGGTTGAGTAATTTCGTCCGGCCCAAGATCCAGGCACTGGTGCGCAAACGCGAGGTGCCGGATAATCTATGGACCAAATGCCCCAAATGCGGTCAGATGATCCATCACAAGGAGGTCAAGGTCCGCCAGTACGTCTGTCAGCATTGCGACCACCACCTGCGCATTGGCCCCGACGACCGCTTCCCCCATCTGTTCGACGACGGAGAATTCTCCACCATCGAACTACCGGAGGTCGCCGCCGATCCGCTGAAATTCCGCGACGAAAAACGCTATATCGACCGCCTGAAAGACTCCCGCGGCAGGACCGGCCAGCAGGATGCCGTGGTCGTCGCCCATGGCAAGCTGGGTGGCCATGGCGCCGTCATCGCGGTACAGAATTTTGCCTTCATGGGCGGCTCCCTGGGCCAGGGCGCGGCGGAGGCCATCATCGCCGCCGCCAAGCTGGCCGTGCTGCAGGACGTCCCCCTGATCATCTTCTCCGCCGCCGGCGGGGCTCGAATGCAGGAAGGGATCTTGTCCCTAATGCAATTGCCCCGCACCACCATCGCCGTACAGATGCTGCAGGAAGCCGGCCAGCCTTATATTTCGGTACTGACCGACCCGACCACGGGCGGTGTCACGGCCAGCTACGCCATGCTGGGCGATGTCGCCATTTCGGAGCCCGGCGCACTGATTGGATTTGCCGGCCCCCGGGTGATCGAAAACACCATCCGCGAACGTCTGCCGGAAGGTTTCCAGCGGGCCGAGTATTTGCTGGAACACGGCATGCTGGACATGGTCGTCCACCGCCACAATTTGCGGGAGACCCTGATCCGCGTCGTGGAATTACTCGCCAACCGGCCGCCGTCGGGTGAGGTAATTGCCTTGCCGCAGCCGGACCTGGAAATACCCCTGCCGCGGAATGTAACCTTCGAAACCGAACAGAGAGCTGATCCGGATGGGCCTGGCGGCACGCCCTGAGGCGGGAGCGGGGGCGGTGGAGGAGACCCTGGCCCGGCTGATCAAGCTGCATCCCAAGCTGATCGATCTGTCCCTGGGCCGCCTGCGCCGCTTGTTGGATCTGTTGGGCAATCCCGAACGCGACCTGCCCCCCACCGTGCATGTGGCCGGAACCAACGGCAAGGGCTCCACCATCGCCTATATGCGCGCCGGGCTGGAGGCCTCGGGCCTCCGCGTCCACGTCATGACCTCGCCCCATCTGGTCCGCTACAACGAACGCATCCGCTTGGCGGGCGCGCTGATTTCCGATGCCCATCTGATCGCCGTCCTGACCGCCTGCGAAACGGCCAACGGCGGCGAACCCATCACCTATTTCGAGATTACCACGGCGGCGGCGTTTCTGGCCTTTCGCGACACGCCGGGGGATATCCTGTTGCTTGAAACCGGTCTGGGCGGCCGCCTGGATGCCTCCAATGTGATCGAAAACCCACTGCTGACGGCGATCACCACCGTCTCCATGGATCATCAAAATTTTCTCGGCGACAGTCTTGCGGGGATCGCCCATGAAAAGGCCGGCATCCTGAAGCCGGGCGTCACCGGCATCATCGCACGGCAGATGCCGGAGGCGGACCGTGTCATCGAGGCGGATGCCGGCGCGGTAGGTGCGGATTTGCTGCGCCAGGGCCACGACTGGGATGCCCGAATATCCGATGGACGGCTGGAATTCCATTCAAGCAAGGGCGATCAGCTATTACCCTTGCCGGGTCTGCACGGCAGCCATCAAATCCAGAATGCCGGCCTGGCCCTGGCCTGCTTGGAAAATCTTGGCGAACTATCACCGCGCCCCGAATATTTGGCCGCCGGGTTGACCAATGCCCAGTGGCCCGGCCGCCTACAGCGCCTGACCCGGGGCCCGCTGTGCAAAGGCTTTGGCGGCGAAATCTGGCTGGACGGCGGCCACAATCCGGG
>JAPYUH010000059.1:11563-15994 GCA_029936195.1 Alphaproteobacteria bacterium
GACGGGGACGGGGAGGGCGAACAGCGACCCCTGCATCTGATCGTTGGCATGCTGGACAACAAGGACGCGGATAATTTTCTGGCGCCCTTTCGGCCCTTGGCGCCGGCTATCCACGCCGTGCCCGTGCCCCATGAAGATGCCGCCATGGACCCAGGCCGGATCGTCCGGGCGGCCCAGGGCCTGGGCCTTGCCGTTACCCGTGCCGACAGCGTGGCGGCGGCCTTGGGGCGGATATCCACTGCCGGTCCACCGCCCCGCGTACTCATTTGCGGCACGCTTTATCTGGCCGGCAGCATACTTGCAAGCAATCCCCAGGACGGCTAGAGCGTTTCAATTTTGATTGAAAGCGCCGCGCCGCCGGTCGCGGAATTGGTGGATCAGGCGCAGGCTCCACCAATAGCCGAGGAAGGCGCCGGCGATGGCCCAGGGCAGGCAGCCGATCAGCATCGGCACGCCCCAGGCCTCGAATATACCAACCGCGTAAACCCACATGGATTCCACAAAGGTGGCGTCGGCTTCCAATAGCCCGGCCAGACGCTCCGAGAACATGCCATAGCCGCCGCTTTCGCCCCAGCGGCCCAGCATGGCCTCGCCGGTGAGCAGAAAGACGTAGTAGATCGGCGGCGCGGTGAAGACGTTGGTCAACCAGGTCCACAGCATGCCGATCACCACGTTGAAGTCCCAGGCCGGGCGCAGCATCCGCACCAAGGCCCAGATTCCCGCCACGATAACCATTTGGATTCCAACCGTCGGCGTCAAGGCCACCAGCAGGCCGACAAAGACCCCGCGCGCGGTATAGTCGGCGGCCTCGGGTGAACGCAGGATGGGGACGACCAGACGCAGACGCATCAAACGCCGGAATCTTTGCCAGGCGCTATACTTCGTACTGTAATTGGCTGCCTTCACGCCCCCATACTCCCCGCGGCCTCTCTTGTTCTAGTCCTTTTTTAGGGCGCCGCGCTTGCCCACCCGTTTCATCACCGCGCTGCAGACGAACAGGGTAGTCTCGCCCACATGGATGCGGCCCCGGATAAAGGCCATGCTGCCCGTGCGCCGGACCAGTTCGCCCCGCGCCTCGACCAGATCACCGGCATAGGCGGCGGCGACGAATTCGGAATTGAAGGAGACGGTGACATAGGCATCGTCGGGCTCCCCCTTGGCGGTGACCGCCATGGTCAGGTCGGCCATGGTCATCAGCAGGCCGCCGTGGATAACGCCATGGGCGTTGGAATGGCGTTCCTCGGTGCGGAGGACGAAATGGTGGCTGCCGTCTTCCAACAGGCGCCAATGGAACGGTCCCGCATCGTTCTCGAACGGATCAACGGGGTCGTAGATGGTGTAGCCCTCGATGGGCGCGGGCAGCGGAGAACTTGACATGGTTTTGATCTAACCTTTGAGCGGGGCCTTGTACCAAACTGCGGTCCTAAATAGAGGATTGGGAGCGAATTTGCGAGGCCTTGAACTGCTCCTTGCCGATATTGGCGGCCCGCTCCACCGCCTCGCGGCCGCCCACGCGCTTGAACCAGGCCCGCAGATGCTTGAACTCGGTCAGGTCGATGCCATGCCTTGTAGCCCCTGATCCACGGCCAGGCGGCCATGTCGGCAATGGAGTAGTCCCCGGCGGAACGATCCCCGGCCAGGAAATCCCGGCCGGCCAATTGGGTGTTCATGACGTTGTACAGGCGGATCACCTCGTCGGTGTAGCGTTTAATGGCGTAGTCAATCTTGTCCGCCTTGTAGTTGCGGAAATGGGCCGCCTGCCCGGCCATGGGGCCCAGGCCCGCCATTTGCCAGAACAGCCATTGTTCCACGTCGCTGCGCCGCCGCTGATCGGCGGGATAAAACCGCCCCGTCTTGTTGCCCAAATATTGCAGAATGGTCCCCGATTCAAAGATCGAAATAGCCCCGCCCCCCGGCCCGTCGGGATCCATGAGGGCGGGCATGCGCCCGTTCGGCGAGAGGGCCAGAAAGCCCGGATCGAACTGCGCCTTTTTCGACAGATCAACCCAGTGGATATCGTAGGGCAAGCCGCATTCTTCCAACATGATGGCAATTTTCCAGCCGTTGGGCGTGGGCCAAAAATGCAGTTCCATGGGCGCCATGTAGCCGTGTCCTCGTTTGCTTTATGCCGCGCCCAAACGGGCTCATTTCGAGCCGTTTGTCGGGGCTGTTCCAGGATTGAAGTCAGGGACTTGAAGCCAATTCCATCGGTATTTCACAGTCACAATGATAATTCGTTTATCGCCGGGATGATAGCGGGCGACATGGCCCAGCCTAAATATTATGGGCCCATTTCCTGTCTGGAATTTCAATGTTGTTCTGGAATTTTTTGCAGAATTCAGATTCTTGACTGATAGCACTTCGCGACAAACGGGCTTAGAACATCGGATCAACTGTTCTCTGGTAAGAGATATTTACGGACGGATCTAACGATAGCTCGCCACTCTCATCAAGGTTCAGCTTTTCTTGCGCTCGCTCTTTCATCTTGGCCAAGTCAAAAAATATCTCAAGCGTTCCGGCACCTGATCCGAAATTTGGGCCATTGAAGAACAAGCTCACAGCAGGAAGCGTTTCGTCATTTTGTACCAAGCCATCAAATTAGGAACGACATTCCTCGTTTAACCCATCTCCAACTTCACTAATTAGGATTATTACCTGGGGCATCCACACGGATTTCAACAATTCGCCGCCCAGTAAACGTGGGATTTCTCTTTCTGCTATGCGCTCAGCCAGTGCCCTGGTCTCTTCTTCGGTCAACAAGGTCCGCACACCGGCTCTCTGTGCGCAGCCAAATATCCCGTAAGCAAAGAAGTGTTTCCGCAAGAATGACGGTACAATTTCGACATCGCCCTTTTCAGTTAGCTCGTTCAGTACTGCAAGCCCCAGTTCCCGGACGTTTTCGTCATCAGTAAGAAACTCCTTTTCAAAAAGGTCTGAGACGGCCCCCACAACATCGCGCATCGCGGCATAGTGCGTTGGCCATTGGTTGTCAGTCTTGAGAACAAACTGACGCATAGCGTCCCAAAAAGTTCTGTGAACGATGTCATCAAATTCATCGCGTAGATAGATAGGCTTCATGGATTGCGCCATCAAGCATGTTTAGAATGGATGATTTTCCGCTTCCCCATTCCCCGACAATTCCAACAACGATACCCGTAGCTCGGTCAGTCTTTTCGTTAATCAGAGCACTGACAAGCCGGTCGATAAAAGGTTTCCGGTCAAGTAGGTCTTCGTCAAGCGAACGGACTGCTCGATCTGTTTGGGCCGTCATAGAAGCTCCCATCCGTTGAAATTCAGAAGTTGCCGCTACCCGAGTGTGCCGGTTCACCGTTCCACGAGAAATCAAACCCCTGCCCAGGAATGTCTGTAACCCAAATAATAATCGGTTAACTTTTGCCACAATCACACCTCTGCATCATACATCGCGGCCAAAGCAATGCTAACAAGCCCAATGGTTGAAAATTGGAAAATCAACTATAACTACATGAGGGGGTTTGGGAATTCAAATATTGCGGATCGTGTCCCAGGGGGTGGCGTAAGAGCCGCGAGGGACGCGCGGTTTCCAGCAGGTTGGGCTCGGTTTGTTCAAGCTGCGTCCGTTGGCATTCTCAGATGTAATGAGATTCGGAGCCTTGCGGCGGACACCAATGGCGGAACAATGTTATGGTGGCGCTCTGGATGATCCGCAGGCGCCAGGGCAAACCCATGAGAATAGCCGTGAATTATGTTGTGAAGATCGTGGTCACGGATCTGACCATCGACCGCACGCGATAGAGGGCGGCCATGGGCACCCTGTTGGCGATTGCGGATTTCCGCAAGGTTTGGGCCGTCGGCGCCCTTAGCGGCGTGGTCCGCTGGCTGGAAATGCTGGCCTTTGCGGTCTATGTCTTCGATGTCACCAATTCGCCATTTTTGGTCGCGCTGGTATCGCTACTGCGCATTCTACCCCTGGCCCTGTTCGGTGCCCCCATGGGCGCCCTGGCCGACCGGCTGGACCGGCGCGCCATTGTTCTGGCGGGTTTGTTCGGTATGCTGATCCTGGGCCTGGTGCTGGGCTGGCTGGGTCTTACGGGCCGTTTGGAAATCTGGCACCTGATGCTGGGCGCCTTTGTCAACGGCCTCTATTGGGCCACCGACATGCCGGCGCGGCGAACCTTGCTGGACACCGTCGCCGGTCCCGGCCGGACGGCCCAGGCAATGGCCCTGGATGCCTCCACCTCGTCCCTGACACGGGCCATGGGGCCGGTCACGGGGGGTATATTGATTACCTTCCTGGGCTTTCCTGGCGCGCTGCTATTAGGGGCGGGAATTTATGCCGTGGCCATTGCCTTCATGTTGGTCCTGCCCCGGCCCAAGCCCGAGACGTGGGCCGGCGAGCAGGGTCTGTGGCGGAACTTGCAGGAAGGTCTGGCCTATGCCGCCAGCGACCGG
>JAPYUH010000059.1:16094-19219 GCA_029936195.1 Alphaproteobacteria bacterium
ATTCAACGTCGGCCTGCTGGCCAGCATGGAGGGGGTGGGCGCCTTCATCGGCGCCATGGGGGTGGCCTTTCTGGGCCGGGCCACGGCCCATGGCCGGATCTATTTTTACGGCGCCGCGGCGGCCGGCGCCGGCTTGATCCTGTTTGCACTGTCGCCCTGGCCGTTGCTGTCCGGCATGATCTTGGTGGCGACCGGCATCGGGGCCGGCTGTTTCGCTACCATGCAATCCACCCTAATGCTGTTGCTGGCCCCACCGGAGGTTCGCAGCCGTCTGATGGGCGTGCTTTCGGTCTGTATTGGCCTGGGACCCATGGGCTTTGCCCATCTGGGCCTGATGGCGGACTGGCTGGGCGCGGTACCGGCGGTGACCATCATGGGGTTGGAAGGATTGGCGGCCTTCGCCCTGGCCTGGTTGTTCTGGCCCGAAATCCGCTGACGGCTTATACAAAGTAACAGTGATAGGGAAATTGTGGGAGGATGCCATGGATCTCGGCGTAATATTAACCCAGGAACGGATTGACCGGCTGGTCGGTGCCGGGGCCTGGCCGAACCGGATTATCCTGGATTATCTGGACGACGCCCTGGCCCGCGATCCAGCCAGGCCGGCGGTCACCGATTACAATGGCGAGACCAATCAATCCACCACCATCAGCTATGGCGAACTGGACCGCCTGTCCCGCCGTTTGGGTCTGGCGCTGATCGAGCTTGGGGTGGAGCCGGGCGATGTGGTTTCGCTGCAATTGCCCAACTGGTGGCAGTTCAGCGCCCTGCACCTGGCCTGCGCCCGCATCGGCGCCATCACCAATCCCCTGATGCCCATATTCCGGGAACGTGAATTGACCTTCATGCTGGGTTTCGGTGAAAGCAAGGTTGTGATTGCCCCGCACAGTTTTCGCGGCTTTGAATACAAGCCAATGATCGAAGGCATTCGCGGTGATCTGCCCAACCTGAAACACACCTTTTATGTGGATGGCGGCGGCGACGATGATTTTGCCAACGCCCTGCTGAACCAATCTTTGGAAGACGGCGACGATGCCGCGGCTATTCTGGCGGCCCGCCGTCCCGGTCCCAACGACGTCAACGAATTGATTTATACCTCCGGCACCACGGGCCAGCCAAAAGGCGTCATGCACACCGCCAACAGCACCTTTGGCCACCTAAGCGCGTGGATCAAACATCACGATTTGAGCAACGGCGACAAAATTTTCATGGCCTCGCCCCTGGCCCACCAGACCGGCTTTCTCTACGCCATCCTGCAGCCCATGATGTTGGGGATCGAGGTTGTGCTGCTGGACCGCTGGTCGGCGCCAGTGGGGGTGGAATTGATGCAGGATCACGCCTGTACCTTCACCATGGGGGCGACGCCGTTTCTCAGTGATCTGGTGGAAATGCCCAAGGTGGAGACGTTTGATCTGTCGAAATTGCGCACCTTCGTCTCCGCCGGCGCGCCCATTCCCCCGGCCCTGGTGCAAAAGGCGGCGGCCAACTTCAGTTTCAAGGTGCTATCGGGTTGGGGCATGACGGAGTGCGCCTGCCCCACCATCTGCGACCCCGGCGATGGGGCCGAGAAAGTCTGGACCTCGGACGGCGCCCCCCTGCCCCATTCCGAAGTCATAGTGCAACGGCCAGACGGCAGCGCCGCCGGTCAAAACGAGGAGGGCGTATTGAAAGTTCGCGGTGCGTCCATGTTCGTCGGCTATCTGAAAAAGCCGGAATTGCACGGCACCGACGATGACGGTTGGTTCGATACCGGCGATCAGGCCTTCATGCATCCTGACGGCTACATCCGTATCACCGGACGGGCCAAGGATATCATTATTCGCGGCGGTGAAAATATCCCCGTAGTGGAAGTGGAAGACGTCCTCTACCGTCACCCGGCGGTCGCGGAAGTCGCGGTGGTGGGCATTCCCGACGAGAGGTTGGGAGAACTGGGATGCGCCTTCGTTACCGTGCAGCCGGGCAGCAGCCTGGCTCTGGACGAGATGATCCGCTACCTGGACGACATTGGCACGGCCAAGCAGTATTGGCCCGAGCATTTGGAAATCGTTGACGAATTGCCGCGCACGCCCAGCGGCAAGATTCAAAAATTCAAACTGCGTGAAATGGCCGAAGCCTTCAAGCGCGTAAAACCATGAGCATGGACGAAGCCACCCGGCAGCGGGACGAGACCCGGGAGAATTGGGCCCTGCGGGCCGGCCAATGGAACGAACAGGCCGATCACCTGGCCAAATTGGCCCATGGTTTAAATAACCCCCTGATTGCCGCCGCCGGCGTCAGTGTTGGGCACCATGTCTTGGATCTGGCCTCGGGCGTGGGGGAGCCTGCCCTGTCCATGTCGCCCCTGGTCGGTCCCGCGGGCAGCGTCACGGCGACCGACTTGGTAGCCGAAATGTTGGCCGGCGCGGAACGGCGGGCGGGGGACAAAGGCCTGACCAACATGCGGTTTCAGGTCGCGCCCATGGAAGAATTGCCGTTTGACGATGATAGCTTCGACGCCCTGACCTGCCGCATCGGCCTGATGTATACCCCCGCGCCCGAGCGCGCGGCGGCCCAGGCCCGAAGGGTGCTGCGCCCTGGCTGCAGGGCGGCTTTTCTGGTCTGGGGCCCCAAGGCCGACAACAGCCAATTCATTGTCGTCGACCGGGTGCTATCAGAAGTCGCCGGCATCGACCCCCACGAAGGTGCCTTCACACCAACCCGCCTGGGCGACGAAGGCGCCTTGAACGAAGTGCTGCAAGCCGGTGGTTTCAGCGCCTGGGAGGAACAGGCCCTGCGTTTCAGTCCCCGGGTCGATCTGGCCAGCAACTTCTGGCGGCCGCAACTGGCCCTGCGCATCGGCGACCGCCTCGCCATCATGCCGGAGGCTGAAAAAAGGCGCATCGATGACGCCATGCGCGAAGCCTATGTGGACCTGCTGGACGGCGACCGGGTACAATTGCAGGTGCACGCCCGTATTGGCCTGGGAACCGCCTGACTGGCCAGTGCTAAGAATGCGGGCTAGCCCTTTGCATACCAGCCATTGTCGACGTAAAGCGCCGTGCCGGTGATGAAGCTGGCCTCGTCGGAGGCCAGGAAAACCACCGCCGCGGCAACTTCCTCGGGTTCACAGATGCGGCCCTGGGCCT
>JAPYUH010000326.1 GCA_029936195.1 Alphaproteobacteria bacterium
GGCAGCGGGCCAAATCCCATCTGCTGTTCAAATGGCTGGATGATCTGATCCGCGATCCGCGAATTCTCGATCCCGTCGAACAGCTGATCGGCCCCAATATCCTGTGTTGGAATACTATTTTCTGGATCAAGGATGTCGGCTCCAACAGCTTCGTGTCCTGGCATCAGGACAACCGGTACTGGGGTCTGTCCAGTCCCGAAGTGGTGACCGCCTGGCTGGCGCTTTCTCCGGCCAGTCTGGAAAGCGGCTGCATGCGGGTGATGCCGGGCACCCATACTGGCGACGTGCTGCCCCATGAAGACAAATACGACGATGCCAACATGCTGACCCGGGGCCAGGAAATTACCGAGGGCGTGGACGATGACCACGCCGTTCACATGCCCCTAGAGGTCGGCCAGATGTCGTTCCACAACTACCGCCTGGCGCATGCCTCGGGCGCCAACAACGCGCCGGACCGGCGGATCGGCGTCTCCATGCATTTCATGCCCACCGACACGCAACAGATCGTCGGCGAATGGGACAGCGCCGCCCTGGTGCGGGGCGAGGACACTTTTGGAAATTTCGCTCCGACGCCAATTCCCGAAATGGATTTCGACCCGGTGGCCATGGCCTTTCATGTCCGCGCACAAAAGGCCCAGAGCGACGTGCTGTACACGGGCGCCGCCGTCAACACCAAGAAACTGTAGCCCGCTGATTGATTGCCAAAATGCCTAAATGGAACCTGCCAGGCGATGCCCGGATCGCCCTTTCCGTTGTCGTCAATGTGGAAGAGGGCTCGGAAATGAACATCACCCAGGGCGACCGCGGCCCCGAGGTGGTCGACGAACTGGGCGTGGCCCTGCACAAACCGGTGCGCAACTATGCCAACGAGAGCAATTATCTCTATGGCCTGAAAGCCGGCGCGCCAAGGATCATGAAGCTGCTGGATGACTACAAAATCCAGGCGACGTTCACGGCCGCCGCCCAGGCGTTGGAAAAAGCACCCGGGCTGACCCAGGCCATCGTCGATGGCGGGCACGAGGTTTGCAGCCACGGCTGGCGCTGGGTGCATCAATATTACATGGACGAGGACAAGGAGCGGGACTTCATCCGCAAGGCCGTCACGTCGATCGAGGCGACCACGGGCAGCCGTCCCACGGGCTGGCTGTCGCGTTATCTGTTGACCGACAACACAAGGCGGCTGTTGGTGGAGGAAGGCTTCACCTATCACATGGATGATTTTTCCGGCGACCGGCCGTTCTGGGACAGCGATTATGAAAAGCCGATCCTGATCCTGCCCTACGCCCTGGATTCCAATGACATGAAGATGTGGACGGCGCCCTCCCTGACGCCCGCCGATTGGCTGCAATACGCCATCGATACCTTCGATTGGCTGTATCGCGAGGGGGCCGACGACCCGCTGATGATGTCGTTCGGTCTGCACCTGCGCATTATCGGGCGGCCCGGCCGCATCGGCTATCTGGAGAAATTCCTCCAGCACGTCACGGCCAAGCCCGACGTCTGGATCGCCAGCCGCCAGGCCATCGCGGAAAACTGGATGGCCCAGAACCCGCTCCCATGACCAATGCCATGACGGACGTTATTCCCTGCAGCCTGACGGAGATGCCCTGGGACGAGATGTCCCGTGCCGCCCAGGTGGCGGCAGACGCGGTGGAGGCGGAGGCAGCGGTGCGGGAAATGGTCCATTGCGCCCTGCGCGTGACGGGCGATGGCCGGGCCCATGAACGGCCCGGCGCCCTGAAACCGAGCGAGCGGCATTTCCACGTGGGCGCCGTCTTCATGGTCAGCCCGGACGCAACGTCACATTTCCTGATCGCCGAATGGGGCTTCCCGGCTGAACAGCACCGCCTTTATTACCCCCTGGATACGGGACACCCGGGCTGGGTGTGGAAAAATGAGCGGGCCTTGATCCTGGAGAACACCGACGATCATGCGGATTTCAAACAGATCCTGAAGTCGGCGCGCATGGGCTCCGCCATCTATGCGCCCTTGATCTGGCAAGGTAAATTTTTCGGCCATATGATCTGCGCCGCCCAGGCCCGCAATACCTATGGGCCGGCCGATCTGGTGCGACTGCAAATATTGGCGGCTGGGGCGGCAAGTCTCTACATGGCCAAGGACGGACCAACGATGTTGAATAAAATTTGGCGGGAGGCGACGGCGTGACGCACGGTATGAATAGCGAAACCTTGGTAAGGGGCGGCGGAGGAACGGAAATTTGGACCGGCGAATGGGGTAACCCAGACGGCCCGCCAATCCTGCTGATCCATGGCTTCATGCAAAGCCATCTGTCCTGGTCGGCGCAACTGGACAGCGATCTAGCGAACGATTTCCGCCTGATCGCCATCGACAATCGCGGCCATGGCCGCTCCGGCAAGCCCGAGGACCCGGCGGCCTACCAGGACGGCCAAAACTGGGCCGATGATATCGCCGCCGTCATGGATCAATTGGAACTGGACAAACCGGTTCTGGCCGGCTGGTCCTACGGTGGCCTGATCATGCTGGATTATTGCCAACGCCATGGCTGCAATAACATTGCCGGCGTCAATTTTGTCGCCGCCGCCGTGCGCCGGGTTGTTGATGACGGGTCGCCGCCGCCAACAATTCCCGAAGTTAGAGTTGATCTTTTGTCGGACGACCTTCCCCGGCGGATTGCCGGTACGCGGGGCTTTTTGCGGGCCTGCACGGCGAAACCGGTTGACCGGGATACTTTTGAAACCTGGTTGGCCTTCAACATGCTGGTTCCGGCCCCTGTTCGTCGCGCGATGTTTGATCGCCATTGTGACTTCGATCCGGTGATGGATGCATTATCCGTCCCCGCCTTGGTCACCTATTGCACGGCGGATGCCTTGGTCCTGCCGCATATGGGGGAACGTGCCATGGCCCATATTCCCGACGCCGAAGCCTCGGTTTACGAAGGCATCGGCCATTCGCCGTTTTTCGAGGACAGCGCCCGTTTCAATGACGAACTGGCGGCCTTTGTCAGACGCTGTGGTTGACCCCAACCCCGCGACATGATGGATTGGCGGTAATCATAGATAGGAAGGAACGACCAGATGCATGTTGGCATGACCACATTTTTCCAGAATCTCTCCGGCAACCATACGGACCGGGAGGTTTATCAGCACGAATTGTCCATGGCCGACATGGCCGAGCCCCTGGGATTCGAGAGCATCTGGACGGCGGAACATCATTTCGATGAATACACCATGTGCCCCAACCCCTTGCAGTTCCTCACCTATATGGCGGGACGGACGGAACGGGCGCTGCTCGGCACCATGGTCATGGTGCTGCCCTGGCATGATCCCGTGCGGGTGGCGGAAGAAATCGCGGTGCTGGACCATGTCTCCAACGGGCGCAGCATTCTGGGCGTGGGCCGGGGCCTGGGCCGGATCGAGTTCGAGGGCTTCCGCGTCAACA
>JAPYUH010000060.1:0-2450 GCA_029936195.1 Alphaproteobacteria bacterium
TCGCGGCTGGATGTACTAAACGCCGTGCGCACCAGGGTCTGGGCCTGTTCCTCGACCACCGAAATCAGCCGGTCCCACATAACCTGATAACGGATCCGATCCATGCTTTCCCGGCTCATGCCGCTGATCCTCCATTGGCTCTGCTCATGACGATCTGGCCCAGGGCGTTAATTGCGGCGTCGAAACCGTTGGTCACCAGTGTCGTTGTTTCATCCTCAACAATGATCGCTGGGCCCTGAATCCTGGCCCCCGGCGCCAATTGGGAGCGCGAATAAACATCCGCCATGGTCCACTCGCCACTGGCCGGATCGAACAGCCGGCGTTGCGCTGACCGTTCGCCACGGGGTTTCCCATGATCCTGCCGCACCTCCGCCTCGCCCGACCGGTTCGTCGCCAATGACAAGGTCCAGGTCAACACTTCGACGCCCAGGTTGGGAATGGTGCGGCTGAACAACGCTTGGTAGGCCCGTTCGAACCAGTCCGCCAGCGCCCGGCCGTCTTCCGGGCCGTAGGTTTTTTCCGGCAAGGCGACAAAAATTTCATGCCCCTGGCCGCGATAGCGCATGAAGGCGCCCCGGGTTTCAACCAGGGCCTCGTCCGGCGCGCCCAATCGGACAACCGCCTCGGCCTCAACCCGCATGCGGCGATAAATGTCATTGACCACCCCCGGTGCGTAGTCGCGCAAATCCATATACCGCGTCCGTACCACTTCGTAGGAAATTTGCGCCCGCAAAAAGCCGATGGCGGAGCCGACGCCGGCGCCCTGGGGCACCACAACGGTATCGATCCCCAGCTTGTCGGCCAAGCGGGCCGCATGCAGGGGCGCCGCGCCGCCGAAGGCAACGAGGGCGCGGCCGATCATATTCTTGCCGCTCTCGATGGCGTGCACGCGGGCCGCATTGGCCATATGTTCATCGACAATTTCAGAGACCCCGGCGGCGGCGATATTTGTCGGCGTATCCAATGGACCGCCGATATTCTCGCCGACGGCGACCATGGCCCGGTCCGGCTGCAAGGCCACCTGGCCGCCGGCAAAATGCGCCGGATCAATCCGGCCAAGAACCATGTCCGCATCCGTCACCGTGGCGCCAAGGCCGCCATTGCCATAGCAGGCCGGTCCTGGCACCGCGCCGGCGCTTTCCGGCCCTACGCGAATGCGTTGCATGGCATCCACGTCGGCGATGGAGCCGCCGCCGGCGCCGATTTCCACCATGTCAATCACTGGGATCCGCAATGGCAGGCCGCTGCCTTTTTGAAAGCGGTACATGCGCGCAACCTCGAACGAGCGGGCAATATGGGGCGCGAAATCATCGATCAGGGTGATTTTCGCCGTGGTGCCGCCCATGTCAAAGGAGAGCACCTTCGCCAGGTCATTCTCTCTGGCGATATCACGGGCCAGTATGGCGCCCCCGGCCGGGCCGGACTCCACCAGGCGGATGGGCAGGCGAACGGCGGTTTCCACCGTGGTGACGCCGCCGCTCGACATCATCAGCAGCAGCGGACAACCGACGCCGGCGGTCTGCAAACCGTCCTCCAGCTGCTTGAGGTAGCCGGCCATCATCGGCTGCACGTAAGCATTGGCGCAGGCCGTGGACATGCGGTCATATTCCCGGATCTCCGGGCAGACCTCGGCGGATAGAGTTATGGAGACACCGGGCAGCACCGCGGCCAATATCTCACCGGCACGCTGTTCATGATCGCCGTTGACGTAAGAATGCAGGAAACAGACGGCAATGGCGGCGACCTCGGTCTTGGCCAATTCGGCGGCCAGGGCGCGCAATGCCGCCTCGTCCAGGTCCATGAGGACCGATCCATCCGCCGCGATCCGTTCGGGTACGGAAAAACGCCAATTCCGCTCGATCAGGGGCGGCGGACGCTGCATATACAGATCGTATTGTTCAAACCGGTGTTCGTAGGCCATTTCGATGGAATCGCGAAAACCATCCGTGGTCACCAACGCGGTTCGCGCGCCCTTGCGCTCGATCAAGGCATTGGTGGCAAGAGTGGTGCCATGAATGGCCAGGGTCACGTCGCCCGCCTTGACGCCGGTCCGCTGCAAAATATCGGCAACGCCGGCCAAAACGGCGGCCTCGGGCGCCTCGGGCGTGGTCAGCAATTTCAAGCGGTCATGGCGACCGCCATACTCCAAAACCACATCCGTGAAGGTGCCGCCGATATCAACGGCCAGCCTCGGCCCCTTAATCATGGAAGTTCGTCATGAATACGCTACCCTTTGCACATTTACCGACCTGCAAGACACGGCTAGAATAACCCAGAACCACCCTAATTGGGGTAAAACAACGGCCGCCCGCCGATCTTGTAGCCCGCGATCGCAGCTTTCCCCGGTCCCGACAACAGCCAGTCGATAAATCGTTTGCCAGGCCGGGATTTCACGTGGCCATGACGCAACGGCGAGACCAGGATGACGCCGTATTGATTACGCAACCTGG
>JAPYUH010000060.1:2550-19099 GCA_029936195.1 Alphaproteobacteria bacterium
CGGGAGACGAAGGGCGCACGTCGCCGGGCGATACGGGCCAGCGCGGCGGCGGCATCGGCGGCCGGCCCGGCGATGACGAAATCATTGTACATCACGGCATGTCGGGCGATGCCGAAACCGGCCGCCACGAACGCCTCCTCGGAGGGTTGATGATGCACCAACAAGACATCGGCATCGCCATTGCGGGCCAGGCGCAGGGCCGCGCCGGTGCCCACCGCGACGACCCGAACGGCAATTCCCGTTGTCGCCTTGAATTTCGGCAGGATGTAATCAAACAAACCGGAATTCTGTGTCGACGTGGTCGAGGCCAATGTGATGAATGGCGCCCCCGCTGCCGTCGCCGCCGCCGCCGCCGCGCCGCGGACGAGGCAGAGCACGATCGGTACGGCGGCCAGAATTCTCAGCGCTTTTTGCCAGGCATTCATTGAATTACGTTCATGGGCGGTCGATGCCCATTTCGTCGGCCGACTTGCCGCCCACGCCGTCATAGACCGAACGCCGCCGCCACCACAGCAGTTCGCCGTTCAAAAAAGCCCTGGCCAAATCATTCTTGGGTCCGGCAAAAAACCTGTCCGCCGGCGCCCGTTCCTTGATACGGCCGCGATGCAGGAAGATGACTTCCTGGGCCAGGCGGCGCGCCTGGTTCAGATCGTGGGAAGTCATGATGATCTTGACGCCGGCCTCCGACATGTCGCGGACAATTTCCTCGACCAGATGCGCCGCCGCCGGATCCAGGTTCGCCGTCGGTTCATCCAAAAACAATACCCGCGGCCGCAGCGCCATGGCGCGGGCCAGGGCCAATCGTTGCTGCTCGCCAAACGATAGCGCCCGCGCCGGAGTGCCGGCCAAACGGGACAGGCCCGTCCGCTCCAGCGCTTCGGCCACCCGCCGCCGGCGCTGGGCGGCATCCAAACCGTGGATCTTCAACGCCAAGTCGATATTGCCCCGTGTCGAGCGGCGCAGCAGCACGGGCCGTTGAAAGACCATGCCCTGGGACCGGGCCAGGGCCCGGGGGTCGGTTTCGCCGGCCCAGCGCACCTGGCCCAGGTCGGGCGCGACGATGCCGTGGCAAACGCGCAGCAACAGGCTTTTGCCGGCGCCGTTCGGCCCGATAATCAAGGTGCGGGCGGGCACGGCATCAAAACGGCAATCGATTTCCTTCAACACCATTTTTTTGCCCCGCCGCAAAGAGACCTTGGTCAAGGTAACGGGCAGTATTTGACGCGGCGCGTTCATACCGGCTGCCGCACGTTGCTGATATGGCGAAAGCCATGGGCGCCGATGCTGATGGCGAACGAGAGCACAAGCAGCACGATGCCAAGGCCCAGGGCCATGGACAGATTACCCTTGCTGGCCTCCAGGGTTATGGACGTCGTCATCACCCTGGTGACGTGATCAATATTGCCGCCGACAATCATCACGGCGCCGACTTCGGCGACGGCGCGGCCGAAACCCGCCAGCAGTGCCGTTATCAACATCGCCCGGCCGTCCCAAAGCAGGATTACCAGCGCCTGACCCGGCGCGGCGCCGAGGGAGCGCAGGGCCTCCTGATACTCCCCCCACAAAGTTTCCAGGATCTCGCGGCTTAACGAAATGATGATGGGCAGCACCAGTATGATTTGCGCGATCACCATTGCCGTCGGTGTAAACAGCAAATTGAAGACCCCGAACGGCCCGGCCCGCGACAGCAGCAAATAAACGATTAGGCCGACAACCACGGGCGGCAATCCCATGAGTGCATTGAATATGACGATCAACAGCCGCCGGCCGGGGAAGCGCCCCAAGGCGATCAAGGCGCCCAAGGGCAAGCCGATCAGTGCCGCGATCAAGGTCGCCGTCAGGCTGACCCGCAGGGACAGCCCGATGATCTCCCACAGCCCCGCATCAAATTCCCAGATCATGGAAGCCGCCGTCAGAATGGCGCGCCAGAATTCGTCCATCCCTTAAATCCGTCTCATGAAATGCCGTGGTCTTCCGGGTCGTCTTCAAGCTCGTCTCCAAGCTCGTCGGTGATACGGCCGTGCGGCATAACGCTTCGCACTGCCTTCCTTGCGCCGTCATAGTGCAATCAATGTGCCGATCGGAGCAAGATCAAGCCGCAAAAAAATACGGTTTCCCGAGAGATGACCGAATGAATGCCGCAAGAGGCGCGCTATCGACAGCGGGACGGATTGGCATAATGATAACCAGCACCAAAAAAACGGGAGGTTGAGACATCGCCATGTCCGCACGCGCCGTAATGCCGGAGAAATATCCCTGGTATGATTATTCCACCTACTCCTTTTCGTTGGGCATCGCGGCCGGTGACGGGGTCTATCTGTCCGGCCATACGGCATCGGAGTACGACGGGGATATCGGGCGCATCCGGATATCGGGCGGCATGACGGCGCAGGCCCGCACCGCCTATGCCAAGATCGGCGCCATCCTGGAGGCGGCCGGTCGAACCCATGACGATGTGGTGCGGGTGGTTGAATATATCAAGCCCGAAGGCATTGAGCGCTATGGCGAGGCGGCCTCCGTTCGCGAAGAGGTCTTTGGGGGGTGCTCGCCCACGGTCAATACCGTACCGGTGCGGGCATTGTTGCGGCCCGATGCCCTGATCGAAGTTGAAGTGACCGCCGGGCCGGGGGATGGGAACAGACCCTCCGGCATGGTGTTCCTGCCAACCATCCAGCCCGTAGACGGCCAGGGCGCCATTATCGCGCCCGGCGACGTGGCGGCTCAGACGGAGGCTGTATTCGAGACGGCGCGGGGACTATTGACGGCGCTTGGCCTCGGGCTGTCCCATGTTGTCAAGACCTTGGACTACATCACCCCGGCGGCATTGGCCGGCTACCGGGATAAGGGCCGGGTACGGCGGAACTATCTGGGACCGGTCTATCCTTGCGCGGCCGGCATCATCATGCCCCGGTTGCTGCACGGACAAGCTTTGATCCAGTGTGATTTCATTGCCGCGCGGGAGGATCCCGTGGCCGTCAACCCCGGCTGGGAACGATACGAAAAGCTGACCTACAGCCCCGGCGTTCTGGCCGGAAAACACTTATTCCTTTCCGGTCAGGGCGCCGTCAACCCGGACACCGGGGAAATGGAGCATGTAGGCGACGTGGTGGCCCAGGCGGAATATGTCTACGGCAATATTTTTAAGGTGATCGCCGCCGCCGCCGGCAAGCCGGAGAATCTGGTGAAAACCATTGAATATGTTACCCCCGACGCGCTGGCCCGCTATCGCGAGGTTGGCGCCCTGCGCACCAGGCAATTGGCAAGACCCTATCCCGCCGCCACCGGCTTGATTTGCCAGCGCCTGCCGCGGGCGGACATGCTGATCGCGGTCGATCCCTTTGCCGTGCTGGATTGATCATGAGCACGCCCCTGCTGACGGATGAGCTGCGGTCCTGGATCGGCCGGGAGGTGAAATATGCCGCCCAAGAAGAGCTTGGCCGCGCCTCGATCCGCTATTTTGCCCTGGCCATCGGGGATGAAAACCCGCTCTACCTGGACGATGAATTTGCCCGGGCCGCCGGTTACCCGTCGCTGATCGCGCCGGCAACGTTTGTCGTGGAGACTTGCCAGTATGCCCATGGCCGGCCCGACGGCAACGGCTACATGGGCCATGCATGGGACCTGCCCCTGACGGGCTGCCGCATGATCCGCGCCGGCAACGATTATGAATTCATCCGGCCCGTGTTGCCCAGCGACTGCATTTCGGTGACCTGGATTCTGGAGGATATGGTGGAACGGCCAAGATCATCGGGCGGCACGCAGTTGTTCGTCATCACCGTCGCCCGCTACTACGATGGGGCGGCGGCACTGGTGGCGGTGAACCGGGAAACCACGGTCTATCAACCCTTGGCGGAAGAACAATGAAGCCCGGCGATATTCTGCCCCCTGAGGAAAAGACTTTTTCCGCCACCGATCTTGTCATGTACGCCGGCGCGACCTGGGATTGGCATCGCCTGCACCATGACAAGGACTTTGCCCAAGGCATGGGGTTGCCGGCGGCGGTGATAGACGGACAGATCTATGGCGCCCTGTTTGCCAAGCAGGCGACGACCTGGCTAGGACCACGATGGTTTGTGCAAAAACAGACGTTCCGCATGCGGGCCATGGCCTTTGCCGGCGACACCCTGCGCACGGTGGGGGAGGTCGGCACGGTGGGCGGAGACGGCTTCGTTGAATTGGATCAGAAAATCATGAAGGGCGAAGTCATCATTGCCGAGGCAACGACGGAAGTGCGCCGGCTGCCGTAGAAATTCCGTCAGTCCAGGGGGCCGTCGAGCATGCCGGTCAGCTTTTCCTGCAGCTTTCCCCGTTCAACCTTGCCCGTGGAATTGGCCGGAATCTCGTCGACGAAATAGTAATGGCGCGGCCGCTTGAACCGGGCCAGGTCCGGGCTGTCGCGGCAGAAGCGGTCCAGGGTTTCGGCGCTTAAGCCTGGGTCCTTGGCGATGACAGCGGCACAGACCACCTGGCCCCATTTCGTACTGGGCAGCCCCACCACGGCCACGTCGGCTATTGCCGGATGATCGAACAGCAGGTTTTCCACCTCCGCCGGATGCACGTTCTCGCCGCCCGTCTTGATGGTGTGGTCGATCCGCCCCTTGACGGTGATGAAGCCGCCATCGTCCCGCAGGGCGGCGTCCCCCGACCAATACCAGCCGTCCCGCAAGGCCAGCGCCGTGCGGTCCGGCAGCCGGAAATATTCTTTCATGATCGAGGGTCCCCGCGTGATCAACTCGCCATCCGCGCCCACATCCGCGATGTCCTCGGCGGAGGTGGCGCCCATCCTGACGACCCGCACCTCCATGTTGACGGCGGCCTGGCCAACGCTGCCCAGCTTGTCCGGGTGCCGGCGGTAATCGCATGCTGTCGCCGTCAGGCCTTCCGTGAAGCCATAAATATTCAGAAAGGCCTTCGGGAACAGCGCCATGCAGGTGCGCGTGATGTCGTCCGCCAGGGTCTGGCCACCGTAGAATCCACAACGCAGGCTGGACAGATCAAATCGAGACAAATCGGCCTGGGCCAGCATCACCATTTGTGTCGGCACGCCGTGCAGTACGCTAAGGGCCTCGCTCTCGACCAGGCCCAATGTCTCGTCAATATCGAATCCGCGGGTCATGACATTGGTCGCGCCCAGCAGAACAAAGGGTATGAACTGCAGCTGCAACTGGGCGATATGGAACAACGGCTTGTTGTTCAGAATGCTGTCGTCGTGTTGGAAATCGCATTCCAGGGCCACGGTCATGGCGCCGAACAGTTCCGCCTGATGGGTGCGGACGACCCCCTTGGGCAGGCCCGTGGTGCCGGAGGTGTACATAATAAATGCCGGATCATCGAGGCCGGCGCCGACGGCTGGTTCACGATCGGAGGCGGCGGCGACAAAATCGCCGAACGGCGATTCCGATCCCTCGGGCGTGCCGCCAATATAGATCAGACGCTCCACGCTTTGCAGATCATCCTTGATGACCATGACGGGCGCGCGCAGGGCCTCTTCGAACACCAGCAGGCGCGCGGCGCAATTGTCGACGATGTATTTGATTTCGTTGGCGGCCAGGCGATAGTTGATGGGTACGGGAACGCCGCCGATTTTCAACAGGCCATAGAAGGCGGTGACCTGTTCGGGCAGGTTCCAGGTTAGAAAGGCGACCCGGTCACCCCGGCTAATACCGTGCGCGGCAAAGGCATTCGCGGCCCGGTTGACCGCAAGGTTCCATTGTTTGTAGCTCCAGCGCCGGCCTTCGAATACCAGGGCGGTCTTGTCCGGCCATTTCAAGGCCGATTGCGTCAAGGTCAATCCAAGGTTCATGCTTCGCTCACCCACACAATTTTCCGAGGCGCGGGAACTCTAGCATGATTGGATAAACCCGCACTCATCCCACCGGCTCCACCTCTATAGGCCAAAGCTGTCTTCTCCTCTCAAACCGAAGTCCGCTTGTGGCCAACATCCAGTCCAACTTGATTTCCCATCGTTGCTCTCGGAGGAGCAGCAACCATTTGCGTCATCCATTGGACGTATCAGGGGCAATTATCGCCGGCCAAAGCCTGCCACAGGCCGAGGGCGACGACGGCGGCGGTTTCCGTGCGCAGGATTCGGGGGCCCAACGACATAGGCACGACAAAAGGCAGTGCCCGCAGGGTCTCCGTCTCCCCTGGCTCAAAACCACCTTCCGGTCCGATCAGGATGGCCCAGGGGCCAGGTTCTGTCCGACCCAAAGCTTCCACCGGGTTTGGCCCTCCAGCCTCGTCGCAGAACAGCAGGCGGCGGTCCACGGGCCAGCTCTCCAGCACCTTGTCCAGGGGGCGGACGGCGTGCAGTTCCGGCACGCTGATCCGGCGACATTGTTCCGCCGCCTCCACCGCCGTGGTGCCCAGGCGGACCAGATTGATCCGCTCCACCACCGTGCGCCGGGTGATGGTGGGCAGCAGGGCGCCGACCCCCAGTTCCGTCGCCTTTTGCACCAGATAATCCACCCGGCCCCGCTTGATTGGCGCGAACAGCAGCCAGACGTCCGGCTCCGGGATCTGCGTCAGACTTTGCGCCAAAAGCTTTAGCGAAGCCCAGCCCTTGCCGATGCCATCGATGCGGGCCCGCCATTCTCCATGCCGGCCGTTGAACAAGGCGACGTCATCGCCACTATTTAAACGCAGCACGGAGCGCAGATAATGCGCCTGGCTGGCGGCCAGACCGACGACATTGCCTTCGTCCAGGTCAACGTCCACATACAGGCGGATTTTGGCCCTGTTCTGATCCCGTCCGTGATCTTGTGCCTGCGTCATGGCCGAAGAATCCAATTTGCATCCATCGTTTTGTATCCACTGTTGCGCTATTCTAACCCCATGACGCGTACCGACAAAACTAAAGCGGCGGCCGGGACCTTCACCGATATTCCCGATGCGGGCTGGATCGCCCGCCGGGCGCCCGGCCGGTTGCGGCCCTATCTGCGCCTGGCCCGCCTGGACCGGCCTATCGGCACCTGGCTGTTGCTGTGGCCCTGCTGGTGGTCCTTGGCCATGGCGGTGCCCCGAGGCAATAGGGATTGGGGGGATTGGGCGGATTGGGGAAATTGGCCGGACCCGTGGCTGCTCGCCGCTTTTGCCCTGGGCGCCCTGGTCATGCGCGGGGCGGGATGCGCCTGGAACGATATCACCGACCGGGATTTCGATGGCCAGGTGGAACGCACCCGGAGCCGGCCCATTCCCAGCGGTGAACTGAGCCTCGGCCAGGCCGCCGCCTTCATGGTGCTGTTGGCCCTGATCGGCTTGAACATCCTCGCCCGCCTGAACCCTTTCGCCATGCTGATCGGCGTGATGTCCCTGGCCCCGGTAGTGGTCTATCCCTTCATGAAACGTATTACCTGGTGGCCCCAGGTGTTCCTGGGCCTGGCCTTCAACTGGGGCGCCTTGCTGGGCTGGGCGGCGGTGCGGGGCGATTTGTCCCTGGCCCCGGTGCTGTTGTATCTGGGCGGCATCGCCTGGACCCTGGGCTATGACACCATCTATGCCCACCAGGACAAAGTAGATGACGCCCTGATTGGCATCAAATCCTCGGCCCGGGCCCTGGGGGCGAAAACCCGGCCCATGTTGTGGCTGTTTTACGGGACCGCCATCACACTGTTCGGCCTGGCCGGCTGGCGGGCGGAATTGGGCCCGCTATTCCTGATCGGCCTGGTCCTGGCGGCGGTGCAACTGGCCTGGCAGGCGGGACGGGTGAACATTGACGACCCAGGTGATTGTCTGGCCAAGTTCCGCTCCAACACCTGGTTCGGCTGGATTGTCTTCGCGGCGGCGATTATCGGATAGAGCAGTTTTCATGAACAAGGTCGATTTCCGGCTGGAAGTTTCTGCCTCACCCTTGATACAATGATGATCCTGTGCTGGCCTGCCGTGATAAAGACCTCCAGCGTCAAAGTACGAGCTGCATGCGCTACCTATTTATTATGGTTTGGCTCGCCGCGATGCCCTTGCTGGCGGCTTGCGCCGACGATCCGGCGTGACATAAACCCGGCGGGACCAGTGAATTATTCAGCCGGGACACCACGGCCTGATTCCGGACCGCCTCGATCCAGGCGCAACGGCAAATGGCCACCCGCGCCGCCGCCGGGCCGCAAATCGAACTGCGTCCCTCTCAAGGCCGTATCCACGATACGGCGGGCAGCGCCCGCCAGGCCGCTTCGTCGGCGGAAAACGCATTGCGCAACCGTCTCTATTCCGAATGCATGCAACGCCTGGGCTATCGCAGGAATTAGCCCCTGTTTTTCACACCGGCCATTGGGAATTGATCAAGGAAGTTCCGCTCGCCTTTGTTCTTGAACATTATCACACGGCTGCCGCTTCGACGCTTGGCCCAGCCTAGCGTGTAAAACCGATCGAGGAAGGATGTCCCCAAGGCGCCGGCCAAATGAGTCCGCCGGGCGCTCCAATCCAGGCATGATTTGCAAAGCGGTCGGCGGGATGTCCGCAAAGGCTGCAATTCAATGCCAAAGCCGGTGACAAAACGTTGCCCAGACGTTGTCAGTTTCAAGCTGTCCCCATCCTCGGCCAAATAGTCTCGTGCCAGCAGACTATCGAACATGCGCACACCCAGTTGCCCGGCCAAATGGTTGTAGCAGACCCGCGCCTTGCGCAGGGCCGGGTCTTTCGGGCCGGTCCGCGTACGCATGTGACCGCCTTTTGCGGCCAGGCCCATCAATGCCTCCAAAACGCCGACCACATCGTCACTGGCGAGGGAGAAATACCGGTGCCGCCCCTGACGGCGCTGGCGCAACAGATCCGCGCCCACCAGCTTGGCCAGGTGCGAACTCGCCGTCTGCGCCGTGATGCCCGCCGCGCCGGCCAGCTCGGAAGCGGTCAATGCCTTGCCCCCCATCAGCGCGGTCAGCATGTTGGCCCGGGCCGGATCACCGATCAATGATCCCAGCAGGGCGATATCAGGCCCCTCATTCATACTTCGATGATAGCCGAAGTATATTTGACGGGCAATATGGCAATTTCGGGCCCTCATCGTCACCGGGGAGACATTCATGGCGCCGGAAGATCGTGTATTCCTGAAACTCGCCTCGACACCCCACGGGCGGCTGATAGCGGGTTGGCCGCGATAATTCTCCGCCGCCAGGGAAGCTTCCGCCGGCGCAATGGTCAGGCAATCCAACTTCACATTCTCGATGCGGCGGCATAGATCGCGGGCCTGACGCTCGTTCAGGCCGTGCAGGCGGGCCCGGTAAATAAGGATGCGGCTATTGGTGACGGTTTCGATGGAGATCTTGGCCTTGCTCAGCATATCGGGCAAAGCGCCGGTCAATTTGGCCAAATGGCGTTGGGCATGGACCATCCGGCTGAAGGCGCCGATCTGAACCGACCAGGCAATAGCGTAATGGTCCGCCGCCTTGGCGGCATCAAGGGCCATATGGAGAGACTTGCCAGGGGATGAATTTCGCGGCTTGTTCCGCGGCACGGGGACGTTACCGAAACCGTCAAGGCGGCCACGGGGGCGGACATATTGGCCCGGCAGACCCTGACTGCCGCGCGCCAAACGGGTGAAACCATGGGCCAGCAGTTTCCGCATGCGCCTGTCCCGGCTCTTGGCCGAGCGTCCGCCGAAAAGCACGCCGACCAGGCGCCCTTCGTCCCGGCTGGCGGAGGTTACCAGATTAAAGCCCGAGGCGCGGATGTAGCCCGTCTTGATACCGTCCACGCCGCGGAAATTACCGACCAGATTGTTGTGGCTGTAATAGACCTTGCCCCGGAAGGTAAATGATTTCGCGGCGAAAAAGTCAAAATGGTCGGGAAAATCCCGGCGAATTGCCAGGGCCAGGCGGGCCATGTCCCGCGCCGTGGAAAGCTGGCGGCGGTTTGGCAGGCCTGAGGCATTGCGGAACGTGGTCCGGCTCATGCCCAGGTCTCGCGCCCGCTGGGTCATCATCAGGGCGAACTTGAACTCGCTGCCGCCGATCGCCTCGGCCACCACCGTGGCCACGTCATTGGCGGATTTGGTCACCAGGGCCAGAATGGCCTGACGCACGGTGATCGCCTCGCCCCGGCGCAGGCCCAGTTTCATGTTCGGCTGCCCCGCAGCCCGGCGCGAAGTTATCAGCCTGCCGTCCAAGGACAGCTTGCCATTTTCCAGTGCTTCAAACACCATATACAGCGTCATGATCTTGGTTAGGGAGGCGGGGTATTTGCGGGCATCCACATTGCGCGCCGTCAGGACCCGGCCGGAAGTGCCATCAACCACCAGCTCCGCATAACGCGAGCGCGCCTCGCCAGGCGCGGCCACCGCACTCATCAACAAAGCAACACACGCCAAAACAACCGGCCGAACGAACCTAGACATGGTCATCGGTTGCCAGCGTGCGGATATGAAACGGAATAGACAAAGCGATACGGCACTATTAATCCAAATTCCAAAGACATCAGGCGTAAGTTATGCGAATCATGTTGAATAATAAAGTAAACAAATTTGCATCTGGCAACGGCAATTTCACATAAACGCGCGCCATCATGGGCCCAGCCCGAAAATTTCATGCGGTGTTTGGATTATCATGGGTGCCGGGTCCGGAAAAATGCCAACGGCGGCGGTCCGTGCAAAAGTCGCCATTGAATGGACTTCCCGCGCGCACCGGGCGTACAATTGCCATCATGGGACGAATCGATAACGTGCGGTCAGATGGCTGAACAGCGCCCACGGCGGCGGTTGGCGGCGATTTTCGCCGCCGACGTCGTGGGTTATACCCGTCTGATGGATCAGGATGAAGCTGGGACGCTGACACGGTTTAAAACCCTGCGCGCCGATAAGCTTGATCCGTTGGTTGAAAAGTATGGCGGGCGCATATTCAAGAACACCGGTGACGGCGTCCTGGTTGAATTCGCCAGTGCGACCGATGCCGTGCAAAGTGCCTTTGAAATCCAAACGGCCCTGACTGAAAGCCAGCATGATATTGACCATGAACGCCGGATCGTATTGCGCATCGGCGTCAGCCTGGGCGATGTCATCGTCGAGGGTGATGATTTGTTCGGCAATGGTGTGAATGTCGCCGCCCGCATGGAAACCCTGGCCAAACCGGGCGGGATTTGCATCTCGGGCAACGTCCACGAACATGTTGCATCCTCCATGGATTTTGCATTCGAGGATCTTGGCGCGCAGAGCGTTAAGAATCTTGAGCGTCCGGTACAGGCCTACAACGTGGTGTTGGATGCCCCGTTGGCCACGCCAGCCGACCTGCCCGGACGGCCTTCGGCGTCACCAACAACCGCCCCGGCCCTGCCCGACAAGCCGTCCATCGCTGTTCTGCCCTTCCAGAATATGTCGGGAGACGAGGAACAGGAATTCTTCGCCGACGGCATGTCGGAAGACATTATCACCGGCTTGTCGCACTATCGTTCCCTGTTCGTCATCGCCCGTAATTCGACCTTCGCCTACAAGGGCCGCTCGCCGGACCTGCGAGAGGTGGCCCGCGACCTGGGCGTGAAATATGTCCTGGAAGGCAGTATTAGGAAGGGCGGCAACCGCATTCGCATAACCGGCCAGTTGATCGAGGGGGCCAGCGGCAACCATATCTGGGCCGAACGATATGACCGGGACCTGGACGATATTTTTGCCGTGCAGGACGAGATAACAGAGGCCATCGTGGCCGCCATCGGGCCGGAGATCGATTCCGTGGAGCGGGAGCAGGCGCAGCGGCTGCCGCCCGAAAATCTCGACGTTTGGGAGAGCTATCAGCGCGGGCTATGGCATCTTTACCGCTTCAGCGCGTCCGACAACGCCGAGGGGCAGCGCCTGTTTCGCCGCGCCATCGACCAGGCGCCGCAGTTCGCACCCGCCTATTCGGGCCTGACCCATGCCCTCTATTATGCCTACATGCACGGCCACGGCGATGACCCAAAGGCTGTTCTTGATGCGGGTTACGCGGCGGGCCGCAACGCCGTCGCCTTTGACGAACGGGATGCGGAAGGGCATTTCGCCCTGGGCCGGATCCTTTACCTGCGCCATGACCACGATGCCTCCATGGCGGAGTTCGAAGCGGCCATCGCCCTTAACCCGAGCCTAAACCATGCCCATGTGGGCCTGGGAACGGCCTTGTTTTTTTCCAGCCTTTGGGATCCGGCCATTGAAAGTCTGGACCGGGCCGAGCGGTTGAGCCCCCATGACCCGTTGAACTGGTTAATCAACACGGCCAAGGCGCTAGCCCACATGGGCGCCCGCCGGCACGGGGCGGCGGAAGCCTGCGCCCGGTTGGCCACACGGCAACCAACGGCGGCCATCACGGCTTATCTGTGCCTCGCGGCCACCCTGGCCACGCAAGGCAAGGCAAGGAAGCGGAGGCGGTTCGCGCCATGGCCGAGGTATTTGCCAAGAAACCAGACGTCAACGGCAGTTATGTTGCTCAGGTCCTGCCCTATAGGGACCCAGATGAACTTGCCTACCTCATTGATGCCCTGCACAAAGCGGGGATGCCGCGTTAAAACCAATAAATCGAGATACGCTGGTCTGAACAGCGCCAGGGAGGACGATCATGCAATACAACCGAATTTCCGCCGACAGCCACGTGGATTTGTGCTGGATGCCGCCGAAACTGTTCGTGGAAGAGGCCACGCCGGCCATGAAGGCGCGCATGCCCTATGTGGTCGATGGCCCGGACGGCCCCTATTGGACATCGAAAAACGGCACCTCCTTTGGCCTGAAAAACGGCGTCGGGCCGGCCGGCGCGAAGTATCAGCCGGGCCGCCATGCCCGCGCCGATCTTATGGCGGCGACCAATCTGTACGAGGACGGCAAAAACGATATCCGCCGTATCTCCGACCCGCACCTGCGCCTCAAGGACATGCTGATGGACGAGGTCGACGCGGAAGTGATCTACGGCATCCTGGGTGCTGCCACCAAACTGGCGGATCACGAAGCCTCGACCGAGATGTTCCGGATCTATAACGATTGGCTGGCGGATTTCTGCAGCCATTATCCCGAACGCCACATCGGCCTGGCCTGTCTGCCCTACGGCGATATCGATGCCGCGCGAAAGGAGATCCACCGGGTCGCCGATACCGGCCTGCGCGGTTTGGAGCTGTCCTGTTCCTGGGACATGGCGCCCATGTACGATCCGCTGTGGGAACCCCTTTGGCAGGCCGCAAATGAGGTGGGCCTGCCACTGCATTTCCACACTTTTCCCGCCATTGATCCCGCGCAATTAGAGAATTTGACCCCGGAAACCCGGCGCCCGGCATTTTTCACCGTGGTCTCGGGCTTTCAGATGAACCTGGTCAACATTGTCGCGGCGATCATTTCGGGCGGCGTGCTGGAACGCTATCCCGACTTGAAGGTGGCCTTTGGCGAAAGCGGCTGCGGCTGGATCCCCTACATGCTGGAACGCATGGATTTCGAATGGGAAGACCGCTTCACCGATCTGCCCATGTCCATGCGCCCCTCCGATTATTGGAAGCGTCAGTGCAAGGCCACCTTTCAGTTCGATAAGGTCGGTACCAAGTTAATAGAGGAAATGGGCGTGGAAACCCTGATGTGGGGCTCCGACTATCCGCACGGCGACGGGGTCTGGCCCGAATCCTCCCGCTATATCGAGGAACAGTTCGGCCACCTGCCCGCCGATACCATGCGCAAGATCACCTGCGAGAACGCCGGCAAGTTCTATGGCCTGATCAACTAGAACAGGGTGCTGTTAGACAATAAAATGACAATTGATTATCCACGTGATCTGATCGGCTACGGCCAAACCCCGCCCGACCCGCAATGGCCCAAGGGCGCGCGCCTGGCGGTTAATTTCGTCTTCAACTATGAAGAAGGCTCGGAATATACGGTGCCCGACGGCGACGGCTTTTCCGAAGCATCCCTGACCGAAATGCCCAGCTCCGCCGTGCCCCACGGGGAGCGGGACCTGGCCGCCGAGAGCATGTTCGAATATGGCAGCCGGGTCGGGTTTTGGCGGCTGTTGCGGCTGTTTCAGGAACGCGACCTGCCCATGACTATTTTTGCCTGCGCCCTGGCCTTGGAACGCAACGCGGAGGTTGCCGCCGCCATTCGCCAGGGCGGCTATGACATCTGCTGTCATGGCTGGCGCTGGATCGAGCATTTCAAATTGTCCGAGCGGGAGGAGCGGGAGCATATCGCCAAGGCCGTTGCCTCCCTGACCAAGATGTTCGGGGCGCCGCCGCCGGGCTGGTATTGCCGCACCGGGCCAAGCCTCAACACCCGGCGATTGTTGGTGGAGCATGGCGGCTTCCTCTATGACAGCGACGCCTACAATGACGAACTGCCCTATTGGACAGAGGTGGAGGGCCAGGATCATCTGGTGCTGCCCTACAGCCTGACCCACAACGACAGTAAATTCGGGCGCGGCTATTTCGCCCACGGCGAGGATTTTTTCACCTTTGTCAGGGATGGCTTCGGCATGTTGTATGGCGAAGGATTGAACCAGCCCAAGATGATGTCCATCGGGCTGCACATGCGTCTCATGGGCCACCCGGCCCGGGCTGCCGGGCTGGCCCGCCTGTTGGATCACATCACGGCCCACGACGATGTCTGGGTTACCTCGCGCCTGGCCATCGCCGAACATTGGCGCCGCCTGCACCCGGCCAAATGAGCGTCACAATGGGGGGCTGATTGGCCAAATCCAATCCACGCTGGTAGAAACCATCCATATAGTCTGTAGCCGCTCAGAAGGACACCGCCACACATGCCAACAGCGCCCCCAAAAGCGCCCTCTACGGCGCCAATGGCCGGACTGCGGGTGATCGATTTCACCACGGTCATCGCCGGCCCCTATTGCGCCCGCCTGCTCGCCGATTGCGGGGCCGAGGTGATCAAGATCGAGACCGAGGCCGGCGACCAAATTCGCATCGTACCGCCCATCAGCGACGGCGCTTCGACCTATTTCGCGCATCTGAACTGTGGCAAGAAAAGCGTCGTGCTGGACCTGCGCGGCGAGGCGGGGCGCCAGGCTGCGTTGCAGCTTGTGGCCAGCGCCGACGTGGTGGTGGAAAACTTCCGTCCCGGCGTCATGGCGCGCCTCGGCCTGGAATACAACACTTTGGCGGCCGGTCGCACGGACCTAGTCTATTGCGCCATATCGGGCTTTGGCCAGACCGGGCCGCGCTCGCGGGAGCCGGCTTATGCCCCCATCATCCATGCCGGCAGCGGCCTGGACCTGGCCCAGATGAGCTATCAGGACGAGCTGACCAAGCCCGAGAAATCCGGCATCTTCACGGCCGATGTCATGGCCGCCCTGTTTGCCTTCGGTGCCATTCAAACCGCGCTGCTGGGCCGGGAACGACATGGTACGGGCCAGTTCATCGACGTGGCCATGATGGATGCCATGATCAATCTGCTAATCTACGAAACCCAGACGGCGCAATTCCCCGATGGTCCGCCACGCCCTCTGTTCACCCCGACCCGGACCACCGACGGCTTCATCATCATCGTGCCCATCGGGCAAAGAATATTCGAGGACATGGCCGATGCCATGGGCCATTCGGAATGGAAGTCGGATCCGCGCTTCGTTGACGGCCCGGAACGCCGGACCCATTGGCCGGCCCTGATCGATGTTATCGAGAGTTGGACCTCTCAACGCACCTCTCGCGAGGCGGAGGCGGCGTTGACCGAGGCCGGCGTGCCCTGTTCCCGTTATCGCACGGTTAGCGAGGCCATGGCAGACCCGCAAACCCTGTCGCGCGGCCTGATGGCCCACGTGCCCGACGGCGACGGCGGCTTCCAGGTTCCAAACCCGCCGTTCAAGTTTTCCGACGGCACCATCGGTGTAACCCCGTCATCGCCGAAACTTGGCGAACATACCGACGAAATTCTGGCCGCCCTGGACGATATCTAGAGCGTGTCGCGGCGCCGGCAAGGCGGCTAATCTTGGGGCTGCGTTGTTTTAGTCTTCGATAATGTTCTGCTGCAGTTCATCGGCGGGCAGGAAGGGCCACAGGTCGGCGAAATCACTTGTAACCATTGTGCCGTCAGCGAGTTTTTTTGGAAGTGAGCTTGGGCGAGAAGTCCTGTTCCTTGTCGAGCATGATTTCGCAAATAATCGGTCCCTTGGATTTTAGAACAAGATCCAGACCCGAGGATACATCACCGTTCAGATCAATACGCTGATAGGTAAAACCAAAGGCCCCGGCAACTGCCTCATAGCGGGAAAAATCGAGACCGCTGTCGGGGCCGCAGCCGGATATGTTCTCGGGGAAGTAATTTTGCTGGGTTTGCCAGATCGAATGATAGCCATCGTTGTTCAGAAGAAACACAACCACATCCGAGCCCCGCGCTGACAGGGTCTGCAATTCCTGAATATTCATCATGATGCTGCCGTCGCCGGCGATGCAATAGGTGCGCCGCCTCGTCGCCACGGCAACGCCCAGGGCGGCGGGCAGGTCGTACCCCATGGAAGCCGAACCGGAATTGCTGAACAATCTGGTTTGCTGCTTGATAATCGCCGCCTGAAATGTAACGACGCAGGCGGTGCCGTCACCGCAAACCACATGCGCATCGGGCGGCAATTTGGCGAACAATTCCTCGACAAAATAATACGGGTTCACCTTGCCGCCCGGGTTC
>JAPYUH010000327.1 GCA_029936195.1 Alphaproteobacteria bacterium
TGGCGCGCCCGGCAGGACTTGAACCTGCGACCCCCGGATTAGAAATCCGGTGCTCTATCCAGCTGAGCTACGGGCGCCCATGGGGCATCTATATCGGCTCGGTACCGGGGCCGCGGACGGTGGAGGAGCCGAAATTGTCGGCGTAGGTGCGGACCCAGATTTTGCGTTTCTTGGGCTCGCGCACGCGGTATTCGATGTCGTTGCGTTCGCAATATGTGATCGCCGCCTCGCGCGAGGGGAAGGTCATGGCGACTTCCTGGCGCATGTCCGTCGCGGATGTCCAGCCCATCAAGGGCTCGATATCCCGCGCCGCCGAAAGATCGAATTCCAGGCGCCATGATGTGATCTTGCCGCGCCCGGACTGCATCACGCCCTTGGCCGGCTGAAAGATGGTGGCTTTTGCGCTCACGGCCTCAATCCCTATCGCTGAAATCCCTACCGCCGCTATAGCCCATGGACAGCCGGGCGGCAATAGCTCAGCATTGGTGGATGAATGGGCTCACAAAACGAGGTAAACCAATGACGGCAAAGAAAATGCATCTGGCGCAGTTCTTGGTGCATGGGCCCAGTTATCATAGCCTGGCCATGTGGCGGCATCCGGAGACGGCGGCGGCGGCCGAAGCGGAGGGCTATGACTGGGCCCGGCCCGAACTCTACCAGCACATTGCCAAGGTGTGCGAGCGCGGCAAGTTCGACATGCTGTTTTTTGCCGATTTGAACTATATCTCGGACACCTATCGGAGCAGTCTGGAGCCGGCCCTGCGCTATGCCGCCCAGGCGCCGGAACATGATCCCCTGCCCCTGCTATCCTTCATGGCGGCCGTCACCAAACGCATCGGACTGGGCGCCACCTTGTCGGTCAGCCACCACCAGCCGTTTTATGCCGCGCGGCTTTGGGCCACGTTGGACCATCTGACCCAGGGGCGGGCGGCCTGGAATGTGGTCACCTCCCTGAACCACAACCAATCCGCTAACTATGGCGAAGAACGCCAGGACAGCGCGGCCCGCTATGAGCGGGCCCATGAATTCATCGAGGTTTGCCAAAAGCTGTGGCAAAGCTGGGATGGGGATGCGGTCGTCATGGACCGGGACGGCGCTGTGTTCGCCGATGCTTCGAAAATCCACCGCATCGAACATAAAGGCAAGCACTTCGCATCCCGCGGCCCCCTCAATGTCACCCGTTCGCCGCAGGTCGGGCCGGCCATACTGCAAGCCGGCACCTCGCCCAAGGGGATGGATTTCGCGGCCCAGTATTCCGACGCCATATTCGCCATTCAGCCACGGGCCGAGGACGCCGAGAACTATTACAACGCCGTGAAGGGGCGCATGGCCGACTTCGGCCGCCGGCCCCAGGACTGCAAAATTCTGTTCGGCATGCAGCCCATCATCGGCGCCTCGGCGGCCGAGGCACGGGAGAAACAGGCTGAGCACAACGCCCTCGTCCCCCTGGACGGCGGCATGGCTATTTTGTCGGCGCATCTGGATTTCGATCTCTCCCAGCTTGACCCCAACGAGGACATGGCGGCCCGCACGGAGCCCGAATTGCAACGGCTGCAAACCCGCTACCGCAAGGCATCGGGGGAAGCCATGACCGTGGCGGAGGTCGCCGCCCGCCATGGCCAAAGCGTCGGGCTGCCCCAGTTCGTGGGCACGCCCAGCGACATTGCCGATCAGATGGAGGCCTTCATGGCCACCGCGGGCGGTGATGGGTTCATGCTCTCGCCCATCCATTGTCCCGGCGCCATCGAGGACTTCGTCAACCTTGTGGTGCCCGAGCTGCAACGGCGGGGTCTGTTCCGCAAACGCTACAAGGGTAAAACCCAGCGGGATCATTTGAGCCAGTTCGACTAGCAATTATTCCCGAACTCTCGGGCGTATGACATCACACAGCTTCACAAGTCATGACAAAAATCCTAAAGTTATTTTGGGTTTAATCGAAACAACAGTAATTCGCTTCAACGTCATCCTGGGGAGGTATGGGTTATGAAGACGTTTCATGGACTGTTCGCCGCAATTGCGGTTTCCGCCGCTTGCCTGTTGTCCCTGGCCACATCGGCCGGCGCACAAAGCCATCGGGATGTGGTGGCGAAATCAAAAGACATGGTGCCCTCGCCGCCCTGGAGCAAGGGCGATCAGGTGGGCATGGCCAATACCCTTGGCCTGGGCACCTGGATGCGCTGCGCCCAGCATCTCACGAATGCCAAATCCCGCTCCTATGAAGTTTCCCACCTGCGCTCCAATACCATGCCGCTGTCACCCTTCGGCGTGCCGTTGAAGTACAAGTTCCGGCCCACGGCCTCCGTGCCCTATTCCAAACACGCCTTTAATGGCGAGCACGTGGAAAGCGGCGAACCCGGCGCGCAAGGCACACAGATGGATGCCTTGGGACATTTCGCCTACCTGGAGAATATGTGGAAGGGCGAAGGCGCCATTCCCGTTGATACGGCCAGCTATTACGGCGGCTACAAACAGGGTGATGTAAAACCCAATGCCGCCTCGCCGTTGTTGAAGCTCGGCATCGAGAACGTGCCGCCCATCATCACCTCGGCCGTTCTGCTGGATGCCAAGAGCCATCTGGGCGGCGGCGAGGCCATGCAGCCGGGACAGCTTGTCACCACGGCGGATATCGAGGCCATGCTCGCGGCGCAGGGTCTGGGCTGGCGCGGTCTGCTGCCGGGCGATGTGGTGTATATCTACACTGGCTGGAGCGACCATTGGAAAGACCCGGATGTGGACAAGGTCTATTACACCAAGGGCCCCGGCCTGTCCTATGATGCCGCCAAGTATCTCAAGGAAAAAGCGGTGGTCCTCGTCGCCCTGGATAATCCCTTCACCGACCCGGTGTTCGAAGGCCAGTTGGTAGGCAAGCACGGACCCGCGAAAGGCACGCCGCCGGGATTGCCCTTTGCCATCCATCACGAGAATTTAGCGGTCTCGGGCATTCACCAAATTCAGAACGCCAATTTGGCGGCGATGGCGAAAGACAAGGTCTGGACCTCGTGCACCATTATTCTGCCCCTGCGTTCCAAGGGCGGATCAGGCTCTCCCGTACGTCCCGTGGCCATCGGGGCGCCTGGGCAATCCTGATGGCGCAAACAGGATTTCAATTGGCGGATGGCGCGGCGGAACTGTATGAAAATAACAACGTGCCGACCATGAGCTGACCGGCCGCTGAACACATTTTGGAACATATCGACATTGGCTCCACTGACCAGGTGTTGGACCTGGCCTGCGGCACCGGCATCATGACCCGGTTAATTGCCGCGAAATACAAAAAGACCGGCGGCATCACCGGTTTGGACTTTAACGATGATATGCTCAGGCTGGCCCGGTCCCTTTCACCTAAGGCTGGTTTCCCCATTGAATG
>JAPYUH010000328.1:0-1665 GCA_029936195.1 Alphaproteobacteria bacterium
CGATGCGGTGGGTATTTTGTAGGTCGACGGCGCATGGGTCAGCAGCCGGCCGGCCGCGTCAAATACCAGCTCTTCGGTGGTCAGCCAGCCCATGCCCTGGACGAAACCGCCCTCGATCTGGCCGATGTCCAGGGCCGGGTTCAGGGACTTGCCCACATCGTGCAGCACGTCCACCCTATCCACCCGCATCTCGCCCGTCAGGGTATCGATGGTGACCTCGGAACAGGCGGCGCCATAGGCGAAATACAGGAATGGCTGCCCGGTCGCCGTCTCCCGGTCCCAGGTGATCTTCGGCGTCGCGAAATAGCCGGTCGCGGACAGGGAGACGCGTTCCAGGAAGCAGGACTTGGCCAGCTCGGCAAAGGAAATATCCCGCGCGCCCACCCGCACCCGGTTGTTGGCGAATTGCACTTCTCCCCTGCCGGCCTGGTACAGCTGGCAGGCAAGTTTGGTCATGCGGTCCTTGATGGCACCCGCCGCCCGTTTCGCCGCCATGCCGTTCAGGTCGGATCCGGAAGAGGCCGCCGTGGGCGTGGTGTTGGGCACTTTGTCGGTCTTGGTCGCGGTGATCTGTATGTGGGCGAAATCGATACCGAATTCCTCCGCCACCACCTGGGCAACCTTGGTGTAGAGACCTTGGCCCATTTCCGTGCCGCCATGGTTCACCTGGACCGAGCCGTCGGTGTAGACATGCACCAGGGCGCCGGCCTGGTTCAGGTGTTTCAGGGTGAAGGCGATGCCGAATTTCACCGGCGTCAAGGCGATGCCTTTCTTGAGGAACCGATTGGCCCTGTTGAAGGCCCGCACCGCGCGGCGCCGTTGGCGGTAGCGCGAGGTCTTTTCCAGCCGGCGCACCACGCTGGGTGCGATATTGTCGGCCACCTTCATGCCATAGGGCGTGACGTCCCGCCCTGACTTGGCCGGGCCATAGAGGTTCCGTTTGCGCACATCCAGCGGGTCCAGGCCAAGGCGGATGGCGATCTCGTCCATCATGCGTTCGGCGAACAGCATGCCTTGCGGCCCGCCAAAGCCGCGGAAGGCGGTGTTGGACACGGTGTTGGTCCGGACCCGGCGGCTGAGTATGCGGGCATGGGGATAAAAATAGGCGTTGTCGGTATGAAACAGTGTCCGGTCGCAGACGCCCAGGGACAGATCGGCGGAATGGCCGCAGCGGGCGTCGAAGGCCACGTCCACCGCCGCCAGGCGCCCCTTGGCGTCATGGCCGTAGTTGTAGGTGACCAGAACGTCGTGGCGCTTGCCGGTCATGATCATATCGTCATCACGGTCCAGGCGGATCTTCACCGCCCGCCCGGTGACGTGGGCGCCGAGGGCGGCCAGACAGGCCCATTGCGAGGCCTGGCTTTCCTTGCCGCCGAAACCACCCCCCATGCGCCGGCATTCGCAAACCACCGCCGCCTCGGGCAGCTTCAACATGGCCGCCACCAGGTGTTGCACCTCGGATGGATGCTGGGTCGAGGCATGCACATGCATCTCGCCGCCGTCGCCGGGCAGGGCCAGGGCGATCTGACCTTCCAGATAGAAATGTTCCTGGCCGCCGACACGAATGATACCGCTGGCCCGGTGCCCGGCTTCGGTGATGGCGTCCTCCGGCGTGCCGGTCAGGAACTGATAGTCGGGCAAGACCATGTCGCCGGCCCGCAGCCC
>JAPYUH010000328.1:1765-3365 GCA_029936195.1 Alphaproteobacteria bacterium
GCCGCCATGCCGCCAAAGGCGATGCGGGCGGATGCGATGTTGTTGCCTTCAAGCTTGAACTTGAAGGCGCCCAGGACGGCGGATATGTCCTGGTCAAAACGCTTGGATATCTTGTAACAGCGGAAAATCTCGTCCGCCCCCAAACGGGGCACCTGTACGCCGGCGACAAATTCGCCAGGCCGGCGGTCCTGCTTGCCGTAGTCGATGAAATAGTCTTCCAGCGGCACGGAACGTTCCTCCGCACCCCGGCGCAGATGCAGCCTGGCGTCCAGGGCGATCAAGGCGGGCGGGGTATCGCCGATGGGTGAGCCGTTGGCGATGTTGCCCCCCACGGTGCCCGCTGCCCGCACCTGTTTGGCGCCGATACGGCGCAGAACCTCGCCCAGATCGGGGTCAATGGCGGCCAAGGCGCCCTCCGCCTGGGCATAGGTTGCCCCAGCACCAATATGGCAGTCTTTTGCGGTCTCCCGGACCTGGTCCAGCCCCGCGACCCGGCCAAGATGAATTACCTTGGGCAGAACCCGCATCTGTTTGGTGATCCATAACCCCACATCGGTGGCGCCGGCGACGATGACGGCGTCGGGATGGCGCAGATAAAGTTCGGCCAGGCTGTCCATGGACGCCGGCGCGGCAAAAAAGCCTTGCCCATTGCCCCGAACGATCAGATCTTCGCCGTCATTCAGGGCCGCCAACAGCCGGGAAGTCTCGGCCCGGCGGGCGGCGAACTGATCGTTCGGGGTACCGGCGCAGGCCTCCCGCCCGGCATCCACGATCGGCCGATAGCCGGTGCAGCGGCACAGGTTGCCGGCCAGGCAGTCGTTCACCCCGGCCCGGTCCGCCGCGCCGTCCTGGTGATACAAGGTAAACAGGCTCATCACGATGCCCGGCGTACAAAAGCCGCACTGGCTGCCGTGGTGGCGCAGCATGGATGCCTGCACGGGGTGCAGATCACCCGCCCCGCCGCCAAGGTCCTCGACCGTAACAAGTTCCTTGCCGTCGATCATGCCCAACAACTGTATGCAGGCATTAATCGGCTGGTAAGTCACTTGGCCGTCCCGCAGGCTGCCCAGGGCAATGGTGCAAGCGCCGCAATCGCCTTCCGCGCAACCTTCCTTGGTGCCGAAGGCATCCCGGCGCAAGCGCAAATAATCCAGCAGGGTTTCATTGGCGCCAACCTGGGACAGTTCAACAACCGTGCCCCGATGCAGAAATTTTATCGACCCCCGCACCATGTCCTAGCTGCCCCTGTAGGTGGAATAGCCATGCGCCGACAGCAGCAAGGGCACATGATAATGGGCCGCCGGGTCCGCCACGCCAAAGCGGATGGGAACCATGTCCAGGAATAATGGTTCAGGTAAATCCGTGGCCTGGCGCTTGAGATAATCCCCGGCCATGAAGCGCAGCTCGTATGTGCCCAATTCCAGCTCCGCGCCTTCCAACAACGGCCCATCCGCACGGCCATCGCCATTTGTTTGGACAGTCTTCAAGTGCGCCGAATGATCGCCGTCATGGCGCCAAAGTTCGATCGCCAGCGCCGCCGCCGGTTTCCCCGTGGTTAGATCGAGCACATGCGTGGTCAACCGACCCATCATTCCGCTCC
>JAPYUH010000329.1 GCA_029936195.1 Alphaproteobacteria bacterium
ACGGCCAGGGCAATTTCGGCAACGTGGACGGCGATAACGCCGCCGCCATGCGCTATACCGAGGCGCGCATGACCGCCGTGGCCGAAGCGTTGTTGCAGGGCATCGACCTGGATACCGTTGACTTTCGCGAGACCTATGACGGCGAAGACAAGGAGCCAATGGTCCTGCCGGCGGCCTTCCCCAACCTGCTGGCCAACGGCGCCACGGGCATCGCCGTGGGCATGGCGACCTCCATCCCGCCGCATAACATAGCTGAATTGTGCGCCGCCCTGCTGCATCTGATCAAGTACCCCAATGCCGGCCTGGACAAGCTGGTGCAACTTATCCCCGGCCCGGATTTCCCCACCGGCGGGGTGATTGTTGAGGACCGTGCCTCGATCCTGGAGGCCTACAAGACCGGGCGGGGCGGCTTTCGCCTGCGCGCCAGGTGGAAGGTGGAAAAGGGCAAGCGGGGCACCTACAACATCATCGTCACCGAAATCCCCTACCAGGTGCCCAAGGGGCGGGTGATCGAAAATATCGCGGAACTGTTGCACCAAAAGAAGCTGCCCTTGCTGGCCGATGTCCGCGATGAATCGGCCGAGGACATTCGCCTCGTTCTCGAACCCAAGACCGGCCGGGTAGAGCCTGAGGTGCTGATGGAACACCTGTTCCGCTTCAGCGATCTGGAGGCCCGTATCAGCCTAAACCTAAATGTGCTGGACGCGGACCAAACGCCAAAAGTCATGAACCTGCGGGAGGCGCTGCAGGCCTTTCTCGATCACCGCCATGTGGTCCTGGTACGCCGTACCGAACACCGTCTGGGCCAGATTGAGCGGCGCCTGGAAGTCCTGGGCGCCTACCTGATCTGCTATCTGAACCTGGACGAGGTGATCCGCATCATCCGCGAGGAAGACCAGGCCAAGCCCGCCTTGATGCAGGCCTTTGGTTTGAGCGACGTGCAGGCGGAGGCCATCCTGAACATGCGCCTGCGTGCCCTGCGCAAGTTGGAGGAGATGGAAATCCGGGCCGAGGACAAGGCCTTGACGGTCGAGCGCAAGGACCTGAACGCGCT
Source organism: Alphaproteobacteria bacterium (assembly GCA_029936195.1). Lineage (GTDB taxonomy): Bacteria > Pseudomonadota > Alphaproteobacteria. Next base: position 1,055 of record JAPYUH010000329.1, read on the forward strand.
GCTGGGATCCGAGGACAAACGCTGGGCCGCGATCACGGATGAAGTGCGCAAAATGCGCAAGACCTTCGGCGACGATCCAGAATTGGGTCCGCGCCGCAGCACTTTCGCCGATGCGCCCACGGGGGAATTGATGCCCATCGAGGCCATGGTGGAAAAGGAACCCATTACCGTGGTCTGTTCCGACAAGGGCTGGCTGCGGGCCCTGCGCGGCCATGTGGAGGAAGGCCACGACGTCAAATACAAGGACGGCGACAAGGGCCGCTTCTGGCTGCATGCCCAGACCACGGACAAGCTGGTGCTGTTCGCCACCAATGGCCGCTTCTACACTCTGGCTTGCGACAAACTGCCGGGCGGGCGGGGCAATGGCGAACCGGTGCGCCTGTTGCTGGATCTGGGCAACGACCAGGAGGTAGTCGACCTCATGGTGCACGATGCCGAACGCAAACTGGTGGTCGCATCCTCCGATGGGCGCGGCTTCGTGGTGGCGGAAAAATCCCTGGTGGCGCAAACCCGTGGCGGCCGCCAGGTCCTCAACGTCTCGGGCGATGTGGAGGCCGCCGTCTGCGCGGAGGTCCAGGGCGACCATCTGGCCGTGATGGGCGAAAATCACAAGCTGCTGATCTTCCCGATGTCCGAGCTGCCGGAGATGAACCGCGGCCGCGGGGTTGTCCTGCAACGCTACAAGGATGGCGGCCTGGCGGACGCCAGGACCCTTGTTCCAAGCCAGGGCCTGACCTGGCGCCAGGCCGGCGGCCGGACCCGCACGGAACTGGACCTCGAGATGTGGCTCGGCAAACGCAGCCAGGCCGGCCGCCTGGCGCCGAAAGGCTTTCCGAAAAACCACAAATTCGGGTAACGGCGTATTCGGGGGGAGATGTACCTATTAAGTGTCCGTCTAATACGTTCGGGCCGTCCTAACTAAACGCTGCGAACATTTCCTGCATTGCCACCAACTGATTGCCGTTGGCCGATGAGGGCACCAGGATCGGCGTGTGAATGCCGGCATCGAACCAGGCTTCCAAACCCTCGCGGACCTGGGCGACGCTGCCAAACAAAGTATTGTCGGCCAGCCATTTATCGCTCAGATGATCGGCCACTTTTTCGGGCTCTCCGGCGGCCATGGCGGCCTCGACCCCGGCCATTTCCTCTTCATAGCCGGACTCCTTCCAATAATTGCGGTAGTTCGGCAATTGCGCGTACGAGGACAGGGTGCGCCGGTTGACGGCCTTGCAGGCCTCCACATCGTCGTCAATGCAAGTTGGGATCATATTGCCGATATAGAAATCATCGCTGTTGCGTTGTCCCTCCGGCAAGGCGGCGAGAGACTGCGCCATGAAGCTGCGGGAGGCATTGGCGAACACCATGCCGTCGCCGATCTCACTCGCCACGGCGATCATCTTGCGCCGCATGGTGGCAAGGATGATGGGGGGCAGTTCGCCCACCCGCTCCACCGCCTTCAGATCGGCGACAAAGTTACGGATGTCGGAGAGCGGTTTGCCGGCGGTGACGCCCATGCGTTTGAGAGACGGGCCATGGCTGACACCGACGCCAAAGCGAAATCGCCCGCCCGAGATTTCATGAATGAAGGAGGCGGTTTGAGCATAATCCAGCACCGTGCGCGAATAGATCGGCGCGATGGAGGTGCCGAAGTGGATTTCGTTGGTGCATTGGGCCAGCGCCGCGCATAGGGTCATGTTGGCCACCGTGGAAGGGCAATAAATGCCGGTGAAGCCCCGGCGTTCGATCTCCGCGGCCAATTCCAACGTCGCCTTGCGGCGGCCGGGCACGGCGGCCAGGCTTATGGCTGGCATTCTTGTCATTGTTTTTTCCATTCCGTTTGCGTTTCCAAGTTATGGCATCACCGGCTCATTCCGGCTGTCCGGCCTTTTCCAAGCCGGCAATAAATCTATCAAACCAGGTTGATACGGCATAGGGCAAGGACGCGCGCACCTGCTCCACATCAAAATTGGGATTGATTTCCAATAGCTGGCGCCAGACTTCCCGCGCTTCGTCAATACGGCCCAGCAGACCATAAAGCGCGGCAAGGTAGGCACGCGTCGTGTCGGTGCCTGGGTTGCGGCTGATCCGCAATTTGAAATTCGCCTCCGCCAGATCATATTGACCCAAGGCCATTTGCGCCCGGCCCTGCAAATGCAGCATCATGTCGTGGTGGGGATCCCGCAACAGGGATTTTTGAAATATGTCCACCGCACGGGCGTGCTGGCCCATGTAGTCCAGGACCATGGCAAGCGCTGAATAGCCGTGGGCGTAATTCGGATCCAGTTCGATGGCCCGCTCGGCGGAACG
>JAPYUH010000330.1 GCA_029936195.1 Alphaproteobacteria bacterium
CGTGGACCCTGTCCGCCCGCCCACGATCACCCACATGCCCGGCAACTTTATCATGGAAGCGGTAAGGCGCGGCGACGGCCTAACCAATACGGCACAACCTTGGGTCGCGGCGGCGCTTCGCAGCGGCGAACTGGTTGAATTGTTTACCGATCCCGGATTTGGCATCTACTACATTCAGACCCGGCCGGGCGAAGTTCGCCGCCCCGTCCGGACCTTCGTCACATGGCTAAAATCACAAGCCGAGGCCGACATCGAAATAATTTGAACCAATTTTGTCGTTACGACACGATCATCTGCCGCAACTCCCGCCGCAACACCTTGCCGACGGGGGATTTGGGAATATCATCGACGAATTCGATGCGTTTGGGCACTTTGTAGTTGGTCAGGGCGTCGCGGCAATGGGCGATGACCAATTCCTCCGTCACCGCATCGCTGTTGGTGACGATGAAGGCCATGGGCACTTCCGATGATTTTTCGTCCGGAATACCGACCACGCCCACCTCCACCACGCCGGGCAGGGTGGTGATCACATCCTCGATTTCATTCGGCGAGACGTTAAAGCCGGAGACCAGGATCATGTCCTTCTTGCGGTCGACGATTTCGAGAAAGCCGTCCTCGTCCATCACCGCGATGTCGCCGGAATAAAGCCAGCCATCGCGGATTGCTTCGGCCGTGGCTTCCGGCCGGCCGAAATAGCCTTTCATAATGGTCGGACCCTTGAACAACAGCTCGCCCGGCGAGCCGATGGGCTGTTCCACATTTTCGTCATCGACGATGCGCACTTCCAATCCCGGCACCGGGATGCCGACCGAGCCCAGGCGGTTTTCGCCGACCGGATTCAGGCTCATGACACCGCAGCACTCCGTCATGCCATAACCCTGATAAATCTCGATACCCGTGGCTTCCGTCCAACGGCGCGCCACGCCGGTCTGCTGCGCCGCGCCGCCCGAGCCGCAGAAAGTGACGGCCTTGAACAGATCACGATTAAACCACGGCTCCTCCATCAGGGCGGCGAACAGGGTATTGATGCCTGTAAACCGGGTAACGGCATAGTTCTCGAACGCTGTTTTCAGGTTCGACGGCGGACGGGGCGAGGGCACCAGAACCATGTGATCGCCATTGCCCAGCCCGGCAACGAAGATCAAGGCAAAGGCGGTGATATGATAGAGGGGCAGGATGACCAAAAGGGTATCGCCATTTTTGTCGACGACCGCTTCGGTCATGACCTCGCCCTGATGGGCATTGGCCAGAATGCCCGTATGGCTCAACTCCGCACCCTTGCTGCGGCCCGTGGTGCCGGAGGTATATTGGAACAGCGCGGTATCATCCCCCGTCAACCCCTCGGTATAGCTTGAAATATCACCGCCCCGCCGCGCCGCCTTGCCGGAGGCCAGAGCGTCTGAGAAATTCACCTGGGCGGTACGCATATTGGGAATGGCTTTTTTCACGGTCTTCAGAACAAAGCCAATCAGCATTTTCTTGAAGAAGGGAAAGAAGTCCACCAGGGAAATCGTCACCACCTGGCGCACCTTGGTGGTTTTAATGACCTCGTCCACCTTGTCGCCGAACATATCGATGATCACCAGGATGGCGGCATTGGAATCGTTCAGCTGATGCTCCATTTCCGGCGCCGTGTAGAGCGGATTGATATTGGTGCAGACCGCGCCGGCCAGAAAGGCACCCGCCGCGGCGATGGTGAAATCGATGCAGTTGGGCGTCATCATGGCCACGGTCTCGCCGCGCTTCAGCCCCGCCGTCTCCCGCAGATAGGCGGCGAAGTCCTTGGCGTGTTCCAGGTATTCCCCATAATTGATGGTGGTATCGGCACCGGTGGGCAGGATTGTGGTGACAGCCGGACGGTCGGGGAACTTGCTGCCCGCGGCATTGATGAGATCAACCAGGGTGGCGTGCTCCATTTTGCTCACGTCAAATTTCTTGGCCGCCTCGGGGTAGTACTTATGCCAGGGTTGCGTCATCATTCCGCCTCCGTCCCTATGAGCTGGTTTTTATGGCCGTGACGGTATCGCGAATTGCCCGCCAAAACAAACACTTGCTAAACTCCAACCCGAAAATCGAAAATTGGAACAAACATCATGAAAATCACCGGCTGTGAAACCCTCCATTGCGGCGCGGGCTGGCGCAATTTCTCGTTTCTCAAAATCCTGACCGACGACGGCCTGACCGGCATCGCCGAATATAACGAGAGCTATGGCTCGAAAGGCCTTACGGCGGTGATCGAGGCCTTGGTGGAAACCATTCAGGGCCGCAACCCGTGCCATCACGAAGCCATTTCGCAACAGCTTTACGCCATGACCCGCCAAGCCCCCGGCGGCATTAACCAGCAGGCCATGGCGGCCATCGAAAACGCCCTGATGGATATCAAGGGCAAGGCCCTGGGCGTGCCCGTCTATGACCTGATCGGCGGCCCGGTGCGGGACCGCCTGATGCTGTATTGGTCCCATTGCGGCAGCTACCTGATGCGCCCGGCGGCGGCCGAGGCCATTGGCCTGCCGCCCCTGAAAAACCTGGATGACGTGGTTGCCCTGGGCAAACGGGTGCGGGAGAGCGGCTACAAGGGACTGAAAACCAATATTTTCCTGTTCGGCGAGGACCCGCCCATGTACATGCCCGGCTTTGGCCGGGGCGGCGATACCCCGGCCCTGAACGTGGAAAAACCCATGATCCGCAACCTCCGCGCCCAGTTGGAGGCGCTGCGGGAGGGCGCCGGCGAGGACATGGGCATCCGTCTGGACATCAACTTCAACTGCAAGACCGAAGGCTATTTGCAGATCACCCGCGCCCTGGATGATCTGGGCCTGACCTGGTTCGAAATCGACCTCTACGACCCCCCTGCCCTGCGCCATATCCGCAATTCCCTTCAGACACCCATCGCCTCGTGCGAAAGCCTGTTCCGCCTGCAGGAGTTCCGGCCGTTTTTCGAGCATCATTCAATGGACGTGGCGATCATCGATCTGCCCTGGAACGGCATCTTTCATTCCATGAAGATCGCGGCCATGGCGGAGGCCTACGAAATCAATGTGGCGCCCCATAACTTCTATGGCCATTTATCGTCCTTCATGTCGGCTCATATGTGCGCCGCCGTGCCGAACTTCCGCATCATGGAGATCGACGTGGACGACGTGCCCTGGAAGGACGATATCGTTACTAATGTGCCGGTAATCGAAGACGGCCACATGTTGCTGCCCCAGGGGCCGGGCTGGGGCACGGAATTGAACGAAGACGCCATTCGGGCCCATCCACCAATTTGACGGAGTGACATCATGCGGATTGTTATCCTGGGCGCAGGCGCCCTTGGTTCGGTCATC
>JAPYUH010000331.1 GCA_029936195.1 Alphaproteobacteria bacterium
TGCGCTGGCGGGACGGAATTTTTAACCTTTGGGAAACCTTGTGAGGAGAATGCAAAGACAAGACCAATTACCAACCTAATACTGCTATTTCGACGCGCTACCACGGGTACAACTTCAGATCGAGGTTGGAGGCCCGTTGGGCCGTTGTCTTCGAAACGCTGGGTCTCAATTGGCGGTATGAAGCGGAAGGGCTTCAATCACCATCGGGGGATAGGTGGCTTCCCGATTTTCTGCTTGAAATCCAGGGCAAGAAGGTGTGGGTCGAGATTAAGCCTCCCGGACGCGGTGATGAAGAACTGCTAGGCCGTATGGCCGAAGGAATGTCGGAAGACGAGCAAATATGGGCCTATGCCGCACGCGCCCGTGTTAGGCTGATGCCATGGATACACAAAATATTTTCCGCATCGGCACCGGGGCCGGATTCTCGTCGGACCGGTTGGACCCCGCCTTGGATTTGCTCCGTCACGGCAACCTTCATGCCATGGTCTTTGAATGCGTCGGCGAGAGAACCCTGGCCTTTGGCCACCGCGACCGCTGCGCCGATCCTAACCGCGGCTATAACCCGTTGCTGGAGCGGCGCATGCGGGCGGTGCTGCCTTTGGCGCAGGCTGCGGGCACCAGGATCGTCACCAACATGGGCGTTGCCAACCCCCGCGCCGCTGCCCTGCGTACGGTGGAAATTGCGTCAAAGCTGGGCCTGAAAGGTCTGAAGGTCGCCGCCGTCACCGGCGACGAGGTGAGCCACCTATTGGGCCCGAACAGCCATCTAATGGAGCCTAATTGCAAATTGTCGGAGACCGGGCGCGAAATGCTAGCGGCCAATGCCTATCTGGGGATCGACGCCATTCTGCCTGCCATCGAGGCCGGCGCTGATGTCATCATCACGGGCCGGGTGGCAGACCCTTCGCTGTTTCTGGCCCCCATCGCGCAGCATTTCGGCTGGGATTTGGATGATTGGCCCATCCTTGGCGCGGGCACGGCGGTGGGACATTTGCTGGAATGCGGGGCACAGGTAACAGGTGGCTATTTCGCTGATCCCGGATACAAGGAGGTGCCAGATCTCGCCCATGTGGGTTTCCCCCTGGCGGAAGTGACGGCGATGGGCAGCGCCACAATTACAAAGCTTCCCAATAGCGGCGGCCTGGTTGACCAGCGGACCATAAAAGAACAGCTGTTATACGAGGTCCACGACCCGACCGCCTATCTGACACCAGATGTCACGGCTGATTTTTCCACTGTCAGCCTATCGGACACGGGCGGGGATCGGGTCATGGTCGGGCAAGCGGGCGGAGGGCGGAGGCCTGACCAATTGAAGGTCACGGTGGCCTTTGACGGCGGCCTGCTGGCCGAGGCTGAAATTTCCTATGCCGGCCCCGGTGCCGTTGGGCGGGCCCGGCTGGCGGGCGAGATCGTGGCCGAACGCATGACAGACCACAGGACGGATTTTGGAGGCAGCAATGGCCCCACGCGCATTGACCTGATCGGGGTTTCGGCCCTCCATGCCTCTGCCGTGGAATACGCCGCAACGGCACAGGATGTCCGCCTGCGGTGCGCCATGCGGGCCTCCTCACGGGCGGAGGCTGACTTACTATTGTGGGAGGTGGAGGCCTTGTTGTGCTGTGGCCCGTCTGCGGGCGGCGGTTACCGGGGCCATGTCACGCCGTCGGTGATGACCTATTCAACCTTCGTGGACCGAGAGGATGTCAAACCGGCGTTGGAGATGTTTTCCACATGAAAGTTCAATTGCGTCAAATCGCTCATGGCCGCGCCGGCGACAAGGGAAACCGTTCAAACCTGTCGATCTTTGTCTATAAACCCAAACACTACGACGAAGTCGTACGCCAGGTAACGGCGGAACGGCTGAAAAAAACCTTCGGCGGCGTGCTGTGCGGCCCTATTAAGCGCTATGAATTACCGAACCTACATGGCCTGAATTTTGTCATGGACCAGGCGTTGGAAGGCGGGGTAAATGAATCCCTCAACCTGGACGGACATGGCAAATCATGGAGTGCCATGGTCCTGGCGCTAGAGGTGGAAATAACGGAAGCGGATTAAAAATATGGCAAATATCCACCAACGCGACTATCGCCCCGATGCGTCCGCACCCTTGGACGGGGTGCGGGTGTTGGATCTTTCACGATTGGTGGCGGGCAACGCATTGACCCATGTATTGGCGGACTATGGCGCCGAAGTGATCAAGGTGGAGAGACCGGGCCATGGGGATGATCTAAGAAATTGGCGGGTGGACGGGGTTTCGATCCATTGGAAAGTTTATGCCCGTAATAAGAAAAGCATAACCTTAAACCCGCGCAGCGCGGTGGGGCGGGATTTGTTGTTGCAATTGGTTGAAGGTGCCCAAATTTTAGTGGAAAATTTTTTACCCGGCACCTTGGAGAAATGGGATCTAGGCTGGGATGTGCTTTCAGCACGCAATCCCAGTCTAGTCATGGTGCGGGTATCCGGCTGGGGCCAGGACGGCCCGGACCGGCACCAACCCGGCTTCGGCAGTCTGGTAGAAGCGCGCACCGGTTTTGCCGCCATGAACGGCTATTCCGACCGACCGCCCGTGCTGCCACCGTTGGCCCTGGCCGACATGGTGGCAGGGATATACGGCGGCATGGCCACTTTGGTGGCATTGCGTGAGGTTGAAATGAATAGGGGTCAGGGCCAGATTGTGGATCTGCCGCTGTTCGATCCCCTGCTGGCCATTCTGGGTCCGCAAGCCGCAGCCTATCAATTAACCGGCGAGGTGGGCACGCGGTCAGGCAGCCGTTCCACCACCACCGCACCACGCAACACATATCACTGCAGAGATGGCCGCTATGTAGCGCTCTCCGCCTCCATGCAGTCCATGGCGGAACGGCTGTTCAAAACCATGGACCGGGAAGACTTGATCGACGATCCGCGATTTAAGACCAACGCGGATCGGGTGGCCAACAACGATATTCTCGATCCCATCGTAGGCGAATTCATGGCCCGCCATGATCAAAAAGAATTGTTGGATATATTCAAGGCCGCCGGCGTTACCGTCGGCCCCGTCCACGACACAGCCGGGATGCTGGACGACGAGATGGTACGGGAACGCGAAGTTATGCTGCGCTTTCCCGATGAAGAAATGGGTGAGCTACCCATGCACAATGTCGCGGCCCATTTGTCTGCCACGCCGGGCCAAATTCGCCACCCCGCACCCACTTTAGGCCAGCATAATGGTGAAATATACGAAGCCCTGGGTTTAAGCTCAGCTGACATTGCCGCACTAAAAAAAGATGACGTAATTTGATTACTGAAACCGCGCCACACAAGACATCTTGAACCAGGC
>JAPYUH010000332.1 GCA_029936195.1 Alphaproteobacteria bacterium
CGGACCTGGTATGCGCCATGGAGCAGCGCCTCCGCCTATGCATTGCCCATCCTCGCCGGTGCTAAGATGACGCAGATGGAAAACCGCATCGTCCTCACCCGGTTCAAGGACGGCTATGGCCCGGTCGGCGCCTACTTCCTGCATCTCAAGACCTATACCGAGAATGCCTATGGGGATAACTACGAGCCCACATGGTACGAACACACTAAAGAACTGGTCGGGGATTACATTGATAGCCACCCGGTGCCAACCTGCTTGCGGAACCACGCCTTTCTGGAAGAGGTCAAGGCCGGCCGTGGCCCCATCCGCATGGTCACCAAGGAGGCCTTCCAGGATCCCCATAAGGAGCAAGTTGGCTGGGAGAACTTTCTCGGCATGACGATCGGGCAGGCGGTAGTATGGGCCTCGCAGAACATCGATCCCAAACATACCAATCCCGAACTGACCTCGTCCGAACCATACGTCATGGGCTCCCATGCCACTTGCTCGGGCGCATGGGCGAGTGGTCCGGCGGACTACGCTCCCTCGGAATACCAATGGGGATACAACCGGATGATGACCGTCGACGGACTTTTCGGCGGCGGCGACACCATTGGTGGCACCGCGCACAAGTTCTCGTCGGGATCTTTCACGGAAGGCCGGATCGCTGGCAAGGCGGCGGTCAATTACGTGAACGATATGCGTAGTGAGCCGCCACAAGTTAGCGAGGCAGAGTATGAAGATCTCAAGAAAGTAATCTTCCAACCACTGGAGACCTACCAGCTTGGCCGGGCCGAGATCGTCGCGGGAACCGTTTCGCCAAGCTATCTGCTGCCAATTCATGGACTTCAGCGTCTGGAGAAGATCATGGACGAATATGTCGGTGGTATCAGTTCCCACTACACGACGAACGAACCCTTGCTCACCCGTGGGCTGGAATTGCTGACCATGCTGACGGAAGACCTGGACTATCTTGGGGCCGAAGACCTGCACCAGTTGCAGCGGTCGTGGGAGCTTCAGCACCGGGTCCTGGCCTCGGAGTGCGTCACCCAGCACACCATGTTCAGGGAAGAGACGCGGTGGCCGGGGTACTATTATCGGGCTGACCATCCGAAGCTGGATGATACCGATTGGCATTGTTTCACATTGTCCCAATATGATCGCGAATCTGGGAAGTGGGAAATGGAGAAGGCCCCAGTGTATCATATTATCGATTGAATGGGTTCCGACAGGTTGGACGCGGACGAGCGAGCGGAAAGGCGGCCGAAAGGAACATGATCATCGCCCAGATCGCGGATACCCACCTCGTGGCAGCCAATGCGGCGGACCCGATGTACGGCGCGCGGACAGAGAACCTTCGCGTCTGCATCGCGGACATTAACAGCCTCGACCCCAGACCCGACGCCGTCATCCATACCGGCGATATGACCCAACACGGTCAGGCGGCGGAATTTGCCCACGCCCGATCGCTCCTAGACGCGCTGGAGATGCCCCTCTACCTCACACCCGGAAACCGCGATGGCCGCGCGGGAATGGCGCGGGCTTTTGAGAGCGACGGATTCATGCCGCCCAATTGCATTTTCATACACTATGCCGTCGAGACACATTCCGTTAGGCTGGTCGCGGTGGACTCCTTGGCCGACGACGGCAGTGCCAAGGGAGATTTTTGCGAGGCCAGGCTGGCGGCGCTCGATGACACCCTGGCCGAAGCGCCGGACAAACCGACGGCGCTGTTCCTACACCACCCGCCTTTCGACGTGCCGTCTGCTCCTGACCCGTTCGCCTACCAGCGCCGCCAAGCGGCGGCCGATCTGGCGGCGGTTGTCTTCCGGTACCCACAGGTGGTCCGCATCTTCACTGGCCACATGCACCGCCCATGCGCGGCAACTGTGGGCGGCGTTGCCGCCAGCACTGTTCCCTCCGTCGCCGTCGACCGGCGCTATGGTCATTATACACCTACGATGGCTGGACGGCCGGTCTACCAAGTACACAGGTTTGATGGCCGTTGGGGCTTTTCCAGCGAGACCCGCTTGGTCGGTATCGGGACGGATATTTCGTGACCTTGGCTAATTGAGGGCAACCGGAGAGAAGCGGCATGTCGAAGCTCACAACGCCACACGGAAACGGCTCGCTTAATCCGTTGCTTGCGCCCGAGGAAGAGCGGAAGAGCGTGTTGAAGCGTGCCGAGCGGTTGCGGAGAGTGCCGATGTCGAGCCGCGAGGTCTCGGACTTGCTCATGCTGGCGATGGGTGCTTATACGCCGCTCACCGGATTCATGGGCGCGGCGGACTGGCGTGGTTGTTGTACCGACATGAAGACCGCGGACGGCCTGTTCTGGCCGATCCCGATAACACTTTCGTGCGAGAGCGATCTTGCCGACGGCATTACTGTCGGTGACGAAGTGGCTCTGGTTGATGCAGCCGGCACCATATTCGGGACCCTCGAAGTCGCGGAAAAATACGTGATAGACAGAGCGTTCGAATGCTCCCACGTTTACCGTACCACCGATGTCGCCCATGCCGGGGTCGAGAAAGTGATGCGACAGGGCACCGTAAACTTGGCTGGACCGGTGATCGCTTTGAATGAGGGCCAATACGCCAAAACCTACCCCGGCCTTTATTATCGCCCAGCCGAAACCCGGGCGCTGTTTCAGGATCAGGGCTGGACCACCGTCGCCGCTTTCCAGACACGCAATCCCATGCACCGCAGCCATGAATACCTGGCGAAGATTGCGGTTGAGATATGCGATGGGCTGCTGATCCATCAGGTCCTTGGCGCGCTCAAGCCGGGCGACGTCCCGGCGGCGGTCAGGGTCGCGTCGATCGACGCCCTGGTCGCGAATTATTTCGTGCCCGGCACCGTGGTTCAGGCCGGATATCCCATCGAAATGCGCTACGCCGGGCCGCGCGAAGCCTTGTTGCATGCGGTTTTTAGGCAGAATTTCGGCTGCTCTCATCTTGTGGTCGGTCGCGATCACGCCGGACTTGGCGACTTCTACGGGCCGCTCGACGCCCACCACATCTTCAATGAAATCGACAAGGGCAGCATGGAAATCCAGCCGCTAAAGATCGATATAACGTTTCATTGTTACAGGTGCGGCGGCATGGCGACGGGCCGGACCTGTCCGCACGGCGAAGAAGACCGGCTTAACATCTCGGGCACCAGGTTGCGCGAGATGTTTGCCAATGGGGAGCAGATACCCATGGAATACAGCCGGTCCGAAGTGCTCGATGTGTTGCGGGCATACTATGACGATGTGGAATGATGCCGTTCTGATGATAGGACAGGCGGTCCTTTGCTTTGAAATTGGCACGTTTCGTTGATAAGACCT
>JAPYUH010000333.1 GCA_029936195.1 Alphaproteobacteria bacterium
CTAGGGTCGACCTTTACCCGGCCGCCATCACCTCGCGAATGCCGGCGATGATGCGGTTGCGGTCGGGAAAGACGTGGTTCTCCATGTCCGGGCTGTAGGGGATGGGTACCTGCAGGGCGCAAACCCGTTTGGGGGGCGCCTGCAAGGCCTTGAAAGTCTCTCGATCCTCGGTGATCAGGGCGGCGATCTCGGCGGCGGCGCCCGCCGTCGGGCCGGCCTCGTCGGCGATCACCAGGCGTCCGGTTTTCCGCACCGAGGCCCGCATGGTTTCATTGTCCAAGGGGAACAGGGTACGGGGGTCCACGACCTCGACCGAAACACCCTCCTTGTCCATCTCTTCGGCCGCCGCCAAGGCCTCGTGCACCAACCAGGCCAGGGCGATGACGGTAACGTCGCTGCCCGTGCGTTTCACATCCGCCACGCCCAAGGGCACGGTATAATCTTCATCCGGCACCTCGCCCTTCAGGCCCATGAGGCGAGTTGATTCAAACGACAGCACCGGATTGTTGTCCCGAATGGCGGATTTCAACAAACCCTTCATATCATAGGGTGTGGAGGGCAGGATCAGCTTCAGGCCGGCCAGGTTCATGAACATCGAATAAGGGCTTTGCGAATGCTGCGCCGCCAGCCCCGTGCCGCCGCCCACCGAGGAGCGGAAGACAATGGGGAAGGTCTGCTGCCCGCCGAACATATAGTGGATCTTGGACGCCTGGTTGACGATCTGATCCATGGCCACGAAACAAAATGTCACCATGGACCAATTGACGATGGGCCGCAGGCCGGAACCCGCCGCCCCTATGGCAATGCCAGAAAAGGCGTTTTCGGTGATCGGCGTGGCGCGGATGCGCTGTTCGCCAAACTCCGCCACCAACGACGGCGGCGCATCGGTGGCCAGATGAATGGTCGTTGGGTCACGGCGCAACTCCTCCGCCAAGGCTTCCATGCCGGCGCGGCCATATGAAATTTCACGCATGCTCATGCTCGGGCCTCCCTCTATTCGGCGAATACATCATCAAGGGCGGCTTCCGGCGCCGGGAAAGGAGAGGCCTCGGCGAAGGCGACGGAGGCCTCGATCGCCGCCATGATCTCGTCATCCATGGCCTGGAATTCCTCGCCGCTGAATTGGCCCTGTTGCTGTTTTAAATGATCCGCCAGTAGGGGAATGGGGTCGCGTTCCATCCAGGCGGCGATTTCCTCCACCGGGCGGGGGTCGACCGCGCCGGCGCGTTCGGTGTGGGCCCGGTGGCGGTAAGTCTTGCATTCCAATAATGTCGGCCCCTCGCCGGCACGGGCGCGGGCCACGGCCTCCGTCGCGGCCTCGTAGACCGCCAGCACGTCATTGCCATCCACCACCACGCCTGGCATGCCGTAGCCTGCGGCGCGACCGGCCACATCGTCTTCGGCATGGGTTTTTTGGGCCGAGGTATTGGCGGCCCAGGAATTATGTTCGCAAACATACAGCATTGGCAGTTTCCAGCTTGCCGCGATGTTCAGGCTTTCGTGGAACGAGCCGGCGTTCGAGGCCCCGTCGCCAAAGAAACAGACGGCGACACCGCCGTCACCTGCGATCTGCGCCGCCAGACCGGCCCCGGTGACGATGGACAGACCACCCCCCACGATGCCGTTGGCGCCCAGCATGCCGATGGAAAAATCGGCGATGTGCATGGAGCCGCCCTTGCCCTTGCAGTAGCCGTCAACCCGGCCATACAGCTCCGCCATCATACGGTTCAGATCGGCGCCCTTGGCGATGCAATGGCCGTGGCCTCGGTGGTTCGAGATGATCTGGTCGGTCTCCTTGAGGGCCGAACAAACCCCCACCGCCACCGCCTCTTCGCCAATATAACAATGCACCACGCCATAAATGGCGCCGCCCCGATAGTCGTCCGAGGCGCGCTCTTCAAAGCGCCGGATGGTCTGCATCTGGCGCAGCATGTGGCGTTGTAGCTCTGGTGAGGCGGGCATGGCTGGTTCCCTCGATTACGTTTGTTTATTGGCGACAGTGTGCGGGGGTTCAGACCAAGACGCAATGGGCGGAATAGGAATAGCGGGCCGAATACAATCGTCGGCAGATACACCCTATTGGTGAGGATCGGTAAGTTCGCCGATTCTTTCCCTAAAATAGCAAAAACTCGGCGAGGCATTCTGGTCCACGTCCATGTGCGGCGCGATATTCTCGGCCCAGGCTGACTTTTCCGTTCCGACTGCCCGCCACCCCCTAGCCTTCAAAAATTGCGCGCCGCCGGTAGAGACAGCATCGGCTAAAAATTACCATGTGCCGCATATAGCATCGTTTACATAAGTGTCGATCACGGCGACCTCGGCTTTCGGATACGCAATCTTGATGGCAGGAATATCGCCAAGAAACCAAGCTTCGTCTTCTTCAATGGCGATGCAAAATCGAGTTTTTGGCCGTGGGTCACAGATGTCTAAAACTGCTTGCAACTCCCCGAGAACCGTTTTCAAACATTTGTCGTCCAGATCACAAACCACGATTACAGTGGCCTGGTAATCATCACCATAACCAGCATGCGTCTGGCCATAACCCCGAAGCAGTCTTGGAATCTGATCGAGCAGAATACGTTTTTTTTGGATCATTCACGGCCCGAAGGTTTCTTGGAATTCGGCCAACCCCTCGGTATGGAATTGTTCTGAATGTGTGTGCACTAGTATCAAGAATTTTTGGTACCAGAATTTCGAGCGCCTTCTTTCCTGATAGGTCTTCGACGAGAAACTCAAAGTGCATGAGAAATTCCAGCATCCAAATAATCACTGTACCAAAGTCCGCCCAGTGGAAGTCCCTCTGCTACCATATTTCCAACGATAGGATCATTGCTTGCCCTCCGAACCGTTGAAAAGCCATCGGCACCCTTCTCCAAAATCCAAACTTCGTCTGGTTCCAATGAGTCCACGAAGTATGGCTGGTGGGTCGTAATGAAGACCTGTGAACCATCCTTGCTTCCGGTGGCATGTTTACGAAATTCCTGGGCGAGGGATTCAAGAAGCTTATGGTACAGACCGTTTTCGGGTTCTTCGATGCACAGAAACGGAGGCGGACTAGGGTCCTCAAGCAACAGCAGATAGGCAAACATTTTTAATGTCCCAACTGACATTTGCTGCGCAAAAAAAGGATCCTGAAACCCTTTGTCATTGAACTGGAGAATAAGCCGGCCGTCGGTCGTTCTTTCGGTATCGATTTTGTCTATCCCAGGAATCTTTTCGGCAATCCGACTGAGGATGGTTTTGAAACGCCTAGGGTGTTCACGCTCCATGAACTGAACAACGTTACCAAGGTTATCACCATTACTATTGA
>JAPYUH010000334.1 GCA_029936195.1 Alphaproteobacteria bacterium
CGGCCGTTGTCGGCGGGATCGCCGGGTTCTTGGCCAGCGTGGCGGCGCTCAGGGGGATCCGGCTCTACTACCTGGCCATCATCACCCTGGCCTTCGGCGAACTCATGCGGTGGATCTATCTGCACGGCGATAAGGTCACCGATGGATCGGATGGCCTGCTCCTGCCAAAGGCCAGCTTTTTTTGGATCCCGCTCGATTCGGAAGCACCTAAGTTTTACGTGTTTCTGCTGCTGACAGTTCTAGTGGTTAAGGCGACATCCAATCTCATGCGCTCGAAGATCGGGCGCGCCATCGTCGCCATACGGGACAACGAATCCTCGACCGCCTCGCTCGGAATTCATACAGCGCGTTATATCGTCCTGGCTTTCGTTTGGAGTGGCGCCGTCGTCGGCATTGCCGGCGCCATGTTCGCGGTGTTGACGGAACGTGTATTACCAGAGGCCTTCGGTCTGACGGAGGTCATTATCCATTTCGGAATGGTCTTGGTCGGCGGCACGGGCAGCATCGTCGGCAGTGTGCTGGGCGCCATCGCCCTGACCACGTTGCCGGAGTACTTTCGTCAGTTCCCGGGCATGGATGAGCTGTTCTTCGGGGTCGTCATCGTGCTGGTCCTGTTGTTCCTGCCGAAGGGCTTGGTTAGCTTGTTGCATCGCATCTCGCCTGTGTTCCAAGAGCGGTATTATCGGGATTAGCTATGGAACCACTGCTCGAATTACAGGGTGTCTCAGTCAACTTTTCCGGCCTCCAGGCGCTCGCCGACGTGACGTTCAACGCCCATGCCGGCGAAGTGCGCGCCGTCATCGGGCCCAATGGGGCCGGCAAAACGACGCTATTCAATGCCGTATCCGGTTACGTCCCAACGGCCGATGGCACCATCCATTTCAAGGGCACGCCGATCCACGGCCTGGCGCCACACGAAATCTCGGTGAAGGGTGTTCGCCGCACCTTCCAGAACGGCGGATTGTTCACGGAACTGACCGCCCTCGAAAACATCCTGGCCGGCCTTCACGTGAAAATCGACAGCAGTTTCCTAGGAATCGTCCTAGGGTTGGGCGAGGCCCGGGAGGCGGAGCGAGAGGCAATCGCGAGGGCGCACCGGCTTTTGGATCTCATGGATCTGGGCGCCATCGCCGATCAGCCGGTCAAGGACCTTTCCGGCGGACAGCAACGCATGGTCGAGATCGTCCGCACGTTGGCCACCGATCCGCCGCTGTTGCTTCTTGATGAGCCGGTCGTCGGCCTGTCGCCGCCAATGCGCGACCGCATGATGGAGATCATCCGCCGCCTGGCCGGCGAAGAAGGCATCGGGATCATGCTGATTGAGCATGTTATCGACCTGGTCATGTCCGGTTCCGACATCATCGTCGTCCTCAGTTCCGGCGAGGTTATCGCCGAGGGCACACCCGATGAGATCAGACAGAACCGCGAAGTATTGGAGGCCTACCTTGGCCACGCATGACTCGCTGCTGATCGTCGAAGGCCTGCATGTCTCCTACGGGACTAAGCAGGTGCTTCACGGCATCGACTACAGCATTTCCGAGCGTGAAGTGGTGGCTGTCCTCGGCGCCAACGGAAGCGGCAAATCGACTTCGCTGAACACCATCAGCGGCTTCGTTGCCCCGAGTTCGGGGAGGATCGTTTTCGATGGCGCGGATATTACCAATCTCCCCGCCCACAAGATATTCCGTCGCGGCGTCGTACAAGTGTCCCAAGCACGCGATCTGTTCCCCGAACTCACCGTCGAGCACAATCTGCGGCTCGGCGCCACGATCCGCAACCGCGGCGAGGCCGAGGAACATCTGGAACGCGTCTTCGAATATTTCCCGCGCCTAAGTCAACGCCGCCGCCAATTGGCCCGTACGCTATCGGGCGGCGAGCAACAGATGGTGGCCATTGGCCGTGCCGTGATGTCCAAGCCCCGCCTGCTTTTGCTGGACGAACCGTCCGGCGGGTTGGCGCCGCAGTTCATCAATGAGATCGGAACTATCATCCAGGCCCTGAAGGATGACGGGGCGACAATGCTGATGGTCGAACAGAACCTTGCTCTTGCCTTCAAGGTGGCAGACCGTTTCATAATTTTGCGCGACGGCGTCGTCAGCGACGGCGGGTTTGTGAAGTCCTTGGAAGGCAATCATGAAGAAATCGTCCGCACTATTTATCTCTGACAGGACGATCGGATAGCCGACGGGATATGGGAATATCCGTGAACGGCCCAGAAATGCATGACGATTCGGGCCCTTCGACGGGCTGATCGCCTCCAACTGGTGTCTCGAGTTGTTCGAGGCGCCTGCGACTAGGGAATCTAGGTGTTGGGTTGTCGGGGCCGCATGCCCGTTTTTGGCACAAACCGCGTATCACAGGACGTCAGCCCTGTGTCGGCTGTTCACCTGACTTCAAGCATCGTCATCTTCACTGTATCTGTTGGTATCGTCTGATCGTTTCGCTAGGGTCTGCCGCACCTCGCGCCAAACACTAAGACCATAATTGTCACCGACATTCTGTGCCTTGAAAATGCTGTCTAATACCACTCGCTCGGCATCCTTTAGACCATGCTCTTCGATCAGCCATGCGGCAATTGCATTGGGGTCGTCTTTCATGCTCAAGGAAAGGCTATTTGACGGCATATATGTCGTTTCCTGTCAGAAATATGATTACATGCCGTCCCTTTGGTCCGGCAAACCATCATTTTTGATTTAGCAACAATGGGTCTTCAAGGCTGACGGTAGGATGAATGACTTTGGGCGATATAGTGGGTTTGGTCTTCGAAACCAGTTTTGGGCTGGATTTTCCGTAAACCACAGCTCGATGTTCTTTGCACCATGAAGAATTATGCTCAACCAGACTCTTGCCACAATACGTCCAACCGTTTTCACCAGGATGGCCTGTGATGAATTTGCAGCCCCGAGTCGGAATAATGATTGGTTCTTTGCCCAATAACATCGATTTTTCCCTCCAGCGTATTTTTAATGTTTAGACGACCCTACCACTTCAAGGGACCAGAATTCCAATCACCGCTTAACTTCGGGTTCAGGTGTTCCGGTCCAATTAAGCTGATCAAAGGATTAAGCAGGCAACGTGGCAAATTTATGGCGGCTTACGCCCATGGCGATAAGGCCGGAATAATTTGGCCATCCTTTGCCCCTCCATCTAACACCCGTGTCGTCTGCCAACCCGCTGGCCTCAAGATGGCGCATGTCTTTAAGGTTCGTCACTTCCGCTATCGATGCTGTGTGCGGCTCCCGCCGACTGGCATCTAGGTGCTATGTATTAGAGTTTTCTAACAGTCCGGAATTGGCAATTTTCAAGCA
>JAPYUH010000335.1 GCA_029936195.1 Alphaproteobacteria bacterium
GACGAGGACAAACTATCAAAATTTGCGTTAGATTTGCCGCTTTAGGCGGCCGAAGTGGCGTGTTTCAGTATGCGTAAGTACAGTCAGACAAAACAACTGGGAGGTTGAAATGAGAAAACTTTTTCAAAATGTGACCCTATCGGCGCTCGGCGCGGCGGCACTTTTCGCCACGGCGACCACGGTATTTGCGGCGGAATATCCCGCCAAGCCCGTTACCTTCGTCGTGCCCTGGCCCGCGGGAGGGAGTACGGATATCACCGGCCGGATGACGGCGAGCTATATGTCCAATCATCTTGGCCAGGCCATCGCGGTGGTGAACCGGGTTGGCGGCGTCGGCACCATTGCCACCCGATCCGTACTGGATGCGCCAAAGGATGGCTACACGGTTCTGGTGACCACGGTCGGCAATCATGTCCTGCAACCCGCGGTTCGCGATGTCGGCTTTCTGCCCCGGGACTTCATTCCCGTCGGACAAATCTCGGCCCGCACCATGCTGGTCGTCGCCGGCAAACAGCAGCCCTATTCCGATGCGAAATCGTTGATCGCGTACGCCAAGGCCAATCCGGGCAAGGCCACCTTTGCCTCTCCATCCAAGGTTCTGCCCTGGCGCGCCGTGATGAAGTTCGCCAAGGCTGCCGGCATTACGTTGAAACATATTCCGGCCAAGGGCGATGCCAAGGCCCTGCCGATGGTTCTTGGCGGCCATGTGGGCATGGCCTCCCTGGGCGATGTCTCGGCCGGCGTTTCCCATATCAAGGCAGGCACCATGAATGCCATCGGGGTTTTCTCCGCCGAGCGTCATCACGCCCTGCCCAACACGCCGACCATGAAGGAATTGGGCTTTGAGTTGGTGTTGGTGCCTTGGACCGGTCTTGCCGTCGCCAAGGGCACACCGCCTGAAATCATCAAGAAATTGAGCGATGCGCTGAAGGCGACGACGGAAGATAAAGCCTTCCTGAAGTTTGCCAAGAACAGTGGCACCTCGGTCAATTATCTTGACGGCCCCGCGTTCGGCAAGATCTGGGACCGGGACTGGAATACCTATCGCGGTAAATAATCAGGCAGAAAGCTTCGCGGTCGCGGCGTCTCTTTTGCCGTCGTGGCCGCGGACTTCACGTATCCCATGAACATGGCTCGCGTTGATATCATCGCCGGCGGCCTGCTGTGCGCCTTCGGCATCGCTATTTTTGTCGCTGCCCCCCTGACGGTGGGCGAATACAACGAAGTTGGTTTGACGCCATGGAGTTTTCCCCAGGCGTTGAGCGCCGCCATCGCCATGCTCTCCGCATTGCTGTGTTGGAACGGCTGGCGGAACAGGCGCCGCGAAGTAGCCGATTTGGAAACGGATGGGGCATCCTCGACCCCGCATATCATCGCCGCCATCGTGGTGATGGGCCTTTACATTGTCGGCATGCCATTGTTCGGATACCTAGCAGCAACGGCATGCACCCTGCTCGTGCTTTCGATCATCTACGGAAATCGGCGCTGGCTAGGCCTTTTTATCGTGGCCGCCGCCGCACCGCCGGCGCTGTATTTCTTTTTCCAGGAAGTCATGATCATTCTATTGCCCGAGGCCTCCTTGTTTTGAATTTTTTGCACCATCAGAATTGCTGAATTATGGATTTTATCTTCGCCGGTTTCGATCAGATCTTCCATCTGCAGAACATACTGCTAATGGTCGGTGGTCTGGTCATTGGTATCGTTATTGGCGCCATACCGGGCCTGAACGTGCCTTTGGCCGTGGCCCTGGCTCTGCCCTTCACCTATCACATGCCGCCGTTGGCGGGGCTGTCCATGCTGATCGGCATTTACAAGGGCGGCACCCATGGCGGCTCCATTTCGGCCATCCTGATCAATGTGCCGGGCGCGCCGGCGGCCGCGGCGACGGCCCTGGACGGCTACGCCCTGGCCCGCCAGGGCAAGGCCGGCAAGGCCTTGAAACTTTCGATTTACGCTTCCGTATTCGGTGAAATCATCTCCGACATCGCGCTGATCCTGCTGGCGGCCCAATTGGCGAAGATCGCCACCACATTTGGCCCGGCGGAATTTTTCGCCCTTGGCCTGTTCGCCCTGACGATCATTGGTTTCGTCTCCGGCGATAATCTGATCAAGGGGGTCATCGCGGGTTGCATGGGGCTGTTGTTCGCCACGGTGGGCATGGATCCGCTGGAAAGCATGCCGCGCATGCATTTCGGCTTTTATGAACTGACCGGCGGACTGCATTTTATCGCCATGATCATTGGCCTTTTCGCCATCTCCGAAGCCCTAGTCCAGATTGAAAACAGCCTGAAGACGACGGCCAGCCGCACGGTCATCGAGATATCAAAAAACGGTGACGACAACAGGGTCACCTGGGCCGAATTCAAAATGGTCTTTCCGACCATGTTGCGGTCGGCGCCCCTGGGTGTTTTCATTGGCGCCATACCCGGCATCGGCTCCTCCATCGCCGCCTTCCTGGCTTACGGCATGGCGAAAAACATGTCGAAGCAGCCTGAAATGTTCGGCAAGGGCGCCATCGAAGGTGTTGCGGCGGCGGAGTCCGCCAATAACGGCGTTTGCGGCGCCACTTTCATACCTTTGCTCACCCTGGGCATTCCGGGCGACGTCATCACCGCCATCATGCTCGGCGCCTTCATGGTTCATGGCCTGATACCGGGCCCGACGCTGTTCACCGAACAGGGCAGCTTTGTCTCGGCCTTCATGATCGGCATGCTGATCACCTCGTGCCTGCATTTGTTCGTGGCCCTGATCGGCCTGCGCGGCTTTATTCAGGCCATAAAGCTCAAGCGCTCCTTGCTGTTCCCCATCGTCATCGTGCTCTGCATCACCGGGACGTTCGTTGCCGGGGGCGGCCAGTTCCCCATCTATGTCATGCTGGGCATGGGCATATTGGGCTACTTGATGATCAAATTCGGGTTCCCCATCCCACCCTTGCTGATCGGGTTTATTTTGAGCCCAATGATCGAGGATGGCCTGCGCCAAGCACTCTTGATCTCGGACGGCGATTTGGAGATTTTTTATGGCCGTCCCATCGCCATGGGTTTTCTCGTCATGACGGCCGCCTTGGTGGTCTGGATCACCTGGAAAAATCTGCGCACGCAAGGCAAATAATGACCAAGGATACAATACGAACCCATGCCCGCCATGGGTCATCTTCCACCCGTTAGGGTTGGCTAATAATACGGTCGCCGTTTGGCCATAACCGATATCGCCGCTAGACCAAATGAATGCGGGCCGAACGGCCTTGATGTCATCAACAGGCCAATTCACATCACCACATCCCGCACCTTGGATTAAACTAG